>CALHDP010000025.1 GCA_938023085.1 uncultured Collinsella sp.
CCCTACCGGGAGTAACCCCGACGGTTGACAAAACTATAGGAACACCCAATGACTATGAAAGGTATCCATGGAAACGATCATCAACGTCGACGATGTCTCGTTCTCCTATGGCACGCAGACCGAGCAGGCGCTCAGCCACATCTCGCTCAGCGTGAACAAGGGAGATTTCATCGGCATCATCGGGCCCTCAGGCGCCGGCAAGTCTACGCTTGCCGCCTGCCTGTCGGGTGCCGTGCCCCACCACTACACCGGCACGTTCTTTGGGTCCGTCATGGTTGACGGCCACGACACCTGCGAGGTCTCGCTGACCGACGTGTCGCAAATCGTCGGCAGTGTGCTGCAGGATATCGACACGCAGATGGTCGCCTCGGTCGTCGAGGACGAGATGCTCTTTGGCCTCGAGAACTTTGGCGTTCCCCACGACCAGATCGAGCAGCGCGTGAGCGAAACGCTCGAGACCGTCGGCATCAGCGACCTGCGCGCCCGCGAGATCGCCACCCTCTCGGGCGGACAGAAGCAAAAGGTAGCCATCGCCGCCATCCTCGCCATGCGTCCGCGCGTCTTGGTTCTCGACGAGCCCACCGCGGCACTCGACCCCGCCAGCTCCACGTTGGTTTTCGAGACGCTGCGTGAGGCAAACCGCGCACTTGGAATCACCATCGTCGTCGTTGAGCAAAAGGTCGCCCTGCTCTCAGAGTACTGCAACCGCGTGCTCGTGCTCAACCATGGCGAAATCGCGCTGCAGGGCGAGCCACACGAGGTCTTCGCGCATACCGACGAGCTCCGTGCCATCGGCGTCGACTGCCCTCGCGTCACGCGTATCTTCAATAGCCTCCAAACCGATGGCCTGGTAAGCGGCACCCCTTGCTTGGATGTCGATGAGGCCGAGCGCCTGATTTCGGACATCGTCGACCCCGTACACGCGGTCATCGAAGCCCAGGCGCCCGCCGGTTCCCCGCATGCACCGTCGTTGCGCCCTCATGCCAAGGACGCCGAGCCCGTACTCACCTTCGACCATGTTGAGTTTGCCTATCCCAATGGCGGCGCCGCCGTCCACGACCTCAACCTGACCCTCTATCCCGGCGAGCTCGTGGGCATCGTCGGCCAGAACGGTGCCGGCAAGACCACGCTCACCAAGCTGCTCACAGGCCTGCTTAAGCCCGCCTCGGGCAGCGTGCGCGTCACGGGACTGGATACCGCAGCCGTTCCCACGAGCCGCATCGCTCGCGAGGTCGCGACCCTCTTCCAAAACCCCGACCGCCAGATCTGCAAGGACACCGTGCTCAACGAGGTCGCCTTTGGCCTGGAGCTTGCCGGCATCGACCGTGCCGAGGCTCTGCGTCGCGCCCAGCTCGTCATCGACCGCTTTGGCTTGCCGGCCGACGAGGCGCCCTTCTCGCTCTCGCGCGGTCAGCGACAAATGGTGGCGCTTGCCTCCGTCGTAGTGGTTGAGCCCAAGATCGTCGTGCTCGACGAGCCCACGAGCGGCCTTGATTACCGCGAGTGCATGACCGTCATGGAAACGGTGCGCACCATGGCCGAGCGCGGTTGCGCCGTCATCATGGTCTGCCACGATATGGAAGTCGTCTCGGATTTTGCCGAGCGCATTGTGGTAATGGCCGACGGTCGCATCCTCGACCGCGGCCGCACGCACGAGCTATTCTCGAACATCGATCTCATGCGGCGTGCCTACGTGGAGCCTCCCCAGGTTATTGAACTCTCGCGCCGTCTGGCATCTTCCGTCTCGCCCGCTTTTGCGCAGGTGAGCGAGGTCACCGATGTCGTTCGAATTACCAAGGAGATGATCCACCGTGGTTAACGTCATCGACTACATGCCGGGCGATACGCTGCTGCATCACCTGAACCCCGTCGTCAAACTGGGCCTCGCCGCCGCCATCATCGTCGGCATCTTCTTGTCCGACTCCTACGTGGCGCTGCTAGGCTTTTTGGCACTCACCCTTGCGCTGGGTGCCTATGCCGGCGTCGTCAACCGTCTGTTCTCGCTGCTCAAGTTGCTGATTCCGCTCGCGCTTATCATGCTGGTGCTCCAGCTGGCCTTTATGCGCGATGGCAACGTGGTGTGGGGCTTTATCACCGACACGGGCCTCATCACAGGATCAAAGGCCTGCCTGCGCCTGCTGGGTGTGGCGCTACCACTCATCCTCATGCTCATGGTGACCAAGCTCAACGACCTTGCCAACGCCTGCGTCGAGGTGCTGCACGTACCGTATCGCTATGCCTTCACCTTTACCACGGCGCTGCGCTTTGTGCCGGTGTTTGGTCAGGAGATGAACGCCATCATGGAGGCGCAGACCGCACGCGGCGTCGGGTACGACACCAAGAACCCCATCAAGAAGCTTAAGCTCATGCTGCCACTGTGCGTGCCGCTGCTCATCTCGAGCGTGGGCAAGACCGATGCCACAGCCTTGGCGGCAGAACAGCGCGGCTTCTATCTGCGTACGCGCGCCAGCTCGTACAAGCGCTACCCCATCAAGGGCCTGGACATCGCCGCGCTCATCGTCAGCATCGCCCTCATCGCCATCGGCTTCCTGTTCTAGTTCACCACCGACAGCAACCGTCCAACGCAAAAGGCCTCGGCTCGCACCAAACGAGCCGAGGCCTTTACTGTTTCACCAGATAAAACCTACCAAAATAAACCTGTCCCTTTTTGGCGGGTCGGAAGCTAGAGGCGGTAGGGGACGCCGCTGCGGATGATGGATTCGCGCACCAGGACATCCATGGCGTCGAGGGTGATCTCGGGCATCTCTCGGTACTTTTGCAGCACCGATAGCTCGGTGCAGGCCAGAATGACGCGGTCGCAGCCGCTACGGGCGAACTCCCACATCACGCGGTCGAACTTATCCATATCGGGCTCACGTCCGGCCTTCACATCATCGTAGATAAGCGACATCACATCGTTCTGACGTTTCTCGCTGGGATAGACGACCTCAACACCCGCAGCCTTACATTCGCGGCCGTAGACACCCGCGCCCACGGTTCCGTCGGTGCCCATGATGCCAATCTTGTGCACCGGCTCGGCCGGCATACTCAGGTTGGGGTCGAACTCGCACTCCCCCATCACCGCACCGGCCAGAGCATAGCGCACCGACTCACGCGGCATGTGGATAATCGGCACCTTCGTAAACGACTGGATCTGGTCGTAGAAGTAGTGCGACGTGTTGCAGGGAATGGCAATGTGCGCACAGCCCAGCGACTCGAGTGCCTGGGCACACTCTTTCATGGTCGCCAGCAGCTTGGCATGCTCGCCGGTCTTAATGGCCAACGTGCGGTCGGGCATGGTCGACTTGGAGAGCACCACCATGTCGATATGTTCCTGATCGCAGGCAGCAGCCGTATGACGCACCACCTGGTCGTAGTAATACGACGTGGCCTCGGCGCCCATGCCGCCGATAACTCCCAGCTTTTCCATCGCCGCCTCCTTGATGACGCTTGCGCAATTGCGCGTATCATACCCGCGCCCGCCCGATGCAAACCGGACGGGCGCCGCGCTCATCTACTTGTAATACGTCTTGAACAGCTTAAAGTGGCGCAGCTTGGTGTGCCACATGCGCAGCCAGCGGTTAAAGACAAAGTCGCCCTTCATAAACGAAGGGTCGGCGCCCTTGCCTTCCTTGTCCAGGCGATGCACCTTAGCGCGCAGCTCGGGATCCTTGACGTACTTGTCGACGACGCCCATGGGGACGACCATCCACAGGGCCTCGTCCTGAGCCGTCACAAACTCCGGCTCAAACGGACGGTTGAACACATACTCGTCCACCACATACTTGGCAACGTTAAAGCCGCTGTTGGTAACGTAGTAGTTGCTGCGGCCCTGGCGCGTGTTGAAATCGAAGAACTTAAACGAGCCGTCGCGCTCGTCGTACTTAACGTCAAAGTTGGAATAGCCCACAAAGTGAAGGTCCTCGAGCAACTTGCGCACGCCGCCCATGAGCTCGTCGTTGGGCTCGGTAATGATACAGGCATGGTTGCCGACACCGTGGGGCTGATGCTCCTCGAGCAGCACATGGCCCAGGCACATCATGCGCACCTTGCCGTTGCGGTCGGAATAGCTGGTGAGCACGCGCATGTACTCGTCGTTGCCGGGCACGCGATCCTGCAAGATCAGGTCGTCGGTGTAGCCGCTGGCATACGAATCGCGAATGACCTGTTCCAGCTCGGCGCGGTCGGCAATCTCATAGGCCTTCTTCTGGCCCTCGAACTCATGCTGCCACCACATGATGCCGTCAGAAGGCTTCAGAATCATCGGGTAAGGAAAATCGATCTGGTCGAGCACTTCGGCAGGCGCCTCACCCTGGGCATTAAGCATCGCCTTGGTAAAGGTAAACGTGTGCGGATAGGGCACGCCATGCTTCTCGCACAGCTCGTAGAAGATCTCCTTCTTCTGGCACTGCTCGAGCATGCTGTAGGGCGCGTAGGGAGCGACGATGTTATCCGCCAGCTCATGAGCATCTTTGGCTTGAGCCACGAGAGCGACATAGTTGTCGCCACAACCCACAAGGACAATCGTCTTGTCGGCATGCGCTTGGGCAATGCCGTTGACGGTTTTGAGCATCACGGGCATGGTGTCGATATCCACGTTGGGCGTGTAGTCGATAATCTGGCTGCGGTACGCGGGACCCGTCTGATACTTGCCAAAGACCAGACTCTTGACCTGGTACTCCTCGTAGAAGGCGCGCGCCACCGAATAGGCGTTGATGTCGCCACCAAGCAGCACGGGAATGAACTCGCGCTCTGTAAATTGCAATGCCATGGAAACTTCCTATCATGAACTGCCCACACAACGGGCGGTCTTTGCGCAACTGATTTATTCTAGCGTGCCAAGCCGCCGGCGCCCAAAGCTCCACCGTATCTATGGCAATCGACGTAATCGTCCAGCACGAAGGCCAGCACGAAGACGGCGCTCACCGTTGTATGACAATGGGCAATGAACCTACCATTGTTGTAGGATTCAGCGTATTGACATCCTCAAACGAAAGGCGCACACGTGCCCCAAGACCATCCGACCGATAATCCCATCCTCAATGCCGCGAAGCGCGAGCTGGCGGAACGTGCGAAAGCGACCGCTCCCCTGTGCATGGCAAACGACGCCTACAACGGACCCGCCCGCATCGTCTCGATCAACACGTCGGCGCACAAGGGCACGCGCAAGTCGCCCGTCGCCGATGGACACGACACCGTTATAGAGCAATTTGGCCTCGCCACCGATGCGCACGCCGGGCATTGGCACCGCCAGGTCTCTTTTTTAGCCGCGGAGTCCATCCAGACGGCGCAGGCACGCGGGCTCGACGTACACGAGGGTGACTTTGGGGAGAACTTCACAACCCGGGGCATCAACCTGCTCTCGCTCCCCTTGGGCACGCAGCTCAAGCTTGGCAGCGAGGTGCTTGTCGAAATCAGCCAAATCGGCAAGGCCTGCCACACACGCTGCGCCATCTACTATCTCGCCGGCGACTGCATCTTTCCCCACGAGGGCGTTTTCGGCGTGGTACTAAAGGGCGGAGAGGTCTACGCCGGCGACGATATCCAGGTAATCAAACTCGGCGACGGCACCTGTTCGTTCACCCCCGCCGAGGCCCTCGAAGAGATTGGGCGGGCTCGCCAGAAGGGCACGCTGTAGTTATAAAACCCCACGTTGAGATGGCTTTTACAGCCCAAAACTCCTCTCAAACAGGGCTCTGTAACGTTAAAGTTGAACTCTATGGTTTCTCAACAATTCATCATAACTGCAGGTCAAAGCCAAAGCCTCAAGTTCAACTTGACCCTTTGGGACCTTTAAGGTTCAAGTTGAGGTCGAAAGCAGTAGTAGAATACCGTTCGAACCATAACCTACGATTGATTGCAGAGGGACTGGATGCAGCATTCGAATCATCGCACCGCAGCGCTCATTGCGTCGAAGCCGGCTCGTATCATCACGAGCGCCGCGCTCGCCGTTGCGCTGACGGCCACGCCGATGCTCTCCCCCGTTGCGGCGTATGCCGCCTCGCAGGCAACGCAGGACCAGCTTTCCGCAGCCCAGCAGAAGATCGAAGCCGCTACGAGCGCCTACAACGACGCCCGCACCAAGCTCGATGACCTGCAAAAGCAGATTGACTCCAATGAGGCAAGCATCGAGGAAATCGAGGCTAAGCTTCCCGAGCAGCAGGCCAAGGCAAGCTCCGCCATGCGCGATCTGTACAAGTACCAGAAGGGCACTAACCCCATCGTGAGCTTCCTGGTCAACGCGCAGAGCCTGGGTGAGTTCATCACGACCTGCAAATACACCAACCAGATCACGAGCTCGAGCGTCGACGAGATCGAAGAGCTCAATAATATGCAAACCGAACTCGAGCAGAACAAGGCCGAGCTCCAGCAGGCCAAGTCTCAGCTTGAGGCGGAGCAGAAAAACGCCGAGGATGCGCTGGCGCAGGCCCAGCAGCTCCGCAGCGAGGCACAGGCAAAAGCCGAGCAGGAAAATGCCGCCGAGCTTGCCAAGCTTGAGGCCGATAAGGCCGCTGCCGCCGAAAAGCTCTCGGGCGAGGGCGTAAGCGGCAGCAATTCCAGCAGCCAGGCCACCAACACCAACACCACCATCGACACCACGGTGAACAACGCCAATACCGGTAGCTCCGATTACGATTCGTTCATTAATGAGTGGACGAGCCGCATCGACAATTATCTCGCCGGCTCCCCCATGGCAGGCCAGGGCTATAACTTTGCCGTCGCCGCTTGGAATACCGGTGTCGACCCCCGTTGGTCCCCCGCCATCGCCTGCATCGAGAGCACCAAGGGTGCTTATTGCGCCAATTCTTACAACGCCTGGGGCTGGAGTGCACGTGGCGGCGGTTGGCGCAGCTTTGGCAGCTGGAGCGAGGGCATCTCCGCTCACGTTGCCTATCTGGGCGCCAACTACGGCTCCACCCTTACCCCGGCAGCGGCCAAAAAGTACTGCCCGCCCACGTGGCAGGACTGGTACAACAAAGTCGCCGCTCAGATGAACCGCATCTAAGTGCAACTGCAAAGGGCCCCAATGGGGCCCTTTTCTTTTAGGTAGCGGAGGTATCGACGACGCCGGTCGCATTGGCAACCGCGACTATGACGATCATGCATAGGAGCAGCACACCCAATGCCTTGAGCAAGAGCTTCGCGAGCTTCTTGCCGCGATAGCTGTCGAGCAATGCGAATCGCCGACGAAGACGGCGCTTATCGAGCAGCGCAAAATGCATAAGCACCATAAGGCCATCGACAAAGAAAAAATACTCGATTATGAGAAGCCACGTCGGGTAGCTTTGGTTTGCTCCCGTGGGGTGAAAGACGGCAAAGTGGCTACCGGCAAAGAACACAAGCAGCGAGAAGCAGACGAGCGTATTCCAAATGCGCCCCAGAGACTCCGGAACGCGAGAGAGCAGACCGCATGCAGCGGAGGCGGCAGGGCCAGGAAGCCCTGCGGGTTTCTGGAGCCCTTGGGACGCCAACACTGTCTCCGAGTCTGGAGTACGGACAGGCGCAGGCGCAGGAGGCCGCACGGGGCGACTCAGATCGTATGCCGCGCGCGTCGCCCGTCCCAATGCTTCCGCACTCGCAAAACGCTTGGCCGGATCGAGCGCCATCGACATGCAGACGGCATCGGAAAGTGGAGTGGGAATACCGCGCGCCTCGCATTGCTCGCGCATGTCGAGCCCTGGTTTAGGGTCGACTCCCGTCAAGCAGAAGAACAACAGGGCGCCCAGCGCGTACACGTCGCTGCGCACACTCGTCTGCCCAAACCCATACTGCTCGGGCGGCGCATAGGGTCGCGTGCCAAACTTGACGGTGTCGGCATCGGCGCCATCGCGCCATACGCGCGCGATTCCCAGGTCAATAATCACCAACGACGAGAAGGTCATGCCAGCATCGGCCGCATACCTCACGCCCGATACGATGATGTTCGAGGGTTTAAGGTCGCGATGGATTACCGGTACCCCTGGCTCCCCCGCAGCTGCAAAACCAGCATGCAGCTCGCCCACCGCTTCACACAGAACGGGATACAGCTCGCGGGCATAATCGGGCGTCGCGCCCAGGCGCCCCACGAGCGCCTCGAGCGTCTCGCCTTCGACATATTCCATCACCACATCGAGCTCCTCGCCCGCGCGGCGGCAATCGACAATCCGGGGTAAGTGTTCAAAACGGCGTCCGGCCCGCTGAGCCGCAAACAGGCGCTCGTAGGCCCCGCCAATCTGCGCCGAAGCATCGATGCGCTTGCGGACAAAGGGACCGAGAGACCCGCCGCCAGAGCCCTCAAAATAGACGAGTTCGGTCGTCTCGACATCCGAGCACTTGAGCACGCGCTCCACACGATAGCTGTCATCGCGGTCGAGCGACGCCAAATGCTCGGCAAGTGAAGCAGTCAGCTCGTCATCGGAATATGTTGGGCTCTGAGTATCCATGGCGTCCATCATAACGCAGGGTGCGGACACCCCATGGTGTCCGCACCCTGTTCGTTCGCATAGTTGTTTCGGCAACAGCCAGCTCAGCCATTGGCCACTAACTCACCGTTTCCTCGCCAAAGCGATACAGCTCTTCATTGACCTTTTGGAGGCTACAGCCACGGTCGATGCAAAAGATAATGATTGCATCGCGACGGTCCTTGCAGTTTAGGACGCTCACTCCGGCAGCCGTCAGGGCGCGGTTAGTCTCCTTCATCGACAGCGCCATTGCAAAGGCAATCTGCAGCACCTTATTGCGGCTCGGATTGCGCGAACCGGTAAAGATCTGATAGCCAAAGGTCTCGTTGAGGTCGGCCATACGCACCACGCGCGAACGCTCGAGCCCCTTCTCTTGCAGCAACTGCTTTAAGTAATCCGAAAGCGACGGGGCGGCAAAGTCGTGTTCCTTGATATAGCCATCGATGTTTGGCGCGTCGAGAAGCTCATTGAGCAACTCGTCAGTCAGCTTTTTATCGGACATACGACTTCACCTCCCCCAGTGCATGCAACATGCTAGAAACCGCTTACGTCCGAACGCTCCCAGCTAGCAACCTGGTCGGGAGACACCGTACCCAGCGCCTCGAACTTCCAGGAGCCGCCCGCCTTCAGATGATTGGTGTTTGCAAGAGCCGTTCCAACCTGGTTGCCATCGGCATCATACAGAACATATTCAATCTGAATGTAGCTCTTTTCCTTGTCCGTGTTATTGGTCAGGGTGCCCGTGATCTTATAGGTAAACTGATTGGAAGTGTCTTCAGCCTCGTCAGCAATGGTATACGGTTCTTGCGGTTCTTTTTGCTCCTCAGCCTGCCGTGTCGTCTCGGCAGGTTTTGCCGAATCGCTCGCAGACGAATCGGTTGAGTTGCCGCCCATAGAGCCCACGGCACCGACAATAACCAGCACCACGATGATGCCTAGGACAATCTTGCCGATTGGCTTCTTTCCCTCTTTTGCCATTATTCATCCTTCCTACGATCCGGCTACCGTGCCGGTACACAGCACATCGTAGGAAGGATTGAACTTGAATTCATTAGCTGAGAGCTAAGGCTGCGGTAAACGACCAATGCAGTTATCCAAACGCCGAGCAAACGCACTGCGCGCGACCGTCTGCTGGCAGTGCATCAACCCACCGTGACGGATTCCCCGGTAAAGGCACTGATCATCAACAGGACAAAGAAAACAAGGTAGCTGGCACTCAGCAGGTACGCAATGATCAGAAAGACGACCCAGCCGACATTGGTTTTACCGTCGGCACGGCGTTGCTCGCGATTGCGGCAGAGCCAAATCGTCACGCCGATGGCAGTGATAAACAGCACGAGCGCCGCCGCGGCAAGCCCGGCAAGCGCAAACATCACGCCAATGCTCACAGCAATAACCGGAAGCAGCAGCAAACCGCACCCGCATCCACCCGGACTATATACGGCAGACTGTCGGCGTCGCCTCATCGCCGCGCCACCCCCATCATCTTTGAGCACTACAGTGCGATAGCCTGCTGAACAGGAACGATCTTGTCGAGTTCCGGTTCGATCCGCCTTTTCTCGGCCTCAAGGTCAAACGCCACCTGAGCGCGCAGCCAATAACCATCCGTCAGGCCAAAATAACGGCAAAGACGGAGGTCGGTGTCGGCCGTCACGCGACGTTTTCCCAAGACAATCTGCCCGATACGCTGAGCCGGAATCCCAGTCTCTTTCGCAAGGCGATATTGAGAAATGCCCATGGGAACAAGAAACTCCTCTTTGAGAAGCTCACCAGGAGTCACCGGCGACAGCAAATCGGCCGAAGTCTCATCACTTGTGATAATCGACGATTTCGACATTCCAAGCCATCTCCTGTCTCCACTCAAAACAGACCCGATAGCGCTCGTTAACACGGATGCTATATTGACCGGCACGATCGCCCTTCAAAGCTTCCAGGCGGTTGCCCGGTGGAACGCGAAGATCATCAAGCGAAGCACAAACCTGCAGTTGGCGAATCTTCCTCAACGCAACACGCTCAAAGGGCACGAACCTCCTGACCCGCACACCCATGGCAAAGCGTTCGGTATCCTCATCTTTATACGATGCAATCATAGTATCGCCTTACGTTAGTAACGTCAAACCTTTCTATAGACTTACATCTCTATTATATCGTACGTTTGTTCGTGTTTTCTAGAACAAATAGTCCTTTGCGCCTTAGTCAAGCAAAAGCAATCGTTTGTAGACATCGAGGCCTTTGAGAAGAATCTCCTCGTCAAAGAGCATGGTATCGGTATGCAGAGCGCTCATCGCATAGGCTGGGCAGTCATCAGCGTCGATCGGGTTTTCTTGTCCTTCTGGCACGCCCGTGCCCAGCAAGAAGAACACGCCCGGCAGATGGCGCTGATAGAAAGCAAAGTCCTCGGCAATTAACAGCGGCTCGTCCACAAGTTGCAACTCGGGCAAGGCAGGCGCAATGTGGGCAAACAACTCGGGGTCGTTATCGACTGGCGGATAGCCCTCGGCAAAGTCGAGATCGTACGTGCAGCCCGTTGCAGCGCATGCCTCATCAAGCACGCGGCGCACGCCCTCACGCGCACGGTCGAACATGTCGTCCGTAAACACACGCAGACTGCCGGCAACATGGGCCTCCCCCGCCACCGCGTTGCAGACGGTACCGGCCTGCAGCAGACCAAACTTACCGATACAGGGCTCGTCGGTGCCCAGCTCGTCCATCAGTTCGCGCTCGGCAACCAAGAACTTGGCAGCAGCCAGCGCCGCATCGTGCGACTCCTCGACCGGAACGCCATAGGTCTTAGCGATATGAATACTCGTACCGTGAATATGGATGTGTGTCTCACTCGAACGCGCCAGCAGCGGACCGGAACAACTCGCCAACGTGCCGGCAGGCAGATCGGGCCACACATGGAAGCCAAAAATGCGGTCAGCCCCATAGCGCTCGAACACACCGCTCTCGCATACCGTCTTGGCACCACCGGTCGTTTCCTCGGCCGGCTGGAACACAAAGAGAACGTTGCGCCTCATGGCGCCCGGCTGCTCGCGAATCGTACGGTCGACATACGTCGCGGCGGCAAGTGCCATGGCCATGTGTCCGTCATGTCCGCAAGCGTGCATCTTGCCGGGATGGATCGAGGCAAAGGCCGCTCCCGTCGCCTCCGCGATGGGCAGCGCATCCATATCGGCGCGAATCGCCGTGGCACGCGCGGCACCAACGCCAGCGTCGAAGAAAGCGCAGACGCAGCTGGGACACGGATGGGTCACCTCGCAAGCGAGCGGCGCCAACACGCCCTCGATATAGGCGATAGTCTGCGGAAGATCGAAATCGAGCTCCGGAATGCGATGGAGATCGCGGCGATAGCGACGGAGTTCTTGGAGCTCGGTCATAGAGAATCCCTTCGTGAGGCACATCTGTTGCAACTTATTGTGATACAGGATTGTGGCACACATGTTTCCAGCATATTGCTGCATTTTTTAAACGTTATATACGAATACTCTTGTTTGGTAAAGTGCAACGTGATAGGGTCTTTACCACTTGATAGAGGCGCGGGCACGAAGAGCCGCGGGCGAGCCGGCAGGCTTTGACCCCGTGGGGAGGCGAAACCCGCCGAACTGGGTTTTTCGGGCACGAACAACCTGGTGGGCCTGTGGGAAACACCCACAGGACTGTCTGCAGCAATGCGGGAGCGCTATCCGGACATTGGGTCCACGCTATGCGGATTCGATGCGCAGATGGCGCCGTCTGGATAGCGAGGTTTACGGGACATGGCATTGACCCCCAACGAGGCATATGCGGCCAAGCAGCCGTTTGTGGACAAGGAGACACTCGAGCATATCGTCGAGCAGTTCCCCACGCCGTTTCATCTATACGACGAGGCGGGCATCCGCCGCAACATGCAAGAAGTGCGCGACGCCTTTGCATGGAACCCGGGCTTTAAGGAATACTTTGCCGTCAAGGCCAACCCCAACCCGGCGCTCATCTCCATTCTCAACGAATACGGCTGCGGCTGCGATTGCTCGAGCTATACCGAGCTCATGATCGCCCGCTCGCTGGGCATCACGGGACACGACATCATGTTCTCTTCCAACGACACGCCGGCTGCCGACTTTGAGCTCGCCAACAAGCTGGGTGCCATCGTCAACTTTGACGACATCAGCCACATCGAGTTCTTTGAGCGTGTTGCGGGGCCCATCCCCAAAACGGTCAGCTGCCGCTTTAATCCAGGCGGCCTGTTCCAGCTCTCCAACGGCATCATGGATAACCCCGGCGACTCCAAATACGGCATGACCACCGAGCAGCTCTTTGAGGCTTTCCGCATGCTCAAGGCCAAGGGCGCCGAGAATTTTGGCATCCATGCCTTCCTTGCCAGCAACACCGTCACCAACGACTACTACCCCAAGCTCGCGCGCATCCTCTTTGAGCTTGCCGTGCGCCTGGAGCGCGAGACCGGTGCACATGTCGCCTTCATCAATCTGTCCGGCGGCGTCGGCATCCCCTATCTGCCCGAGCAGCAGGCCAACGACATTCACGCCATCGGCGAGGGGGTGCACGCGGCCTACGACGAAATCCTGGTTCCCGCCGGTATGGGCGATGTGGCCATCTGCACCGAGATGGGCCGCTTTATGATGGGGCCCTACGGCTGCCTGGTCACCAAGGCTATCCACGAAAAGCAGATCTACAAGGACTATATCGGTGTCGACGCAAGCGCCGTCGATCTGATCCGTCCTGCCATGTACGGCGCCTACCACCACATTACGGTAATGGGTCAGCCGGGTGGCGACGACAAGACCACAGCGCCCGTCACGGACACCTACGACATCACGGGCAACCTATGCGAGAACAACGACAAGTTCGCCATCGATCGCGAGCTACCACAGATCGACATGGGCGATGTGCTCGTGATCCACGATACCGGCGCGCATGGCTACTCCATGGGCTACAACTACAACGGACGGCTGCGCTCCGCCGAGGTCCTGCTGCGTCCCGATGGCTCAGCCGACCTCATCCGCCGCGCCGAGCGCCCGGGCGATTATTTTGCCACGCTCGACGTGCTGCCGAGCGGCCGAGAGCTGCTGGCCAAGTCGCGCGCCGAAAGTGCCCGCCGTCGCGCCCAAGACGAGCGCCTGATAGTCGCCGCTCAATGGAACAAACGCATCCAGATCGCGGACGCGAAGGAGAAGAACATGGACATCCGCAATCTCGAGGGCTCAATCGTCGCCCTTGTTACGCCGTTTAAAAAGGACGGCAGCGTCGACTTTGACGCACTCGAGCGCCTTATCGATTTCCACCTGCAAAACGGCACCGACGCCATCCTCACCCTGGGCACCACCGGCGAGAGCGCCACGATGACCGACGACGAGGACAACTCCGTTGTCGCCGCAGTGGTCAAGCAAGTTGCAGGACGCATCCCCGTCATCGCCGGCTCGGGCTCCAACTCCACGCAGACCATGCTCACCAAGTCGCTCACCTACCAGGGCCTGGGCGCCGACGGCCTGCTGCTCATTACCCCCTACTACAACAAGTCCAACGAAGAGGGCATCTACCAGCACTTTAAGACCGTCGCCGATGCCGTGGACATCCCCTGCATCCTGTACAACATCCCCGGCCGTTGCGGCTGCGGCATCAGCGAGCGCAACGTAGAGCGCCTGGCCGCACATCCCAACATCATGGGTATTAAGGAAGCCTCGGGCAACGTCGCCTACGCGGCCAAGATCGCCCACCTGCTGTCCGACGACTTCCGCATGTACTCGGGCGAGGACGCCCTCACCGTGCCGCTCATGAGCCTGGGCGCTTCGGGCACCATCAGCGTGTGGGCCGACGTTCAGCCGCAGCTCGTGCACGACATGTGCCGCGCCTATCTGGACGGCGACGTGGAGCGCGCCCGCGATATCCAGATTGCCGGCCAGCCGCTCATCAATGCCCTCTTTAGCGAGGTCAACCCCATCCCCGTCAAGGAAGCACTCGCCCAGATGGGTATGATCGAGGCAAACTACCGCATGCCGCTGCGCCCCATGGCAGACGACACGCGCTCCGCACTTACCGATGCTCTGAAAGGAGCTGGTCTGCTTGATTAAGACCGTCATTATGGGAACGGGCCGCATGGGCTCGCTCATCCGCACCACCGCCGAAGGCATTGTCAACACCGCTGGAGAGCCCGTTTTTGACATCGTCGCCCAGATCGGCTTCGACTTGTCCGAGCTCGAGAGCGCACCGGCCGCCGATGTAATCATCGACTTCTCGAACGTCGTGACCTTCGATGCCGTTGTCGCCTATGTCGAGCGCACGGGTGCCGCACTCGTTTCCGGCACCACGGGCTATACGCCCGAGCAGGTGGATCGCCTGCGCGAGCTGGGTCAGAACGCCCGTGTTATGCACTCGGGCAACTACTCTATCGGTATCGCCGCCCTGCGCCATCTGGTTGCCCAGGCCACGCGCGAGCTGCCCGGCTTTGACTGCGAAATCGTCGAGACGCACCATAACCAAAAGGTCGACGCCCCCAGCGGCACTGCCAAGCTACTGCTCGACGCCGTCGTCGAAGCCGAGCCCGAGGCAGGCTACCACCCCGTCTATGGCCGCGAGGGCATGTGCGGAGCACGCGATCCCAAGGAAATCGGTATGCACTCGCTGCGCGGCGGCACCGTCGCCGGCGTGCACGAGGTGAGCTTCTTTGGCCAGGACGAGGAGGTCACGCTCACCCACCGCGCCACGAGCCGTCAGATCTTTGTCAACGGCGCCTTGGCAGCCGCGCAGAAGCTCGTCACCCGCGAACCCGGCTTCTATACGTTCGACAAGGTCATGTTTGCCTAACCAGGTATCAACCGAATCCACTCAAAGGAGAGACAGCAAATGAGTAATGCAGCCGAGATGGATGCACAGGAGATTATCAACTACATCGCAACCGCGCCCAAGAAAACGCCCGTCAAACTGTACGTGCGCGAAAAGCCGGGCATGAAGGTCCAGTGGGGCAATGCGCACGTCTACGGCGGTCGTCGTGGCAAGACCGTCTTTGGTGACTGGGATGAGCTCAAGGCAATCCTCGACGCCAACGCCGACTCCATCGACTACTACGACGTAGAGAACGACTGCCGCAACTCCGCCGTGCCCATGCTCGACCTCAAGGGTATCAACGCCCGCATCGAGCCGGGCGCGATCATCCGCGACCGTGTCGAGATTGGCGATCGCGCCGTCATCATGATGGGCGCCATCATCAACATCGGCTCCGTCATTGGCGAAGGCTCCATGATCGACATGGGCGCCGTGCTGGGCGGTCGCGCCACCGTGGGCAAGAACTGCCACATCGGCGCCGGCACCGTGCTGGCAGGCGTTGTGGAGCCCGCCAGCGCCACGCCCGTCATCATCGAGGACGATGTCATGATCGGCGCAAACGCCGTGGTCCTGGAAGGCGTGCACGTGGGCAAGGGTGCTGTAGTTGCCGCCGGCGCCGTGTGCGTCGAGGACGTCCCCGCCGGCGCCGTCGTGGCCGGTGTCCCCGCCCGCGCCATCAAGATGCGCGACGAGAAGACCGACAGCAAGACCGGCCTGGAAGAGGGCCTGCGCCAGCTGTAGAAGTTACGCGGTTTTGCCAAACCGCGTAACGGCTCGACGCTGCAAACGCCCCTAAGCGGCAATCTGACGTTCAATCGTCGGTCGCGTACCGAAGTACGCTTCCCTCCTCTTTCACGTCACCTTGCTCGCTTAGGGGCGTTTTCGCTGACGTGAGCTCAACCTGCGGCGCAATGTCAGCAACCAAGCCGAAAACAAAAAAGGCCGAAGTCCCAAAAGGCTTCGGCCTTTGTTTTTTGCAACGTCCAAGAGCAGTTTATCGATTCTCAATACTTCCGATGTTCTTGAGCTCGATGGAGATGAGGCCGTTGGGCTCGTTGACAAACTCGATGTACTCAGAGTTCGAACCCATCTCGGCCGGGAAGCTGATCTCGATGCCCGTGTCGGTACGGATCTTGTGGTTGCGCACCGCCGCGCGTTCGACCTGCTTGCGCTCCACGGGCACACGCTCAGGCACCTTCTCCTCAGTCAGTGCCGCGCGCACGCTCTCCTTGATAACCGGCTCGTCCTCAAAGACCTCATCGACGATATCCCAAGGGGGCAGTTCCTCGTCATCCTCAACTTTCTCGGCAACAGCAGCCTTAACCTTGGCGAGTGCTACAGCCGTGTTGGCACCGTGCTCCTCGGCAACCTCCTCGACCACACGCGTCACGGTGTCGATGACCTCCTTGCCCGATACCCCCGTGTCGCACTGCAGCAGGCCATCGGGAATGAGCATGCGATCCTCGCCGGCAATCTTGCGCTTCTTATCCACATAGCCGATCTCCATGGTGCTTGCACGCACGATTGCATAGCTCGGCACCTTTTGCGAGGGATTCGGCAGAATGGCGTAGTGGCGCGCAATGTCGTTGCGCACCTCGCCCTCTTCGCGACCCACCTCGTGCATAAAAGCCTGCTTGGAGCCCAGCAGCATCACGGCAAACCAGCGGGCATCCTCATCGTCATCAAAGTCCGCCACAAGCACGTCAGTGGACTCGGCTTTCTCGGCCTTGGTAAGTTCGGAAGAGATGAACTCCGCAATCTGCTGAGACAGATCCACGAACTCACGCTCACCAAAGAAATAGCCCTTGAGCTCGCCGCCGAATGCGGAGTTCTCGGCAAACGTGGCACGCTTGTTATCAGCCGAGGTACGAGCGCGCCGCAGGTGCGTGGTTACGAAATTACGCACGGTGCGGCTCTCGATATCGAGCTCGCGCTGGCTCATAACGTTGACGGCAGAGTCAAAGTCCAGGATATGCAGAATCGCGTGATTGATTTTCATATACGGCATTCCGTTCTAGATCGATTTCGGCACGAACCAGTATAGCGGTCGATCCCGCCCCAGGCGCATCGAAGATTGGTGCATCGGGGACAGGTTGCTTTGCACCAATGGTTAGCGCAGGAGCTCGGACTGCCAAGCCTCGAGCTGTTCTGCCAAGCTCTTGCCGGCAGCGGGCATGTCGATCTGGGGACGTTTGGGCAGAAGCGCACACTTAAGAATCGCAACGATAGTCTGCGAGACAAAGCGTCGCGTATCCTTGTCAAAGCCTTGCGCAGCCTGGAGCATCACAGGCAGGCTCTCGCGCAGATTCCCAGCGATATCCGCAAACCGCTCAGCACCCGTAGCCTCAAGCACGGAGAACAACGCATCTACAAAACGCTCGCGCTCGTTAGGCGACACCGCAAGCAGCATCTCGCGAATGGAGCCATCAACGTATCGAGCACCGGCGGACAGGCGCTCACAGTACACGAAGTCGCGACCATCAACCACCCAGCTAAAGGGATTATGCTGAAGCAGGCTGAACTCGGTGCTCTCAACGATGGCATAGTCCTCCTGTGTCTCGAACATCATGCCAAAGATCGACGACCGAGGTAGCGTCTTGTCGATTCGACCGGATAGATCGGCGAAGGCGTTGCCGCTCAGAAACTCCTCGACGAAGCCCGGACCATCATGGGAATACGCCCGTTCGATTCGCTCACGGGCGACATCGGGGCACATCGCCGCACCGTACACCGCAAGGTTTCCACCCTTGGAATGACCTCCGCACAAAAGCGGCCCGTCAATCGCATCCGCCGCCTCGTCTACATAACGCGCCGCGGATTCCTGGGCCGGCACAGGACACCGGAACGCCATGTTAAAGTCCTCTTTCCAGCCCACAATCGTGCTGTCGGTCCCCCGGAAGGCAAGATAGCTAAACCCCGCCGGAAATCGGAACGTCATGGCCGCAAACTGCTCCGTTGTCTCGGCATCACTCACGCTACGATAGCCGCAAACACGAACGCCACGGTAGCGAGGGCTTGCTGCCACAGCCTCCAACAGGGCACGACTCCCCTCCGGATCCCACAGGTCGCCAATCATGTCTTGGTAGCACTCGGCGCGCAGCAGCTCGCGTACGTCTAGGCCCTGCCAGTTCGTCAGCTCCGCCATATCACCCGGCAAACGCAAATAGGACAACCACGCAAAGACCAGGCTATCCACCGCGCAGAACGGCCGTTCCTCAAACGGATCAAACGCTGTCTGGGCATAGGTCAAAAAATTAGGCGAATCCGACATGGCCCTCCCATCAACTATGGTGCATTGGGGTCAGGTTACTTTGCACCAAAAAGGCGCCCGGGCCGTGTGGACCCGGACGCCTTCATTGTAGCTTTTCGCTCTAGCGAGCTTGATTTAGCAGGAGAAGTCGACGCTGTCGATGATGTCCTTGAGGGCCTTGGCGGAGGCGGTGAGCTCATGCTGCTCGTCATCGTTCAGCGGCACGGGGACGCGGCAGACGACGCCGTCGCGGCCAACGACCGTCGGCATGGAGATAGCCAGATCGGACAGGCCATACTCGCCCACCATGAGCGAGGAAACGGGCAGAACGGTCTGCTCATCGCGCATGACAGCGGTGCAGATGCGCTTGACGGCCATGGCGACGCCGTAGTAGGTGGCGTGCTTCTTCTCGATGATGGTGTAGGCGGAGTTCTTGACGTCCTCGGCGATACGCTTCTCGGCAGCCTCGTGCTCCAGATGACCGTGAAGCTCGCAGAAGGTGTTCAGCGGAACGCCAGCAACCTGAGCGCTGGACCAAGCGACAAACTCGGAGTCGCCGTGCTCGCCCATGACATAGGCCTGGACATCGCGCGGGTCAACCTCGACGTGGGCACCAAGCATCTGCTGCAGACGGCCAGTGTCGAGCACGGTGCCGGAGCCGATGACATGGCCCTCGGGCAGGCCGGACATCTTGATGGCGGCGTAGGTCAGAACGTCGACCGGGTTGGAGACGATTAGCAGAATGCCGTCGAAGCCGGACTTCTTAATCTCGGGGATAATGGACTTAAAGATGTTAACGTTCTTGTTGACCAGGTCCAGGCGGGTCTCACCGGGCTTCTGGGCAGCGCCAGCGGTGACGACGATCATGGCGGCGTCGGCGACATCGGAATAATCGCCGGCGTAGATCTTCATCGGCTCGGCAAACGTCATGCCGTGCGCGATATCCAGAGCCTCACCCTCGGCGCGGTTCTTGTCCACGTCGATGAGGACCATCTCGGAGAACAGACCGCTCTGCATCAGAGCGAACGCCGAAGACGAACCGACGAAACCGCAGCCGACAATAGCGACCTTCTTCTCGTTAACCATTAGAAACTCCCATCTCTCTCCACAAACAAGCCGCCCGGGAACGACCCGAGCGGCTTGTCGTAATCCCAATACATCCAATCGGGACTTTGATTATGCCCCTATTCGCAGCCGAAAATCGACCGTTTACCGAAATTGTTTGCAGTATTCGTAAAATAACTGCACGAAATCGGTTTCGAGCTATTGACGGGCCGAAACAGGTTTCTAATACAGGCCCGCCTCGCGAATGGCCTCGACAGCCAAAGCGATCTGATCGGGCGGCAGGACCAGCGCCATGCGCACGTGCCCCTCGCCCGAAGGACCAAAACTCGCGCCCGGCGTCACCACAACGCCGGCCTTCTCCATGAGCTCCTCGCAAAACGCCATGGAATCGGTGCGACCACCGGGAAGCTTGGCCCACACAAACATAGAGCCATGCGCGTTGGGACGCTCCCAGCCCAGGCCCTCAAGACCGTCGCACAGGGCATCGCGGCGTTCCTGGTACTTCAGACGCTGCGCCTCGACCTCATCGCGCGGACCGTTCAGGCAGGCGATGGCAGCCTTCTGAATCGGGAAGAACATACCAAAGTCGATCTGGCCGCGCAGCTTGGCAAAGGCCGAGACCACATCCTCGCGACCGACCAAAAAGCCGATGCGTGCGCCGGTGACGTTAAACGACTTAGAGAGCGAGAAGAACTCCACGCCCACATCGAGCGCGCCAGGGTACTGCAGGAAGCTGCCACCCGG
>CALHDP010000026.1 GCA_938023085.1 uncultured Collinsella sp.
CGCCATGCGAGACCCCGTGCACGAAAGCGAGCACAGCAGATCGAGGCCAGCAGCCATCGATTCGGCACTGGCGTTATAGGAGTCATCGACGATGCGTGCACCGCTCTTGGCGCGCTTGATCTCCTGGCGGTGACCGGTGATCGTGAGGCCCCTAAAGGCAGCATCGATCTGCTCGGGCGTCACGCCCAAGCGATAGGCAACCGCGGCGGCCTTAACGGCATTAGGAACGGACTGCACGCCGGGGATGGCAAGCATGGTATCGATCGTCTCACCCTGGCCAAAATCGAGCGTAAAGACCGGACGGCCCTCGTCATCAACACGAACGTCGCGGGCACGGACCTCATCATCGTCCGAGACGCCGGCCAGCATCACGTCGATACCAGCAGGCTGGGCGAACGTATCGCGAATGAACGGTGTAAAGTCGTCCTCGCCGCCCAAAACCAGCAGCGGCAAGAAGTCGCCAGCGGCGCACATACCCTGGACAATCTCGGCCTTAGCGCGGGCGATATTCTCGCGGCTACCCAAAATGCCGATATGAGAGGTGCCGATCTTGCTCACGATGGCAAGGTTGGGATTGGCGGACTGGGACAGGCGCTCAATCTCGTGGAAATGGTTCATGCCCATCTCGAGCACCAGGACCTCGGTATCGGCCGGAGCGGAAAGCACCGTGAGCGGCATGCCGATCAGGTTATTGAAATTGCCCCTGGTGGCCCAGACACGATAGCGCTTGGCGAGCACAGCGGCGAGCACGTCCTTGGTCGTCGTCTTGCCGATGGAACCGGTAATGCCAACGACCAGGCAGCCAAGCTCCAGACGGTACGCGTGCGCCAAACGCAGCAGAAACTCCTCGGGATCATCGGTCAGCAAGATGGCACAGCCCTTGTCCTGCGCCAGCGAGACCAGCTCGGCCTCGGGCTCACGCGTCATCACGACGGCGCCGGCACCCGACTGGACGGCACGGGAAGCAAAATCATTGCCGTCGACGTTTTCACCGGGAAAGGCGACGAAAATCGTCCCTTCCTCGACCTGGCGCGAGTCGATAACGCACCCGCGGCATACCCGATCGGCTTCTCCCGTCACGGTTCGGGCCCCTGTTGCGGCCGCGAGGTTGTTGACGGCGATCTCTATCATTGCAGCTCCCCTGTAAACCTAATAATGCTATCGGCGTATTGTATCCCAGTGCCATGCGCGCGTGGTGCAGGGCATGTGAACACCCTTCAGATCAAACGGCAGACCACGCTCAAGATTGTAACCCCCTACCTCGTGCGCGGGATACCCAGCACGTCGAGCGCGTTGGCCATAATGGACTGGAACGGCACCGCAGCGGCATCTGAGCCGCTCGGCGTTCCGTCGAGCGTGATATAGCACAGCACCTTGGGCGATTGTGCCGGTGCAAAGCCCATAAAGGACGACATGTAGTTCTCCTTGAGGTAGCCGCCGTTCTCGTCGGCACGTTCGGCCGTACCGGTCTTACCCGCCACGTCATAGCCGTCAACCGCGCCGCCAACGCCCGTTCCCTCGGACACGACCGTCTGCATGCACGATGTCACCTGGGATGCAGCATCCTCAGAAATCGCGCGCTCGCCTTCGCCCCAGTCTTTCTCGTCGCCTTTGCTGGACTTATAGAAGTGCGGTGTCATCATCACGCCGCCGTTGGCGATGCCGCCCACGGCACGTGCGATCTCAATCGGCGAGACGGACAGTGCCTGTCCAAAGCTCATCGAGCCCAGCGTGGCGCCGTCATACTGGTCACGCTCCTTGACGATACCCAGGCTCTCGCCCGGAAAATCTACACCAGAGCTGTGACCGATGCCCCACTTGTCCACATAGGCGGCAAAGTCGTCGGCACCGATCTTGCGCCCCACCAGGACAAAGCCCACGTTGGACGAACGGCGCATCATCTCGCGCACATCCATGGTCATGGCGTAGTCGCGCTTGTCGGCATCGGTGACGGTATCGTCGCCCACCTTGATGCTCGCCGGCACCTCAAACGACGTACTCGATCGCACGACGCCCAAGTCGAAGCCGGCGCCCGCCACGAGCGTCTTAAAAACCGAGCCGGGCTCGTAGGCGTCGGTGACCAGGCGCAAGTTCATATCCTCGGTCTTGGCGTTTTCCAGATCGGTCTGGTCGTAAGTCGGATACGAGCAGGCTGCCAAGATCTCGCCTGTCGTAGGATCGGTGACCAGCGCCGAGCCGTTCTTGGCCTTAGTCTTCTCAACTGCCTCTGCCAGGGCATCCTCGGCCGCACGCTGGATATTGACGTCGAGCGTCGTCACGATATCAACGCCGTCGACCGCAGCCACCTTTTTATAGGCACCGCCCGCGATATAGCTGCCGTCCCTCGCGCGCTCGCGTACGAGAGAACCGTTCGTGCCGGTCAGAAGCTTGTTGTATTGCTTTTCGAGACCCGTCAAGCCGTCGTTATCTACATTCACTACACCCAGCACCTGCGATGCCAGATTGCCGTATGGATATACACGCTTCATGGCCTGCTCAAAAAGCACGCCGGGCAGGTTCTTCTTCTCCAGCGCCGCAACATCGTCTTCGTCCACCTGGCGCTTGATATACACCCAGGTTCCATCGGACTCGACGAGCTTGCGGCAGGTCTTTTTATCGATTCCAGTTGCCTTGACCAGCGCCGACACCGTCTTGTCAACATCCTCGACAAGCTGCGGGTTCACGGCGATGTTGCGACATTCGACCGACGACGCCAACACGTTGCCGTTGCGGTCGTAGATGGTGCCGCGTTTGGCATAGAGGGTCTGCGCAAGCAGGCGGCGCGCATCGGCACGCTCGCGCAGTTTATCGGCTTCGACAATTTGATAGTCGGCAAGGCGAAAGACGCCCAAGCCCAAGCCAAGCCCAATGAAGCCCATGACGGCTTTGCGGCGAGGCAGAGGCGCGCCTGTGAGCCATTCGGTCGACGAACTCTTGCGCGACCTGGTGTTATGCACTTGAGGGCCGCCCGAGCCGCGAAGTCGCGACGCCGGGTCGTTGCCACGGGACTGCCC
>CALHDP010000027.1 GCA_938023085.1 uncultured Collinsella sp.
ATGCCGAGCTGCTTAACGAGCAGACGGCGCCGGTAATGCGTGCGCTGCACGAGCGCGGCGTGAAGTGCGCCATCGCGAGCTCGTCCTATCGCGAGCTGATCGACGAGCTAGTGGATATCGCCGGTATTGCCGATGTGCTGGACTACACCATCAGCGGTCACGAGTGCAGTGCGTTTAAGCCCGACCCCGAGATCTACCAGCGCGCGATGGAGGCGCTGGGCGTGGAGCCCGCCGAGTGCCTGGTGATCGAGGACTCGCCCATGGGCATCGAAGCCGGCAAGCGCTCCGGTGCCCGCGTCCTGGCCCTGCGTCCGCATGAGGGCGTCAACCTGGACCAGTCCGCCGCCGACACCATCGTCGACAACCTCACCGACATTTTGGCCGCTTTGTAGCGTCAAACCACCGCGAGAAGTGCGGATCCACACGCCTTTTGCCGGAATTTGGCTCAATTTGGCCTCTATTTGGATTCGTTTGGCTCCGCTTTGAACTAAGTGAGTAGACTTTTTGCCGTAGGCCGAGCACAGAGCTTATCTGCCTTAGTAAAACTGCAGGTCACAGAGGCGGCTGTTTTGGGTGTGCTCGGCAGGTCGCGAAAAGTCTACTCACTTGGAGTTTGGGCCTTTGGTCGTGGGGCTGCCGGTCCCGTTTTTGGGTCAAAATAAAGGCACCAAAAAGCTGTCCCTTTTTGGTAGGTTTGGTGTATCGTTTTATCATTAGGGTATCATAGGTACAGACGTTATATACGTATTCGCTATTTCGATATTTTGATAAGAGTGACCAGATATGCCTGCACCTAAAAATGCACCGCTTTACCAGCAGATTTACGATGAAATCAAAGATGCGATCGAAAAGGGTGTCTATACACCCAAGGAGCGCATTCCATCCGAACTTGAGCTTGCCGAGCAATACGAGGTGAGCCGCATCACGGTGCGTCGCGCTGTTGAGGAGCTGTGCTCCGACGGATATCTGGTTAAACAGCAGGGCCGCGGTACGTTTGTTTCCACGCCGCACATCAATCGTCAGTTCCATGCCTCGACGCTGCAGACGTTTACCGCGCTGTGTGCCGATAATGGCATGAAGGCCGGAGCCCATGTGGTCGATCGTCAGATTGTTCCGGCGCGTCAAAACGAGATGGAATTCTTTGGCCTGCCGAAGGACGCGCTGCTGCTGCACATTAAGCGAGTGCGTACCGCCGACGGTGAGCCCATCTTTGAGGAGAACATCTTTGTGCCGTTCGACCAGTACCGCGAGCTTTTGACGGCCGATCTTGAGGACAAATCGATTTTTGCCGAGGTCGAGCGCGTGGGCGGAACGCCGATCGTCTCGGTTGGCTATCGCACGGTTGAGGCCGTTCGCGCCAATGCCGAGCAGGCGGCCGAGCTGGGCATTGCCCCGCACGATCCGCTGCTCAACCTGCGCGCCGGCTTTATTGGTCCCGACGGCGAGCCGGTCCTGATGGGCAAGCAGTACTACGTGGGCTCGCGTTATGTCATGGTGATGTAGCCCTTGGGCACCGTCGTTCTGACCAACGACTACCTGCTGCTCGGCGCTTGTCCTTGTGGCGGCGTATAATCGGCGGCAGATGACTTGGACGTTAGGAAACCATGACCGATAGCATGCAGCAGATGGCGCTCGACACGCTCGGCGCCTATTTTGGCTACACCTCGTTTCGCCCGGGGCAGGACCGCATGGTCGATGCGATCCTTGCCGG
>CALHDP010000028.1 GCA_938023085.1 uncultured Collinsella sp.
AAGTGGCTCAAGGATACCGCAGGGCGCAGACATCGCGGCGTTTTGCTGAGAAGTTCCGGCTCGGATGGGTTCGAGACGCGTTGGCCTCGGCCTCGGTGGCTATTGACGCGGTTTTGTGCATGGGCAGGGTGGTTGCTTGGGCGGTTGGAGTTGCCAGCTGATTTGGCGACATAAAACAAAACAGCCCAGAGGACATAGCCTCTGAGCTGCGAACATTTGGTGGGCGTTAGAAGATTTGAACTTCTGACCTCTTCCGTGTCAGGGAAGCGCTCTCCCCCTGAGCTAAACGCCCGATCAAGGGTGCGCAAGCGCGCAAGGGATAATATAACGGAGCCTGAACTCGGTGGCAAGAACATTTTTAAAAATCGCTTACATTGTGGAATTCGGGGGCTTTGTCGCATCCATTTCAAAAGAGCCTGCTGCCGCGATTTGGCTGTCGCATAATGCAAGGCCATTGCGGTATCGAGCTATGGAAAGACGCCTGCGGAATTGTCCTACCGATAAGCGGACAAGCCTCCAGCTGGTGACTTCGCCGTGGTAAGGTAAGCCGAATTGTTTCCAGGCTGTTTCGGGGGAGTGGAATGAGCAAAGAGTGTGTCGAGCAGGTCGAAGGCGCAGGGGCTTCGGTGCCGATGACCGATATATCGAACATTGATGTGCCCGAGGGCACCGACGAGCTCAGCCGCAACACCCGTCGCGCATGGCGCGACCGCCTGAACAGCGCTTCGACGCGCAAGATGATCACGGGCGTCTTGGCTACGCTGGTGGGCGGTTCGTTTTGGGGCTTCTCGGGCACCAGCGCGAGCTTTCTGTTCGATACCTACCACGTCGACACCTTGTGGCTTATGAGCGTGCGTCAGATTCTCGCCGGCCTGCTCTTTATGGCCGTGGTTGTTACGCGCGGCCGCGAGCGCCTGATTAAGCTCTGGACCACACCCGCCGATCGCAAGCAGCTGCTGCTCTTTACCGCCTTTGGCCTGCTGTTCAACCAGTTTTGCTATCTTTCGGCCGTGCGCCTGACGAACGCCGGAACCGCGACGGTGCTCCAGTGCCTGCAGCTCGTTATCATCATGGGCTACGCCTGCGCGATCGATCGCCGCATGCCGCGTACTCGCGAAGTCATCGGCATTGGCCTGGCTCTGGGTGGAACCTTTTTAATCGCCACCGGCGGCGACCCCACCAGCCTGAATATCTCACCGCTTGGCCTGGCAGCAGGTCTTATGTGTGCGGTCAGCGCCGCGTGTATGGCGGTGATTCCCGCCAAGATCCTGCCCGAATACGGCAGCCCCATCGTCACGGGCTCGGCAATGCTCACGGCGGGCGTGATCTCATGTGTCTTCGTGCAGCCCTGGGTGCATATGCCGGCACTCGACGCTGCCGGCGTCGAGGCGCTCGCGGTGTTCGTGGTTATCGGCTCGTTTTTTGCTTACATGCTCTATATGCAGGGCGTTAAGGACATCGGCTCGGTGCGTGCGAGTCTCATCGGAACCGTGGAGCCCGTCTCGGCGACCATCACCAGCGCCGTTATGCTGGGCACGGTGTTTTTGCCGACCGACCTTATCGGCTTTGCCATGATCATCGTGATGATGTTCCTCACGGTGTAGCTGGCGCCGCTGCCAAGACGGAAAAGGTGTTGTGCCGCATTTTCGCCAATTGATGTCCGTGTCTGGAGTTTAGCTGTCGATGCTCAAAATGCCATAAACTAGTAACGTTATGGACTTTTTCATTGCGACTCAATTGCGAGGATTTCTTTATGGCTGGTAATCACTTTAAGGGCAGCGATAGCGGCCGTCCTGCAGTTCCGCCGCGTCCGAACGGGGCTGGTAAGGCCGGCACGCCGGGCGGCGCTGGACAGGGCGGTTCCGGTAAGCGCGTGTCCCCGGGCGAGACGGCGATGTTTACCGCTCTGTACGAGCAGTCTCAAAAGGCAAAAAAGACCGGCCGTGCAAGAGGGAATGTCTTTGCGGACGGTGCAACCTCCACGTCGCAGCCGAGCGGGGCTCCTTCGGTACCCGCGAACAACGCAGGTGCTGCCAACGCCGCGAATGCCGCCGGCAACGTTAATGCCGACAAGGCCGCCAACAATACTCCCTCTGCCGGTGGCGCGGGGCTTACGGGTAACCTTGGCACGATCTACACCGGCGCCTCCGAGACTGGCACGTTCGCCCGCCTGGATGATAGCGGTGCCGAGTTTGCGGGCTCGGGTTCCAAGGAAGATTATTACGATTTTGGCTTGAACTACGGTAGCGACGCTTCGTCGAGTTCGACCTCTGACGGTCTGGTCCGTCATCGCCATCGCAAGGGCGAGCGCAAAAAGCGTCACACCGGCGCCATTATTGCCGCTGTAGTCGCGGTGCTTCTCGTTGCGCTTGGCGCAAGCGGCTTTATGCTGCTTAACTCGGCAAAGACCGTAAAGAGCGAAGCGAAGGAGGCTGTCGAGATCGTCGGTGGCCTTAAGGACAAGGTCACGTCGGGCGATTTTTCGACGCTGCCTGACGACGCGAAGAAGATCGATGAGCTCTGCGACAGCATGAAGGCGGAGACTTCGAGCCCGCTGTGGACGGCGGCTTCGTTTATCCCGGTGTATGGCAGCGATATCAATGCGGCCCGCACCATGATCGACGCCCTGTCCGATGTTTCGAGCAATGCGCTGGTTCCCATGGCCGATAACCTTTCGCAGGCTACGCCCGGCAAGCTGTTCCAGGACGGCATGATTAACGTGTCCGCGCTGCAGGCGGTCGCCGATTCGCTTTCCAGCAGCTCGAAGGTGTTCAAGAGCGCCAACGAGAAGGTCCAGGGCATTGGCGATACTCATATTTCCCAGGTGACCGAGCTGGTCGATAAGGCCAAGGACGGCTTTGCCACCCTCAACGGTGCGGTTGACGCGGCGGAGAAGGTCGCCCCCGTCCTTCCCCAGATGCTCGGCGCCAACGGCCAGACGCGCAACTACCTTGTGTACGCCATGAACAACGTCGAGATTCGTGCTTGCGGCGGCTTTGGCGGTTCGCAGGGCCTGATTTCGGTCACCGACGGCCAGATGTCGATTGGCGACTTTGTTCCATGTATTGCGCTTAGCAAAGACGAGGCGGTTGAGAGCGTCGACGAAGAGGACGAGGCACTGTTTGGTGACCACAGTAACCTGTACAACTCTGGTAACGCGTATTCGCCCGATTGGCCCCGCAACTCGCAGCGTGTCGCCGCGCTGTGGAAGTCCCAGTATGGGCAGGACGTTGACGGCGTCGTGGGTATCGACCCGGTGTTCCTGCAGTATCTGCTGGGCCTGGTCGGTAATGTGTCGCTGCCCGACGGAACGGTTGTCGACGGCACCAACGCCGCAAAGGTCCTCATGCACGATGTGTACTGGAACTATCCGGTCGAGGAGTCGGATGGCATCTTTGCATCCGTCGCCAGCGCTGCCTTCGACAAGATTCTCGGTGGCATCGGTGACGTTGACGTTACAAAGCTTGTCGGTGCATTCGAGCGCGGTGCCGAAGAGGGCCGCCTGATCGCGTGGATGAGAAACGATGATGAACAGAATGCCATCAAAGAGACGGGCATTGACGCTTCGCTGCCCGATCCGGATGATCCGAGTGCCGATCCCGTTGCCGGCGTTTACTTTAACAACCTGAGCTTCTCCAAGCTCGACTGGTATCTGAACGCCGACACGCAGATTGGCCAGGGCGTGAAGAACGGCGACGGCACGTGCTCCTATCGCATCACCGTTACCCTGACGAACATCATGACGCAGGAGGAGGCTGGCAAGCTGCCCGACTACGTTGCGGCGAGCGCACCCGATGCCGCGCGTGACGACGAGCGTCTGAATGTCTCGTTGTTTGCCCCGACGGGCGGCAACATTACTGATCTGACCGTCGAGGGCACCCAGTTTGGTCTTGGCGCCGCTACGTGGCATGGAATCCCCTTCTATTCGGGCACCGTTGACCTGCATGCTGGCGAGACGACGACGATCACGTATACGCTGACCACGTCGGCCGAGGCGGGGGACAAGCCGCTTACGCTGCGTCAGACTCCTACATGCCAGGCGGCTCGCGACAGCGCGTCGGCGTAGGGTTTTTCTGGTAGCGCAGATAATCGAGTACCATTTTGGGGCGGACAGGCAATCTGTCCGCCCCTATTTTGTAAGGAGAGCGCATGAAGTACTTTGGCACCGACGGCTTTCGCGGTGAGGCCAACGTTGGGCTGACGGTAGAGCACGCTTATAAGATTGGCCGTTTTGTGGGCTGGTATTACGGCGCCAACCGCGAGCGCAAGGCGCGCGTCATCGTGGGCAAGGACACGCGTCGCTCGAGCTATATGTTTGAGGCGGCGCTGGTGAGCGGCCTGGTCGCGAGCGGCGCAGACGCCTACATGTTGCACGTGATCCCCACTCCGGGCGTGGCGCATCAGACCGTGGAGGGCTGCTTCGATTGCGGCATCATGATCAGCGCGAGCCACAACCCGTTTTGCGATAACGGCATTAAGCTCGTCAACAGCGACGGCTTTAAGATGGACGAGGACGTGCTGGAGCTCATCGAGGATTACATCGATGGCAAGAGCGAAGTTCCGCTGGCCACGGGCAACCACATCGGCGCCACGGTGGACTACATGCAGGGCCGCAACCGCTACATTGCTTCGCTCATCGCCAGCGCGAACTTTTCGTTGCAGGGCGTCAAGATCGGTATCGACTGCGCCAACGGCTCGGCTTCTTCGGTGGCCAAGCCGGTGTTTGACGCGCTCGGTGCCGACGTGCGCGTGATCAACGCCGCGCCCGATGGCTTTAACATCAACGTCGACTGCGGCTCCACGCATATGGAGCGCCTGCAGCGCCATGTGGTGGAGCAGGGTCTGGACGTGGGTTTTGCTTACGATGGCGATGCCGACCGCTGCTTGGCCGTGGATGAGCGCGGGCGCGTGGTCGACGGCGACCAGATCCTGTACGTGTGCGGCGTGTATCTGAACAAGCACGGTCGCCTTTCGGGCGGTACCGTGGTGCCGACGATTGCCAGCAACTTTGGCCTGATCAAGTCGTTGGAGCTTGCCGGTCTGAGCGCCGTGACCAGCGGCGTGGGCGACCGTCACGTGTATGCCAAGATGCGCGAGGGCGGTTACAGCTTGGGCGGCGAGCAGACGGGCCATACGATCTTTGGCGATATCGAGCGCACGGGCGACGGCATTATGACTTCGCTGCGCGTGATGGAAGTGATTCGTGCCGAGCGCGAGACGCTCTCGCAGCTCACGGCTCCGTGCAAGCTGCTGCCGCAGGCGCAGGTTGCCGTGCGCGTGGCGGATAAGGACGCCGCGCTCGAGAACATGGGCGTGCAGAACGCCATCGCCGAGGCCGAGGCTGCGCTGGCAGGTGAGGGCCGCGTGCTCGTACGCAAGAGCGGAACCGAGTTGGTGATTCGCGTTTTGGCCGAAGCCCCCGACCAAGCCGCCGCCGACGCCGCCATGAAGCGCATCGCCGCCGCACTCGAAGCCCTTTAGTTACGCGGTTTTACCAAACCGCGTAGTCATTGGGGACGTTCTTAAACGACTAGGTGAAAAAAGGGCGCCGCGGGATCTATCCCGCGGCGCCCCCTTTGCGTTGGCGTGTCGGTTATGCCTTACAGCTCGTAGAGCGTGGTGAACTTGTCCTGCAGGTAGCTGCAGTAGTAGCGGGCGTCAAAGTCCATGCCGCAGGCGCCCTTGATGAGCTCCGGCGCGTCCTTGGCGCGGCCCCACTGCCAAATGTGCTCGCCCAGCCAAGCGCGGACGGGCGCCAGATCGCCGCTCGCGCAGGCACCGGTAAGGTCGACGCCGTCGCGGCACATGGCCGGCACAAACATGGCGTCGTAGGCGCTGCCCAGCGCATAGGTGGGGAAGTAGCCAAACGAGCCACCGCTCCAGTGCGTATCCTGCAGGCATCCGTGCGTGTCGTCGGGAACGGGAATGCCCAGGTACTCGTCCATAAAGCGATTCCAAAGCGCGGGGATATCCTTGGCCATGGCCTCGCCGGCAAACAGCATGCGCTCGATCTCGTAGCGCACCATAACGTGCAGCGGATAGGTGAGCTCATCGGCCTCGGTGCGGATCAACGACGGCTGCGCGATGTTCACGGCGCGGTAGAGCGTGTCCTCGTCGACGTCGCCGTAGACCTCGGGTGCGTGGCGGCGCAGCACCTCGAGCAGCGGTCCCATAAAGGCGCGGCTGCGACCCACGGTGTTCTCGAAGAAGCGGCTCTGGCTCTCGTGGATGCCCATGGAGGTGCCACCCTCAAGACAGGTGCGCGCATAGGCAGGATTGACGCCCAGCTCGTACATGGCGTGTCCCGCCTCGTGGATGATGCTGTAGACGTTGGAGATGCAATCGTCCTCGTAGATGTGTGTCGCGATGCGCGCGTCACCCACGGCAAAGCCCTCGCTAAACGGGTGCTCGGTAAAGGCAAGCGTGGTGTCGTCCAGGTTCAGGCCGACAAGCTTCATAAGGTCGAAGCTCATGGCGCGCTGTGCGGCCTCGGGCACGCGGGCGTGCAAAAAGTCGGCAGCGGGCTGCTGGCCGCGCTCGCCGATGGCGTGCACGAGCGGCACGACCGTCGCCTTGACCTCATCGCAAAACGCATCGAAGCTCTTGGCGGAAAGGCCGCGCTCGTACTGGTCGAGCCAAACATCGTATGGGTCGCGCTTGGGGTCCATGAGCTCGGCCTGATGCTTAAGTTGGGCGACGATTCTATCCACATAGGGCTCAAAGCTCGCCCAGTCATTGGCCGTCTTGGCCTTGTGCCACACGGCGTCGGCCTCGCAGGTGAGCCTGGTCCAGGCCTCGGCCTCCTCGGTGGGAATGACGCTCGCTTCGCGCTGGTCGCGGCCGAGTACGCGGATCTCGTCGAGCAGCTGCGGGTCGTCGATCTTGCCGCTGGCGACGGTTTCGCGTGCCAGCGAGCGCACAAGTTCGACAGACTTTTCGCTGGTCAGGAGCTTATGATGCTCGCCGGCAAGGGTGCCCATGGCGTCGGCGCGCGCTGCGGCGCCGTTGGCGGGGGCAATGGTCGCGCCGTCAAACTCGGCAATCTTGAGCAGGTACTCGCGGGTCCACAGCTTGCCCTCGAGCTTGCGGAATTTTTTGACGGCCTTATCGACCTTCATGCTTTTGGGCGTCTTGCCCGCTGCGGGCTCGGCCTTCTTATCGTGCTTCTTTCCCATACCATATCCTTGATCTCGCGAACCGAGCGCCACGGATGGGCGCACGGCCAGTTTACACAGCTACCTGCCTTGTACCCAGCACGAACAAAACGGAACGCGGCGATATGCCCAAACAATGTGGTATCCTGTAGCCCAATGCGTTGACGGAGAGGGTTTTGCCCGCCGCGTCGCCGGCAAGAGAGGGAAGGTCATGGGCTGTAAGCCTTCCTGCGGTGGCAAGGGCCAAGCGTTCACTCCCGAGCAGCGACCTCAACGGGCGCGCGGCCAGCGGCGGCGGAGCCCCAGTAGGGAAGCCGTGAGCCTCGCGACAAGGGGCAAAGAGTGGGCGCGGCGGGCCAGACATCCGCCGGGTCAAACAAGGTGGTACCGCGGAATTCAACCGTCCTTGGGCAATGCACATGCCCGAGGACGGTTTTTTGTTACCGAACCGGGCCGCGTTTTCGCAACGTCAGACGGCGGCAGCCGCCTCGGCAAGCGGGGAGCGCGAGAGACGAAAGGGAAGACATGAGTCTGATTGATGATCTGGTCAAACTCGAGGAAGAGGCCAAGGAGCTCGTCGCAGGCGCCGACGATGCCGCAAAGCTCGAGGCCGCGCGCGTTGAGCTGCTCGGCCGCAAGGGCCGCATCACCGGCCTGATGCGCATGATGGGCAAGCTCGCCCCCGAGGATCGTCCCGTGATGGGCAAGCGCGCCAACGAGATGCGCCAGCTGATCGAGGGCATGCTCGACGAGCGCACCACCGAGATGAAGGCCGCCGCCCTCAAGCACGCACTCGAGCACGAGGCCGTCGACATCACGCTACCGGGTATCCGTCCGCAGATCGGCCACCAGCACCTGATCAAGCAGATCATCGAGGAGGCCGAGGACATCTTCTGCGGCATTGGCTACACCGTCGAGTCTGGCCCCATGGTCGACACCTCCTATTACAACTTCACCGCGCTCAACGCCCCCATGGATCACCCGAGCCGCTCGGCCCGCGATACCTTCTATGTGGTCGACAACAACCCCGGCAGCGTCGCGCACCCCGAGGCTCACGCCCACGGCGAGTCCGACGTGCTGCTGCGCACCCAGACCTCGGGCGTGCAGATCCACACCATGGAGTCGCAGAAGCCGCCCATCTACATGATCTGCCCGGGCACCGTCTACCGTCCCGACACGGCCGACGCCTGCCACCTGCCGCAGTTCAACCAGATCGAGGGCCTGGTCGTCGACGAGGGCATCACCTTTGGCGATCTTAAGGGCACGCTCGACTACTTTGTTAAGTGCATGTTTGGCGAGGACCGCAAGACGCGTTACCGCCCGCACTTCTTCCCCTTCACCGAGCCGAGCTGCGAGGTAGACGTGAGCTGCCACGTGTGCGGCGGCAAGGGCTGCAACTTCTGCAAGCACAGCGGCTGGATCGAGATTCTGGGCTGCGGCATGGTCGACCCCAACGTCCTGATCAACTGCGGCATCGACCCCGAGAAGTACACCGGCTTCGCCTTTGGCATTGGCGCCGAGCGCGTCGCGGCCCTGCGCTACGACCTGCCGGACCTCAGAACGCTCATGACAGGCGATATGCGCTTCCTGAACCAATTTTAGGCTGCGGCTTGCCCAAGCACGGCACCTCGGCGCTCATTCGTCGCTTGCGTACCAAAGTACGCGGCGCTCCTCTTTCGGGCCGATCTGCCGCACTTGGACAACCCTCGCTTTGTAAGGAATGTTCACAAAGTTGAAGTTTCCACCTGCATCTCTTCGCAGGCTTTCAGTATGAAAGGAGAGCTAGATGCGTGTTTCTTACGACTGGCTCAAGACCATGATCGATATTCCGGAGGATCCCAAGACCCTTTCGGACGAATATATCCGTACCGGCACCGAGGTCGAGGCGATCGACACCGTGGGCGAGTCCTTCGACCACGTGGTGACCGCCAAGGTGCTCACCAAGACCCCGCACCCCGATAGCGACCATATGTATGTGTGCTCGGTCGACGTGGGCGACAAGAACCTCGACGCCGACGGCAACCCCGCTCCGCTGCAGATCGTCTGCGGCGCGCAGAACTTCGAGGCCGGCGACCACATCGTCACGGCCATGATTGGCGCTGTCCTGCCCGGCGACGTCAAGATCAAGAAGAGCAAGCTTCGCGGCGTCGTGTCCATGGGCATGAACTGCTCCGCGCGCGAGCTCGGCCTGGGCGGCGACCACTCCGGCATCATGATCCTGCCCGAGGATACGCCCTGCGGCATGCCGTTTGCCGAGTACGTGGGCTCGAGCGATACCGTGCTTGACTGCGAGATCACGCCCAACCGTCCCGATTGCCTGTCCATGATCGGCATGGCCCGCGAGACCGGCGCCATCTTCGACCGCGATTTCCACGTTGAGCTGCCTGCCATCAAGGCCGAGACCGGCCGCGCGACCGACGACGAGCTTTCGGTCGAGATTGCCGACGAGGGCCTGTGCGACCGCTACGTCGCCCGCATCGTGCGCAACGTGAAGGTCGGCCCCTCGCCCGACTGGATGGTCAAGCGCCTCAACGCCCTGGGCGTGCGCCCGCACAACAACATTGTCGATATCACCAACTACGTGATGATGCTCACCGGTCAGCCGCTGCACGCCTTTGACCTGGACACCTTTGCCGAGCGCGATGGCCGCCGTCGTGTGGTGGTCCGCGCCGCCCAGCAGGATGAGAAGTTCACGACGCTCGACGGCGAGGAGCGCACGCTCGACGCCGGCATGGGTCTCATCACCGACGGCGAGCGCCCCGTGGCGCTGGCCGGCGTTATGGGCGGCATGGATTCCGAGATCGAGGACGACACCGTCGATGTGATGGTCGAGAGTGCCTGCTTCAACGCCGGTCGCACCTCGCACACCAGCCGCGACCTGTCCCTGATCTCCGACGCCTCCATTCGCTTTGAGCGCCAGGTTGACGAGACCGGCTGCGTGGACGTCGCCAACGTTGCCTGCGCGCTCATCGAGGAGATCGCCGGCGGCGAGGTTGCTCCCGGCTATGTCGACGTTTTCCCTGCGCCCAAGACTATCGACAGCATCAAGCTGCGCCTGGCCCGCGTGCATGCCATCTGCGGTGCCGACATCGAGCCCGAGTTTATCGAGCGTTCGCTCACCCGCC
>CALHDP010000029.1 GCA_938023085.1 uncultured Collinsella sp.
GCGATTGGCGAAAATACGTTGGTGAAAATGGTGAAAAATATATTGACGCTAACACCGGGGAGCCGGCCTGCATCGCGATGGAGGGGACGTCGTCCTACGGGGCGGGCCTCACCAGGCACCTCGCGTCGCTGGGGATGCCCGTGCGCGAGGCGCTCTCCCCGGCGAGGATGCAGAGGAGGCGCCCGGGGCAGGGAAAGTGCGACGAGGCGGACGCGGAGAGGGCCGCCCGCGCGGCGATGTCCGGCTCAGGGCTCGGGACCCCCAAGAGCCAGGACGGGTGGGTCGACGGGGTGCGCTGCATGCTCGCGGCGCGCTCCGGGGCGGTGAAGGCGCGGACCTCGGCGATCAACACCGCGAGGTCGCTGCTCACCACCGCGCCGGAGGGGCTCAGGTCGAGGTTCCGCGGCATGGGAGGGCCGAGGCTGATGGAGGAGCTCCCCTCCGTGCGCGCCGAGGGCGCGCTGGGCGCCGCGCTCGGCGCGCTGGCGGACCTGTGGGCGGCGGCGCGCGACGCGGCGCTCGACATGGAGCGCGCGATCGAGGCGTCCCTGGAGGAGAACTGCCCCGCGCTGCTGGCGATGTACGGGTGCGGGCCCGTGAGCGCGGCCAAGCTCGCGGTCGCGGCCGGGGACAACCCGGGCAGGCTGCGCTCCGAGGCGTCGTTCGCGGCGATATGCGGCGCCTGCCCCATCCCCGCCTCGAGCGGCAAGACCGTGAGGCACAGGCTCAACAGGGGCGGCGACCGGCAGGCGAACAGCGCGCTGCACGAGATCGCGAGGCAGAGGGTCATGCGCGACCCCGAGACCGCCGAGTACGCCGAGAGGGCCAGGGGGCGGGGAAAGAGCGACAGGGAGGTCATGAGGTGCCTCAAGCGCTACGTGGCCAGGGAGGCGTACCGGGCGCTGATGCGCCCGCACGAGATCAGGAGGCCCGAGGACGCCTCGGAGCTCGTGGCGGCCAGGCGCGCGGCGAGGGTCAGCCAGGTGAGGGCGGCGTCCATACTGGGCACCAGCGAGAAGTACATCTCGATGCTGGAGAGGGGCCAAAGGGAGCTCAAGCCCATAAGGAGGGCCTACGAGGCATGGGTCGAGGCCGGACTTCCGCTCGATTGGGACAGGCAAGCCTTCGAGGCCGAGCGCAAAATGGATTCTAAAAAACACCTTGCCAAATAGGAGCGTCAGGACGCAAAGAGGCTCCGCAGCGCGAAGCGCGATGCGGAGCCTCTTTGCATGTCCGAGGACGTTCCGGAGAGAAACCCCGTCCCGCCCCCGGATTCCCGGTGGGAGTTCTAGACCTTGTCGGCCTTAGTACATACCGCCGCCCTGCTGACCAGCGGTAGCAGCAGCGATAGCGTCCTCAAGCTGAGTGTTCTTGGGCACATCGGAGACGGTGGCCTCGGTGATGAGGATCAGGCTGGCGACAGAAGCAGCGTTCTGCAGGGTGACGCGGCTGACCTTGACGGGGTCGAGGACGCCCATCTCGATCATGTCGCCCCACTCGCCGTTGGCAGAGTTGAGACCCTGGCCGGCGGGCAGCTCGGCAACCTTGTCGACCACGACAGCGCCCTCAAAGCCAGCGTTCTTGGCGATGGTAGCAACCGGAGCAGTCAGAGCCTTCTTGACGATGTCGACACCGATCTTCTCCTCGGGGTCGTCGAGTTCAACGGCGTCGAGCGCAGGAGCAGCGTCCATGAAGGCGACGCCGCCACCGGCGACAATGCCCTCCTCAACAGCAGCGCGGGTTGCCTGCAGGGCGTCCTCGACGCGGTGCTTGATCTCCTTGAGCTCAGACTCGGTAGCAGCGCCGACCTTGATGACGGCAACGCCACCGGAGAGCTTGGCCAGGCGCTCCTGGAGCTTCTCACGGTCGAAGTCAGAGGTGGTGTTCTCCATCTCACCCTTGATCTGAGCGATACGAGCATCGATGGCCTCCTTGGAGCCAGCGCCGCCGACGACGACGGTGTTGTCCTTGGAGATGGTGACGGACTTAGCGGTACCGAGCATATCGGCGGTGATGTCAGCGACCTTCACGCCCAGCTCGTCCAGGGCAGCCTGGCCACCGGTGAGGACGGCGATGTCCTCGAGGATGCGCTTGCGGCGATCGCCGTAGCCCGGGGCCTTGACGGCACAGACGTTGAGGGCGCCACGGATCTTGTTGAGGACCAGGGTCGGCAGAGCCTCGCCGTCGATGTCCTCAGCGATGATGAGCAGGCCACGGCCAGCGCGCTGGACAGCCTCGAGAACGGGCATGATGTCCTGAACGCTGGAGATCTTCTGGTCGGTGATGAGGATGTACGGATCCTTCATCACGGCCTCCATGCGGTCGTTGTCCGTGACGAAGTAAGCGGAGACATAGCCCTTATCAAACTGCATGCCCTCGACGGTGTCGATGGTGATGTCGAACGTCTGGGAATCCTCGACGGTGATGACGCCGTCCTTGCCCACGACCTCCATGGCCTCGGCGATCTTCTCGCCGACCTCGGGGTCACCGGCGGAGATGGTACCGACGGAAGCGATCTGCTCCTTGGTCTCGACCGGCTTGGCCTGCTTCTTCATCTCGGCGACGGCGGCGTTGACGGCCTTGTCGATGCCGCGACGGATGGCCAGCGGGTTGGCGCCAGCGGCGACGTTGCGCAGACCGTCGTTGACGATGGCCTGAGCGAGCAGAGTTGCGGTGGTGGTGCCGTCACCCACGGTGTCGTTGGTCTTGGTGGCAACCTCCTTCACCAGCTGGGCGCCCATGTTCTCGATGTTGTCCTCGAGCTCGATCTCCTTGGCGACGGAAACGCCGTCGTTGGTGATGGTCGGGGCACCGAACGTGCGCTGCAGCGCAACGTAGCGACCCTTGGGGCCCATGGTGACGGTAACGGCGTCAGCCAAAGTGTTGACGCCCTTGGCAAGCTTAGCGCGGGCATCGGTGTTGAACGTAATGTTCTTTGCCATGGTAGGTAATCCTCCAAAAGAAATGTGACTCGCGTCGCCGCTTCCGAGTCCTGTGCGGCGGGCGCGTTCAAAGACGAATCAGAGATTCTGACGAGACTAGGCCTCGACGACGGCGTAGATGTCGTCGGCGCGCATCAGCAGATACTTCTCGCCGTCGACCTTGACCTCGTTGCCACCGAACTTACCGTAGATGACAACGTCGCCAACCTTGACGTCCATGGGGATGCGCTCACCCTTGTCGTTGACCTTGCCGGCGCCCACGGCAACGATGGTGCCACGCTGCGGCTTCTCCTGAGCGTTGCTGGCAATATACAGACCAGAAGCGGTCTTCTGCTCGGCCTCGTCGGGCTTGACCAGAACACGATCTGCAAGCGGCTTCAAAGACGACATGCTTGTCTCCTCCTTTTTGGGCCGCGCGGTTATACCACGCGAATTAACCCTTTTTGTTTGCGTACGCGTTGAATGGTACCCACGAATGGCGGGTTATACAACACGGAGTCAAAAAATCTTATTTTTTGGCACTTAGATTTTCTGAATGCCGGGGGATAACCTAGCGGTGGCTCCCGTGTGGCTCCGGAGGGGCGGGGCATAAGGTTTCCTGCTCGGGCAGTCCTGCTCGCACGAAGGCCACATTAAGCGGCTTTCGGCTCGTGCGGAACTCGCGATAAACCTTATGCCCCGCCCCTCCGGAGCCACACGGGAGGCAGGTTAACTAATTCGAGCCCGGCATTCAGAAAAGTCAGTGCAGCAAAATGGCGATGCGGATGGGATGCACA
>CALHDP010000030.1 GCA_938023085.1 uncultured Collinsella sp.
GACGGAAAGCACATTAAGTGCTTTCCTTTGCGTGCGGAACTCGCGACAAACTTAAACAGCGGGCCGCCCGGACCGGGAATCCGACGTGCTCGTCGGGGCAACGTTCCCTGCCAAAAAGGGACAGGTTTATTTTGGTCGGTTTTATCTGGGGAAACGTCGCGCTCCAGCGGTAATCTGCTCTCATCTGTCGCATGGAAATCGGCGGCGTTTCCATTTAACGCAAAAGAGGCCGCTTCCCCTAGTAGGAAGCGGCCCCAAATCTTACAAATAGACGATGGTAAAGGGTACTTCTGTTTCGGTCTCTCCTGTTGACGTGCACCTCGTGCCCTCAAGCGTTACTGAGACCACTTGGTCGACATCAATCAACTTCGTTGGCACCCAGATGTTCTCTCCGCTATTGCGCGCATAAGAAAAATATAAGTTGAACACCCCTGCGTCGTCATCTTCGATAGTCTGCTCCGATCCATCCTTGTAGCTGACGGTCAGCTTATTATCAACTGCTTCATAGCCCAGATCATCGATGTGCGTCTGGATGGAAAACGGGCTGATCTCGAGAGGCGAGTCATCGGAGCGGAGTTCCTTTGTATCGACGTACGCTCCGACGCTAAACTCGGGCGTCGATGCCTCGAACGGCTTCGCATCCTCGCCTTCGCCCTCGGTCCACGAGATATTCCAGGTGACCGCATGTTGAAAACCTCGCTCGCGATCCATAGAAGCAAAGTACATCGTGCCATTAATGACAGTATCGCTTGATGTGTCCTTATCAATGGTGCAGCGTGTGTCAGCCCATTCCTCGCCGAAGTTCATGCTGGGCGTGCCGATGCCTTGTTCTTCTTCACCATAGAGAACAAGTTCGCCTGTCTCTGCTGCTGGCTTGTAGTAGTTAACTCCATTTGGATTTGACAACGTAAACGTCACGGCGCCGCAGCCGTTTTGGTCAATAGCCATCTCATGGATATCGAGCGTATAGCCGTTACCCTCGACGGACAGATTAACTTTCTGAACTGCACCCTCCAGGCTTTGGGGCGCGATGCCATCACCAAACTCTCTGGTGTAGGTGTATTTAGTCCCCGATGAGCCACCGTTGGTCCAGGTAATGGAATCCCCGTTGCCGTGGTTTCCCCAGGCTGAGGCAAAATATCTGGAATTGACGACGGCGTAGGCGACCCCTCCGGTCGCCAGCACTCCGACAAGACATCCGATTACGGCAACATAGAGAGGCTTCGCGTGGCCCTTTCGATGAAGCGGCTCACCCGCAGCGGTATTAAGGACGCGATCTGCAAGATTGCTATCGGCTTGGATGGACTCGAAGGCCTGCTTGATTTGATTGGATTTCACGGTCGCCCTCCTCTAGGATGAATTTGAGCTTCGATCGACCGCGAGCTAAACGCGTTCGAACGGTCGCGGCTGGTACATGCAACAACTCGGCAATCTCTGAGGTCGAAAAGCCCAGATAGTAATAGAGCACGATGGGAACACGGAATCGCTCCGGAAGTCGCATGACATCTGACAGGACGGCCTTGGTCTCATCCTGCGCTGTCGAAAGCGAATCGGCCAGGTTCTCAATATCCTCCACACGCCTCCATGGCTTTCGAAAGAGCGATTTGCATTCATTGATCGTGACCCGGATAAGCCAGCGACGAAGATGTTCCCAACTTTCAAAGTGTCCATCGCTTTTAAGCAACTTAAGAAAGACATCTTGGGCAATATCGTCGGCATCGGCACGATCGCGCAGGTACGTCAATGCGATTCGAAACACGACATCCCGGTGATCTTCGACCGCCTGTCTAAATGCCTGTTCTTCCATAATCACCTCCCGGTGACGTTAATGATTCTTGCTGAGGCCCTCACCATAGATACGCTTTGACCGAATGAAATGTTTCAAATTCAAGCAGGAATAACCTACCAAAATAAACCTGTCCCTTTTGGCGAAAGGAATCCCCTCCTGTGCGCGGGAGCGGATTCCCGGCCCGGGCTGCCGTCGGCTTAAGTTTGCTGCTCTACAGTCCTGCGCAAGACGGAAAGCACATTAAGTGCTTTCCTTTGCGTGCGGAACTCGCGTCAAACTTAAGCCGACGGCAGCCCGGGCCGGGAATCCGACGCGCTCGATGGGGCAACGTTCCTCACCAAAAAAGACCCGCTCCCCTGTTGGGAAGCGGGTCTTTGGAAGAACGGTTAACGTACTAGGAAATTACTCCTCGTCGTTGTCCTTTGCCTCTTCGGCGTCGTCGGTGTCCACGAGCTGGTTGAGCAGCTCGTCGAGGGAAGCCATGTCCTCGTTGATGGCACCGTTGGCGGGAGCCTTCTTGTCGTCGATCGGGGCGCCCAGGAGCTCCTCGTCGGCGTCGGCGTGATGCGTCGGCGCGGCGGAGGTGCCCAGCAGGATGTCGTCCGGACCGTCGGGGCTAAAGACCATCTGCAGCAGCTGCGAGAGGTCTTCCTCGTCGGCAACGTCATCGTTGTTCTCGAGGATGTAGAGCAGGTCGTGGGCCTCGAGGCCGTCACGGAGCTCCTCGATCGCCTTGGCACCGATACCATCGATGCGAAGCAGATCCTCCTCGGACTTGCCGACCAGGTCGCCGACCGTCTCGATGCCGACCTCGCTGAACTTGTTGGTCCAGCGCTGCGACACGCCCAGGTCGTCGAACAGGTACAGGCGAGCCTTCTCGGCGGAGATGGTGTGGCCGTTGCGGGTGAACGAACCGTCGGCACCACCGAACTCGTCGTAGCCGGCCCAATCGAGCTGCTGCGGGAGCTGCTCGTCCAGGTCCTTGAGCTCCACGGGAGCCCACTCGGGCAGCGACTTGGCGTTGGGCGAAGCCGGGCCGTCGATGTCCACGTAGCCGTCGGCCGTGCGATACGTCAGCTTGGCGTTGGCGTACGGCTTGAGGCCGGTACCAGCCGGGATCTTCTTACCGACGATGACGTTGGACTTAAGGTCGAGCAGGTGGTCGACCTTGCCCTCGATGGCAGCCTCGGTAAGGACGCCGGCGGTACGGATGAACGAAGCGCTCGACAGCCAGGAGTCGATGTTGGACGCGACCTTGAGCGTACCCAGGATGACGGGCTCGGCCACGGGAGCCTGACCGCCCAGACGGGCAACGCGCTCGACCTCGTCGGCGAACTCGTAGCGGTCGACGTACTGACCAAGCAGGTACTTGGAGTCGCCGGGGTTGGTAATCTGAACGCGACGCAGCATCTGACGTGCGAGCACCTCGATGTGCTTGTCGTTCAGGTCGACGCCCTGGCTGGTGTAGACGTCCTTGACGCTCTCGACGAAGGTGTGCATCGTCGACTCGATGTCGGTCAGCTTGCGCAGGTTGCGGAAGTTGACGAAGCCCTTGGTGATCTGATCGCCGGCGCGAACCTCGCAGCCGTCCTCGATCTCGGGCATGAAGCGCACCGAAGCGGGGACGCGACGCTCATCGAGGACACGGGTGTGATCCTCGGAGTCGGTGAGCGTCAGCACGTACTCGGACTTCTCGGGCTTAATCGAGAGGTGACCGGAGTACGGAGCCAGCTCGGCCTCGCGACCCAGGATCTTCTCGTTGACGTTGCCGACGATATCGAACATACGGCTGACCGTAGGCAGACCCTGCGTAATATCGTCGACGCCAGCGACGCCGCCGGAGTGAATGGTACGCATCGTAAGCTGCGTACCGGGCTCGCCGATGGACTGGGCGGCAATAATGCCAACTGCGGTACCGATGGCGACCGGACGACGGGTGGAAAGATCCCAGCCGTAGCACTTCTGGCACACGCCGTACTTGGAGCGGCAGGTGAGCAGCGCGCGGAGCTTGACCTTCTTAAGGCCGGCATCGACCATCTTCTGGATGTCGGCGACCTTCTCGATGTAGCCGTCCTGCTCAAAGAGCACGGTGCCATCGGGAGCCACGACGTCCTCAATGAAGCAACGGCCGACGAGGTCGGTGTTGAGGTCGGTGGTGCCGGGGATGATGAGGTTGTAGGTAACGCCCTCGCGCGTACCGCAGTCCTCCTCGCGGACGATGACGTCCTGGGCCACGTCGACCAGACGGCGGGTCAAGTAACCAGAGTCCGAGGTGTGGGATGCGGTATCGACCAGGCCCTTACGGGCGCCGTAGGTCGAAATGAAGTACTCGAGCGGCAGCAGGCCCTCGCGGAAGTTCGCCTTAATGGGAAGGTCGATCGTCTCGCCGGACATGTCTGCCATCAGGCCACGCATGCCGCCGAGCTGACGCAGCTGGGTCTTAGAACCACGGGCGCCGGAGTCGGCCATCATGTACAGCGGGTTCTCCTCGTCGAACATGTCGAGCATGAGCGCTGCAACCTTATCGGTACAAGCGGTCCACTCGTTAACGACTTCGATGTGGCGCTCCGTCTCGTTGATGAAGCCCTCCTCGAAGTACTCATTGATCTGGTCGACGTTGGCCTGGGCGCGATCGAGCAGCTCCTGCTTCTCGGCAGGGATGAGAGCGTCCCACACCGAGATGGTGAGGCCGGCGCGGGTAGCGTAGTGGAAGCCGGAGTACTTGATGGCGTCGAGGATCGGGCCGACCTTGGCCTCGGGGTAACGATCGCAGCAGTCCGCAACCAGCTTGGCCACGTCGCCCTTGACCATCTTGTAGTTCATGAACTCGTAGTCTTCGGGCAGGCACTGGCGGTTGAAGATGATGCGGCCGATAGAGGTCTCGAAGCGCGCGGTCTTGTTGCCGGTGACGTCGTAGTCGACGAACTCGTTCTTGCCGTTCTTGACGCGGAAGATACGGGTGCCGTCCTCGTTGATGACATTGGCGTCGGCAGCGGACACGCGGACCTGAATCTTGGCCTGCATGTCGACCTCGGAGCGGCAGTCATAGGCGTGCAGCGCGTCGTCGAAGCTGGCGAACACGTGGTTCTCGCCCGGCAGACCGTCGCGGACCTGGGTGAGGTAGTACACACCGATGATCATGTCCTGCGAGGGGATGTTGACCGGCTTGCCGGATGCCGGCGAGCGCAGGTTGTTCGCAGAGAGCATGAGCACGCGGGCCTCGGCCTGAGCCTGGCTGGACAGCGGCACGTGGACAGACATCTGGTCGCCGTCGAAGTCGGCGTTGAAGGGCGAGCAGACCAGCGGGTGCAGGTGGATAGCCTTGCCCTCGACCAGCACCGGCTCAAAGGCCTGGATGGACAGACGGTGCAGGGTCGGTGCGCGGTTGAGCAGCACGACGCGGCCGTCGATGACCTCTTCGAGGATATCCCACACAAAGGTGGCACCGCGGTCGATAGCGCGCTTGGCGCCCTTGATGTTCTCGACCTTGCCAAGCTCGACCAGGCGCTTCATGACGAAGGGCTTGAAGAGCTCCAGCGCCATGGTCTTGGGCAGACCGCACTGGTGCAGCAGCAGCTTGGGGTCGGTAACGATTACCGAACGGCCGGAGTAGTCGACACGCTTGCCCAGCAGGTTCTGACGGAAACGACCCTGCTTGCCCTTGAGGGCCTCGGCGAGCGACTTGAGCGGGCGACCGCCACGGCCAGAGACCGGGCGACCACGACGGCCGTTGTCGAACAGGGCGTCCACGGACTCCTGGAGCATGCGCTTCTCGTTGTTCACGATGATCGCAGGGGCGTCCAGGTCGAGCAGGCGCTTGAGTCGGTTGTTACGGTTGATCACGCGACGATACAGATCGTTGAGGTCGGACGCGGCAAAGCGACCGCCGTCGAGCTGGACCATCGGGCGCAGATCGGGCGGAATGACCGGGATGACGTCCAGGATCATGTTCGCGGGGCTGTTGCCGCCCTTCAGGAAGGCGTCAACGACCTCAAGGCGCTTGACGGCCTTCTCGCGCTTCTGCTTCTGGGAATCCTCGTCGGCAATGATGGCCTTGAGCTTCTCGGCCTCGGAAGGAAGGTCGATGGCAGCGAGCAGGTCGCGGACGGCCTCGGCACCCATGCCACCCTTGAAGTACATGGAGTAGTAGCGGGTCATCTCGCGGAACAGCGGCTCATCGGAGATGAGGTCGCGCTCGGTGAGCTTCATGAAGGCGTTGAAGGCGTCCGTGCGGAGCTGCTTCTCGTCCTTGCACTCTTCCTCGATGTCGACGATGCCAGAGGCGATCTCCTCGGGGGTCAGCGGCTCCTCGTCGGAGAACTCGTCAAAGTTCTCGGGGTCGCCCTGCTCCTTGAGGGACTCGATCTGGCGGGCGCACTCGGCATCGATCTCTTCCAGATCGGCGGCGAGCTCCTCGCGCAGGTCGTCAGCGTCGGCCTCGCGAGCCTCGTAGTCAACCTCGGTGATGATGTAGCTGGCAAAGTACAGAACCTTCTCGAGGTCCTTGGACTTGATGTCGAGCATACGGCTCATCGGGAAGCTCGTGGGGCTCTTGAAGTACCAGATGTGCGACACCGGAGCGGCGAGCTCGATGTGGCCCATGCGGTCGCGACGCACCTTGGCCGAGGTGACCTCGACGCCGCAGCGCTCGCAGACGATGCCCTTAAAGCGGATGCCCTTGTACTTGCCGCAGGAGCACTCCCAGTCCTTGGCGGGACCGAAGATCTTCTCGCAGAACAGGCCGTCCTTCTCGGGCTTGAGGGTACGGTAATTGATGGTCTCCGGCTTCTTGACCTCACCGTGCGACCAGGAACGGATCTGGTCGGCGGAGGCAAGGGAGATCTTTACCGAGTCAAAATCAGTAGCTTCGAAATCTGCCACAGTCAACTACTCCTTATCAGTGGTCGTGGCGGCGACAGCCTCGGGCGCCTCGGCGGTCTCGGCATCCTCGGCCTCGACGTCGGCGTCAACGCCGGCGAGCGCAGCCAGGTCGTCGAGAGCGGAGGTCTCCTCGGCGGTCACAGGGGCGGAGGCGTCCTCGTCGGCATCGTGCATGGGCTCGATGTCCAGCGCGAGGGAGCGGATCTCCTTGACGAGAACCTTGAAGGACTCGGGAATACCCGGGACCGGGACGTTCTCGCCCTTGACGATGGACTCGTAGGTCTTGACGCGGCCCACGGTATCGTCGGACTTGACGGTCAGGATCTCCTGCAGGACGTTGGAAGCACCGTAAGCGTACAGTGCCCAAACTTCCATCTCGCCGAAGCGCTGGCCGCCGAACTGAGCCTTGCCGCCCAGAGGCTGCTGGGTAACCAGGCTGTAAGGGCCGGTCGAACGGGCGTGGATCTTGTCGTCGACCATGTGGCCGAGCTTGAGGATGTAGGACGTACCCACGGTAATGGGCTCGCGGAACTCCTCGCCGGTGCGGCCGTCGAACAGGCGGGTCTTGCCGCGCTCGTCAAGCTGGGTGACGAACTCGGGACGCATGTGATCGCCAAAGGCAGCGGTGGCCTTGTTGAGCATGTTCTTGTTGGCACGACGAATGACCTCGGCGATCTCGTCCTCCTTGGCGCCGTCGAAGACAGGCGTGGCGGTGAAGAACGGACCGGGGACGTACTTATCGGAGTCGGCCTGCTCAGTATCCCAACCGCAGGCAGCAGCCCAGCCAAGGTGGCACTCGAGCAGCTGGCCGACGTTCATACGCGAAGGAACGCCCAGCGGGTTGAGGATAACGTCGATCGGGGTACCGTCAGCCATGTAGGGCATGTCCTCGACCGGCAGAACGTTGCAGATAACACCCTTGTTGCCGTGGCGGCCGGCGATCTTATCGCCCTGCTGGATCTTACGACGCTGGGCGACGTAGACGCGCACCTGCTCGTTGACGCCGGGGGCCAGATCGTCGCCGTTCTCGCGGCTAAAGCGGACGACGTCGATGACGCGGCCGTAAGCGCCGTGAGGCATCTTAAGGGAGGTGTCGCGAACGTCGTGGGCCTTGGCACCGAAGATGGCGCGCAGCAGGCGCTCCTCGGCGGTCAGAGCGCTCTCGCCCTTAGGCGTGACCTTGCCGACCAGGATGTCGCCAGGGCCGACCTCGGCGCCGATGCGGATAATGCCGTCCTCGTCGAGGTTGGCAAGCATGTCCTCGGAGAGGTTCGGGATCTCGCGGGTGATCTCCTCGGGACCGAGCTTGGTGTCGCGGGCGTCGATCTCGTGACGGGTGATGTTGATGGTCGTCAGCAGGTCCTCGGCCACCAGGCGCTCGGACACGACGATACCGTCCTCGTAGTTAAAGCCTTCCCACGGCATGTAGGCCACGGTGAGGTTCTGGCCCAGTGCGAGCTCGCCGTGATCGGTCGAAGGACCATCGGCCAGAGGCTCGCCCTGCTCAACGGTGTCACCGACGCGAACGAGCGGACGGTGGTTGATGCAGGTGGACTGGTTGGAGCGCTGGTACTTGGCCAGGTGATACTCGTCCATACCGCTGGCATGCTTGACGATGATCTTGGCGGCGTCGGCAAAGATGACCTCGCCGGCGTTCTTGGCCAGGGTGACCTCGCCGGAGTCCAGAGCGGCGCGACGCTCCATGCCGGTACCGACATAGGGAGCGGCGGGGTGAACCAGCGGCACGGCCTGACGCTGCATGTTAGCGCCCATCAGCGTACGCTTGGCGTCGTCGTGCTCCAGGAACGGGATCAGCGTGGCTGCGACGGAGAGCATCTGACGCGGCGAGACGTCCATGTAGTCGACGTCCTCGACGGGCACGTCGGCGGGAGCGCCGAAGGAGCCGTCGAAGTCGCGAGTACGGGCGATCACGGTGTGGGGGCGGACGATCTTGCCCTCGGCATCGGTCGTGATGAACTCGTTGGTCTTGGGATCGAGCGGCGTGTTGGCCGGCGCGATGACGTGCTTCTCTTCCTCGTCAGCGGTCATCCAGTCGATCTGGTCGGTGGCAACGCCGTTCTCGACGCGACGGAACGGGGCCTCGATGAAGCCGTACTCGTTGACGCGGGCGTAGAGGGCGAGCGAGCCGATCAGGCCGATGTTGGGGCCTTCGGGGGTCTCGATCGGGCACATGCGGCTGTAGTGCGAGTTGTGAACGTCGCGGACGGCCGTCGGCACGTTGGTGCGGCGGCTGGAGCCGGACTTGTGGCCGGCAAGACCGCCAGGGCCGAGTGCGGACAGACGGCGCTTGTGGGTCAGACCGGTCAGGGGGTTCGCCTGGTCCATGAACTGCGAGAGCTGCGAGGAACCGAAGAACTCCTTGATGGAGGCCACGATCGGGCGGATGTTGATGAGCGACTGCGGGGTGATCTCGTCGATGTCCTGGGAGCTCATGCGCTCACGGACGACGCGCTCCATACGGCTCATGCCGATACGGAACTGGTTGGCGACGAGCTCGCCGACGGTACGGATACGGCGGTTGCCGAAGTGGTCGATGTCGTCGACCTTGAAGCCCTGCTCGCCGGCAGCGAGGGACAGGAGGTAGCGCAGCGTCGCAACGATATCCTCGTCGGTGAGCACCGTGACCTCTTCCTCGGTGGTGAGGTTGAGCTTCTTGTTGACCTTGTAACGACCGACGCGGGCCAGATCGTAGCGCTGCGGGTTAAAGAGCAGACCCTCGAGCAGGCTGCGGGAAGCGTCCACGGTGGGAGGCTCGCCCGGGCGCAGGCGACGGTAGATCTCGATGAGGGCGTCCTCGCGGGTGAGGGCGGTGTCGCGCTCCAGGGTGCGCTTGATCACATCGGAGCTGCCGAGCAGCTCGATGATGTCGTCGTTGGTGACGGCGATGCCAAGGGCGCGCAGGAACATCGTGGCGCTCTGCTTGCGCTTACGGTCGATGGAGACCATGAGCTGGTCGCGCTTGTCGACCTCAAACTCAAGCCAGGCACCGCGGGACGGGATGATCTGGGCTTTGTAGATCTGCTTGCCCGAATCCATCTCGGAGCTGTAGTACACGCCCGGGGAGCGGACGAGCTGCGAGACGACGATACGCTCGGTACCGTTGATGATGAAGGTGCCCTGATCGGTCATCATGGGGAAGTCGCCCATGAAGACGAGCTGCTCCTTGATCTCGCCGGTCTCCTTGTTGGTGAGACGGACGTCGGTCAGAAGTGGAGCCTGATAGGTCATATCCTTCTCGCGGCACTCCTCGACGGTGTGCGCGGGGTCGCCGAACTGATGCTCGCCGAAGGTAACCTCGAGAACATGGTTCTGGCTCTGGATGGGGCTGGATTCCTTGAACGCCTCACGAAGCCCCTCGTCCTTAAAACGCTCAAAGGATTCCCTTTGAACAGAGATAAGGTTGGGGAGCTCCATGGCCTCCGGGATTTTCCCGAAGCTGACGCGCTTGCGCTCAGTGGCAGTGTATGCGTAGGTCACCAGGTTTTTCCTCCTTCACGGAAATGCTCGGTGGGTTGGCGAGGCATAGCTTCGCCAGTTATCGCAACCTAATAGTTTATCAGGTACCGACCGTTGGGCAAGAAAAGCCTTGACGCGATTGAGTTTTTGGAGTAGCAAAGTTTTTCGACAGAAAAGGTGCAGGTAGATAGGTGTGCATCGAACATCTGTTCATATATTTTCTGTGAACGAGACTGCCGATGCGGGACGCTGAACGGCGGAATGGCGGCAAGGGTTAACCAGGCGGAAACTGTGTCCCGTTTTGAGGCCCCAAACTGGGACGCAGTTTCCGGTTGGGCCCTGTCTGGGAAACTGCATCCCGCTCTGAGCCGATATTCTGGGTCGCAGTTTCCGCTAGGGACTCCAACCGGAAAGCGCATCCCAGAATTCGACCAAATTGTGGGCCTCACTTTCCGGAGCCAAGCCGCGGAGCGCATAAAAAACGGGCGCGAACCGAGGTCCGCACCCGTAAATGTCGATGCCCGAAGGCTTACTTGCGCATCAAACCGCCGCGCTCGTCGATGGCGTCCCAGAAGGCGCTGGCAAAGCGGGGATCGCTTGCGGCCATGAGGGCGTTGGTGGCCATCCAGCCAGACGGGGTGCCGGTATCGTAGCCCGAGAGCGGGTCGATGACGACAGCGTACATGGCCTCGCGATCGAGCGAGCGGGCCATGGCGTCGGTGAGCTGGATCTCGCCGCCCTTGCCGGCCTGCTGATCGGCGAGCAGGTCCATGACCAGAGGGCTCAGCAGATAGCGGCCGACGATGTACAGATTGGACGGAGCCGCCTCGGGAGCAGGCTTCTCGACCAGACCGCCGATGCGCCAAACGGCACCGGGCTCGTCGTCGGCAGCATTCTCGAAGCCCTCGAGCGAGCCAACGCGATCGCCGGCGATGACGCCATAGCGGCTGACTTCCTCGGGAGCGCACGCGGCAACGGCGATAACCGAAGCGCCACCGTGCTCCTTGGAGACAGCAAGCATCTTGTCGCAGATGTCGCGGTTGGGCACAACGTAGTCGCCCAGAAGAACCAGGAAGTTCTCCCCTGCCACGGCGTCGGCAGCAGAGCGAATGGCATGACCGAGGCCCTTGGGCTCGTACTGATAACGGAAGTCGACCGGCATGCCGCCCGCGTGGGCAACAGCATCGGCGTAAGCATCCTTACCGCGCTCACGCAGCAGATTCTCGAGCGAGCGATCGGGCTGGAAGTAGCTCAGCAGCTCGGGCTTACCGGGAGAGGTAACGATGATGGCGTCGTCGACCTCCTCAGGGTCGAGCGCCTCCTCAACGACATACTGAATGACCGGCTTGTCGAGCACCGGCAGCATCTCTTTGGGCGTGCACTTAGTGCCAGGCAGAAAACGCGTGCCAAGACCAGCGGCGGGGATGATTGCCTTCATGTTATTCAAGGATCCTTTCGCAGGCGCAGAATGCGCCCTGTGCGTGCGGCACGGCGGCCGCAGACCAAATTGCGATACCGAAGTATCTTACCGCCGGAGACATACGTCGCCGTAAGGCAAACGCAATTCTTCAGCAGGTCAACGCAAATTATAGCTCGAATGGTGCAATTTTACGCCCCAGCGGTAACGGGATTGGCACGGCGAAGACAGCGGTGTTCTGCGTGCCGAGCAATGGGAATGAGGGGCCAAAACAAAAAAGACGGGGCTCGCAATGCGAACCCCGTCTGCAAAGAAATCTGGCGAGAAAGCCTGATTACTTGAGGGTGACAGCAGCGCCAGCAGCCTCGAGCTTCTCCTTGGCAGCCTCGGCGTCCTCCTTCTTGGCACCCTCGAGAACAGCCTTGGGAGCGCCCTCGACGACCTCCTTGGCCTCCTTCAGGCCAAGGTTGGTGAGCTCACGGACGGCCTTGATGACCTGGATCTTGTTGTCGCCGAAGCCCTCGAGCACGACGTCAAACTCGGTCTTCTCCTCGGCCTCAGCAGCGCCAGCAGCGGGAGCGGCGACAACAGCGGCAGGAGCAGCGGCGGAAACGCCGAAGGTGTCCTCGATAGCCTTGACGAGCTCGGAAGCCTCGAGAAGGGTCATTTCCTTAAGAGCATCGATGATCTCATCGGTGGTAAGCTTAGCCATTTCTAAGTCCTTTCGGTTTCCGTGCGGATGCACGGAGATCAGTTAAAACACGGCGCGAATGCGCCAGGGGTGCGGCGTTGCCGCCGCGGGTGAAAACAGCAACTAGGCTGCCTTCTGCTCGGAGACCTGCTGGATCGAACGAGCGAGACCAGAGGAAACGCCGTTGACGCAGACAGCGATGTCGCGAGCGAAACCGGAGATGAGACCGGCGATCTGGCCGAGAAGCTGATCCTTGGTGGGCAGCTCGGCGATAGCCTTAACATCATCAGCGGAAACGGCCTTGCCGTCGGAGATACCGCCCTTGATCTCAAGGACACCCTTGGACTGAGCGGAGAAGTCCTTAAGGGTCTTAGCGGCCTCGACCGGCTCGGTCTCGTAGAACACATAAGCGACGGGGCCGGCGAGGATCTCGTCGAGCTCGGGCTGCTCCTGGTTCTTGAGAGCGATCTTGACCAGGTTGTTCTTGTAGACCTTCATCTCGGCGCCGCACTCGCGAAGCTGATGACGCAGCTCCTGAGCCTGCTTAACCGTCAGACCGTTGTAGTTGACGACGAACAGACCGGCGTTCTCGGCGATACGGGACTCGATCTCTGCAACCTTGTCGATTTTGTACTGCTGGGGCATGAATTACACCTCCTCGAATTCTTTCCGGGCACGGTCCGCCACAAGGACGTGACGGGGGCATGTCCAAAAAGAAAGCCCCCGCGCTGCATGAGCGACGGGGGCGAGAAGACATATCTACTCGACCACCTCGGTTGGCGGGATATCCCATTAAGCTCGCGGGCGATGCCCGTTTGCACCGGCTGTCTCTGGCAGCGGATTCGTGCGTGAACCGAAAGTATTATGGCGGGGACCCCGGCGTCGGTCAACGGGCGCGAGGATTCGTACACAAACCCTGCATACGCTCCGGCCGGGAGGGGCAGGGCGAGTTTTCCGCTCGGTCAAGTCCTGGGCTCGCACGAAGGCCACATTAAGTGGCCTTCGGCTCGTGCGGAATCTACGGAAAACTCGCCCTGCCCCTCCCGGCCGGAGCTACGTTGCCTTTGCTGCGAATCCTCGTGTCCGTTGGCCAGCGCGCCCCACTCATAATGCTTGGGTCGGTGGGCTGATGGTTTTGGGTCCCGTTGGGCTATAGGGTTGACACGAAGTTGGACAGGCGATTTAGGCCTTCGTCCAGGTCTTTGTCGGAGACGCAGTAGCTTAGGCGGATGTGGCCTTCGGTGCCGAAACAGTCGCCTGGGACTAGGGCTACGTTCGCTTCTTTGATGGCTTTGATGCAGAAGTCTTCGCTGGTTAGGCCGTACTGTTTGATGCTGGGGAAGGCATAGAAGGCTCCCGCCGGTTCAACTACGTCGAGGCCCATGGCGTCTAAGGCTGCGAGTACGCGTTCGCGACGGGTTCGGTAGACTTCGAGCATGGGGGTGGGGTCGACGGTGAGGGCTCGAGTTGCGGCGTCCATTTCGAAGGAGACGGCACTCGACACTAAGTATTGGTGGGCCTTTGCGATCTCGGCGATGACGGGGGCTGCGGCTGCGAGCCAGCCCAAGCGCCAGCCGGTCATGGCCCAGGGCTTGGAGAAGCTCTCGATGACGACCGTCTGCTCGCGCAGCTCCGGGTGTCGCTGGGCGAAGCGCTCGTAGCCGTCCACATAGACGAGGCGGTTGTATACGTCGTCGCAGACTACATAGATGCCCGCCTGCTCCGCTACGCGCGCCACGGCGTCGAGCGATGCCGCGTTGAGGATGCAGCCCGTTGGATTGTTGGGCGTGCAGATGACGATGGCCTTGGTCGCCGGCGTCACGCAAGCACGAAGTGCGTCCTCGTCAATCTGGAATTGCGCAGGCTCCGTATCCAAAAAGACCGCCTCGGCGTGGTTGGCCACGACGATGCTCTCGTACAGGCCAAAGGCCGGCGTGGGGATAATGACCTCGTCGCCGGGGTTGAGCATGGCCATAAACGTAGCCGACAGGGCCTCGGTCGCACCATCGGTCAGGATGACCTCGTCAGCAGAATACGAAAGGCCCGCGTCGCCCATATATGCGGACAGCGCCTCGCGCAGGGCGGGGCGACCGTTGTTGGGCGGATAATGCGTGTCACCGCGATTGAGCGAGGCAGTCACCTCAGCGCTAATCACATCGGGCGTGGGAAAATCGGGCTCGCCGAGCGCGAGCGCAATGCATCCCGGATGCTGCGCGGCGAGTGCGTTGATCCGGCGGATGCCGGAGGGCTTGAGCGTGGCAAGCGAGGTATTCATGGGCAGACGCATGGCGTTCCTTTCGTAAGGGTTGCACTAGGATAGCGCGGCGAGGCGTCACCAGACGGTGTAACCTAAACGGAAACCAACCGGAAAGGAGGTGGCATGGAGACGACCACACGCGGCGATGTACCAAAAACGTTGCAAACCATTGCGTATATCAGCATTCCCAATAGCGCCGATCTTGAGTTTTTGCTCTGGGACCTGCAAGATGCCATCGCGGCCTATGCCCGGCTTTCCGACACCGTACTCCCCCACCCGGTTGACTTGAAGGCGGATGATGCCGGTGCAGTCGATGGCATAGTGCTCGCTGTTGATGATGCATTTGACGATGAGGCTATGATCGCTGTCGAGCAGATACTCGATCGCCTTGGGAATACAGAAACACGCGTCTATGTCGTCGTCCAGGCCCTGTCCAACAACGCCAAGCAGACGGACGAAGTCCTCGACCGCCTGTACCGGGCATGTATTCTACGTGACCTGCCATGGTGCGACGGCGTTGTCATCTGTGCCGGCGGCGGCATTGCGGCGCTTCGTCATTCCCCACGCATGGGCCTCTTGCGCCGACCATTTTCGGAAGCGATGGATAAGCTTGTGGGCGCCGTGCGCATGGGCTGCTCCATTGAGCATGCGCAGCTGCTTGGCGGTGGCAATGCCGGTAGCGTCGATGCCGACGGCATGGTGCGCGTCAAGCCCGCGCTGCCCGCACCGATCTGGCATGCCATCATGAAATGCCTCGGCACCCATGCTCAATCAAGTATCTAAATTAGAGAGCTGCCCAGTCAACGGCCTCGCGCCAGCGCTCGACAAGGCGTTCCAGGCGCCATGCCGCATTGGCGGGACTTGTCGACGGCAGAACGATGGCCGGCAGCCCCGTGCGCTCTTGCAGGTAGTGCTTGTAGAGCCGCCCTGCCGTGCCGCCGTTACAGACAACGACCTCGATAGGAGCTGCACCGGTAATACGCTCGGCATGCGCCGGAACGACGTTTTTGATGCTCGCGTCACTCGAGCCCTTGATGTCACAGCTCTCGATCACATCCCACAGGGCCACGCCGCCGTTCAGCAGCATGGCCCGCTTGGCGGCAATGGAGGCATCGAGCGTCGCGGGCTCACCGCTTGCCAAAGGATCGCCCTCGTTGGGCGGCACAGGCATACCGAGGCACGCGGCCATCACGCGCCAAAAGCGGTTCTGCGGATTGCCATAGTAGAAGGCATTGGCACGCGAGAGCACCGAAGGAAACGACCCCAACACCAAAACGCGCGAACGCTCGTCAAACACGGGTTCAAACCCATGCTCAATATGCTGATAGCCCTCGTCAGACGCGGCCACGAGCTAGGCCCTCAGCAGATAGCGCACCTCGTAGGGTGCAAGCTCAAGGGTACCCGTCAGCTCGACCGTGGGCGCATCGTCGGCAAGCAGGTCGACGAAGGAGCCGTTGAGCTCGCCGGCTCCAAAGGTATAGGGCTCGTTCACGGCGTTGACCGCCACGAGCACCGTCGCGTCATCGCAGGCGCGCTCGAACAGCAGCTGCTTGTTCTGGATCACCACGTTGCGGTAAGCGCCGTAGTTGAGGGCACGGGCTGCCGCGTCGTTTGCCGAGCGTAGGTGCGCAAGCTGCGTGACAAATGCCGTCAGCTCGTTAGGTGCCGGGGTGTCAAGCGCAGGACGTAGCGCCCAATCGCCATCGGGGCCGCCCTTTTCGCCAGTAATCCCCCACTCGCTGCCGTAGTAGACGCATGGAATGCCCGGCATACCAAAGAGCATGCCGTAGGCAGGGCGCAGGCAGGACTTGTCCGTCAGGATGCTCGACAGGCGCGGCACGTCGTGGTTGTCGACAAACGACAGCAGATGCTTGCCGCGATAAATGCACCACGGGTCACCGCCAAACTGGCGATGCAGCGAGTGGGCAATCTCGAACATGTTGACCGAGTTAAAGCTGGAGTACAGGCCCTTGTAGCACTCGTAGTTGGTACAGGAGTCGAGTATCTCGTCGTTGACGATCTGGTTGTAGTCGCCGTGGAGCGTCTCACCAATCAGCACAAAGTCGGGCTTGAGCTCACGGGTAAAGGCGTGCAGGCGGCGCATGAAGTCGCGGTCGAGCATATAGGCGACGTCCAAGCGCAGGCCGTCGACACCAAAGACCTCTGCCCAACGGCGCACAGACTCAAGCAGGTAATCGACCACGGCGGGGTTTTGCAGGTTGAGCTTCACAAGCTCAAAATGGCCCTCCCAGCCCTCGTACCAAAAGCCGTCGCCGTAGCACGAGTCGCCGTCGAAGCTGATGTGGAACCAGTCCTTGTAGGGCGAATCCCACTTGCGCTCCTGCACATCGCGGAAGGCCCAAAAGCCGCGACCGACGTGGTTGAAGACAGCATCGAGCACCACGCGGATGCCATGGGCGTGCAGTGTCTCGCATACGGCAGCAAAATCGGCGTCCCCACCCAGGCGGCGGTCGATATGGCGCAGGCTGCGCGTATCGTAGCCGTGGCTATCAGACTCGAGCGGCGGATTGATCAGCACAGCGCCAATACCGAGTTTTTGCAGGTAGTCGGCCCATTGGGCGATCTTCATGATAGGAGCATCGGGGCTAGCTGTGGCATCGGCGGCCTGGGCGAGCTCTTCTTCGGCAACGGGCGCGGCGTTTTCGCGCGGAGCTCCGCAAAAGCCCAGCGGATAGATCTGATAGAACGTCGTCTCGTATGCCCACATAGCAACCTCCCGGTAAGCTCAACACAACGACATCCATTGTATGCCCGCCGCGCATCCCCTCCCCCAAAATAAGTTGCGGTGGAATAGTTCCCGCTTGGGCCTTCAGAGGCCTTAAACAGGAACTATTCCACCGCAACTGATGAGGGAACGTGATTAGGCAACGGGCTTTGCGCGACGGATGGCCGGGAACATTACCGTGATGGCGAGGATGACACCCACGGCGGCGATTGCGCCACCCGCGCAGCCGATCCAGGCGATACCGGGACCCGAAACCACGGCGCCGCCGATCGCGGTACCCGTGCCAATACCGAGGTTAAACAGGCCCGAGAAGATCGACATGGCGACGGCCGATGAATCTGCCGACGTGTGCTTGATGAGCTCGGCCTGAAACGCCACGTTAAAGGCCGTGGCGCAGCAACCCCACAGTGCGCAGACGGCAAGCACTGTCACGAGCGACGATGCGGCCGGCCCCATGAGCAGCAGGGCCACCGGCACGCCGGAGAGCGTGATAGCCAAGAACGGGAAGCGATGCCCATCGAACAGGCGGCCAAACAGCCAGCTTCCGAGCAAACCAGAGCAGCCAAACGCCGTCAGCGTCATGGTAATGGCGCCCGCATCGACGTGCGCGACCTGCGCCAGGAAGGGCTCGATATAGCTGTAGCTTGCGTAATAGCCGGTCGCCATGAAGACCGTGACTGCGTAGAGCGCGATGAGGAGCGGGTTCTTGAGCAGCTCGGGCAGCTGTTTGACTGTAAAGCGCTCACCCGCCGGCATGGCCGGGAACACCGCTGCCTGGTAGACGACCGCGATGGCTGAGAGGCCCCCGACCACGGCAAACGTCATGCGCCAGCCCACGGCCAAGCCAATGGCGCGACCGAGAGGCAGGCCAAAGATCTGCGCGATGGACGAGCCCGTAGCGATCATGCTGATGGCGAGCGCGCCGTGGCGAGTGTCAACCAGGCGCGAGGCCATAATCGAGGCGACTGACCAGAACACGGCATGTGCGCAAGCGACCACCAGGCGCGCGCAGACCAGGATGGGATAGGTCGGCGCCACAGCGGACAGGAACTGACCGAGCGAGAACACGGCCAGCACGCCCAGCAGCATCCGCTTGAACTCAAAACGCGAAGCGAACATCATGAGCGGCAACGACAGCAGCATGACGCCCCAGGCATAGACCGAGATCATGATGCCCGCCTGGGCCTCGGTGAGCGAGAACGACGCGGCGATATCAGTCAAAAGGCCGATGGGCATAAACTCCGACGTGTTGAACACGAACGCACAGCAGGTGAGCCCGACGAGTGGGAGCCACTGCCTGAGCGTGATGCCGTCTTGCCTTGCCTGACTCATATATAACATCTCCAATCATTTTGAGCGGAGGCGATTATATAGCAACGGTCCCGCATCCGTCAGTAACGGACACGGGACCGAAACAATTCGATACGCAAAGGTTGCGCCGTCAATAAATAACTAAGCCAGCCCCAGCAATATGCCCGCCGAATGCACGACAAACGCCACGATCCAGGCGACTGCCACCTGAAACGCGAACACGGCAACGGCGTAGCGCGCGCCCAACTCGCTCTTGACGGCACCGATGGCTGCCACGCAGGGCGGGTACAGCAGCGTAAAGACCAGGAACACGTAGGCAGTAAACGGAGAGAACATGGTCGACAACACCGCAGGCGAGGTCGCGCCCAAAAGCACCGTGAGGGTCGAGATGACACTCTCCTTGGCGATAAGTCCGGTGACGAGCGCCGTGGATGCACGCCAGTCGCCAAACCCAAGCGGCGCCAGCGCCGGCGCAATGATGCTGCCGAGGCCCGCAAGCAGGCTTTGCGACTGATCGGCGACCACATTAAAGCGGATATCGAACGTCTGAAGGAACCAGATGACCACGGTAGCGGCAAAGATAATGGTAAAGGCCTTGGTAATAAAATCCTTGGCTTTATCCCATGCCAGCATCACTGTCGTCTTGACGCTCGGCAGGCGGTAATTGGGAAGCTCCATGATAAATGGCACCGGATCGCCCTTAAATGCCGTGCGGTTGAGCACCAAGGCCGCAATGCAGCCGACCACGATACCGATCAGATAGAGCGAGACCATGGCGGGAACCGTCGCCTGCGGGAAAAACGCCCCGCACAGCAAGCCGTAAACCGGCAACTTGGCCGAGCAGCTCATGAACGGCGTGAGCATGACCGTCATCTTACGGTCGTGCTCGGATGGGAGCGTACGGGTCGACATGATAGCCGGCACGGTGCAGCCAAAACCGACGAGCATGGGCACAAAGCTGCGGCCCGACAGGCCAAAGCGACGCAGCACCTTATCCATGACAAAGGCAACACGCGCCATGTAGCCCGAGTCCTCCAGAATGGAGAGGAACAAAAAGAGCACGACGATAATCGGCAGGAAGGTCAACACACTGCCCACGCCCGTAAGCACGCCGTCGACAGCCAGCGAGCGCACCACATCGTTGGTGCCGAACGCCTTGAGACCCGCATCGGCCGAGGCGATGATGGCAGCGATGCCGTCCTCCATGAGTCCCTGCAACGCCGCGCCGATCACGCCAAACGTCAGCCAAAAAACGAGGCCCATGATCACCAGGAACGCCGGAATGGCTGTGTAACGACCTGTCAGGATGCGGTCAATCTTGACGGAGCGCACATGCTCGCGGCTCTCATGCGGCTTAACGACGCAACGCCCACACACGTCACCGATAAAGCTAAAGCGCATATCGGCCAGCGCGGACAGGCGGTCGGTGCCGGCCTCGCCCTCCATCTGGGTAATGATGTGCTCGATAGCGTCGAGCTCGTTACGGTCCAGGTGAAGCACCTCGGTCACCAGCTCGTCGCCCTCAACCAGCTTGGTCGCCGCAAAACGCACGGGAATGTGCGCCGTCGCGGCATGGTCCTCGATAAGGTTGGCGATGCCGTGAATGCAGCGATGCAGCGCGCCGCCGTCTGGACCATCGGGCGCGCAAAAGTCCAGGCGGCCGGGACGCTCGCGAAAACGCGCCACATGCAGGGCATGGTCCACCAGCTCGCCGATACCCTCGTTGCGGGCAGCGCTAATGGGGACAACAGGCACGCCCAGCAGACTCTCGAGCAGGTTGACGTCAATGGCACCGCCGTTGGTCGTCACCTCGTCCATCATGTTGAGCGCGATGACCATGGGGCGGTCGAGCTCCATAAGCTGCAGCGTCAGGTACAGATTGCGCTCGATGTTGGTAGCGTCGATGATGTCGATGATGGCGTCGGGATTTTCGTCAAGGATGAATTGACGGCTAACGATCTCTTCGCCCGTGTACGGCGACAGGGAGTAAATACCGGGCAAGTCGGTAACGCTCGCCTCGGGGTGGTTACGGATAGTGCCGTCCTTGCGGTCGACCGTCACGCCGGGAAAGTTGCCGACATGCTGGTTGGAGCCCGTCAGCTGGTTAAACAGCGTGGTCTTGCCACAGTTTTGGTTGCCGGCGAGGGCAAAATGCAGCGGCGCGCCCTCGGGCACGGCCGTTTTTGCCGCACGGGGCGAATACGTCCCCTCGCCGAGTGCCGGGTGCTCCGTCGTGCCGATTGCGGCGTTAGCGCGCGGACCCGTATCGGTGTCGTGAACATCCACGAGCTCGATGCGAGCAGCATCATCCTTGCGCAGCGTCAACTCGTAGCCGCGTAGGCGAATCTCGAGCGGGTCGCCCATAGGGGCGTACTTCATCATGGTGACTTCGGTGCCCGGTGTTAGGCCCATGTCCAAAATATGCTGTCGGAGTGCCTGGTCGTCCGATGCCACCGATGCGACAACGGCGTCCTTTCCAATCTCGAGCGTATCGAGCTTCACGTCCGTGTTCCTCCCCCGGCGCCCACAAGGCGTTGCATTTTGTTTACCATGGCTAACCGTTTGCCATGGCTAACCAATTGTAACCATGCATGATAGCGCGAACACGCAACGATGTTCAATCGACAGATCGGTGCAAGGGGAATTCTGGGCCGTGGTTTCCCAGACGGGCCTGCTGCGGAAACTGTATCCCACTACTCAGGCGAATTCCGGTCTCCGATTTCCCGATGGGGCCCCTCGGGGAAACTGCGTCCCACTCTGAAGCGTCAAAACGGGATGCGCTTTCCGGTTGAGGCCTCTAGCGGAAACTGCATCCCGGAATCGGCGCTCGGAACGGGATACGGCTTCCCCGGACGAGAGCCCGGCAATGTTGCGCAACAAAGGGCGCAAGTCCGCGCATAGGATAGAGGCGGATGAGGATGCGCCCGGTATTCGCGCGGGCGCCGATCGAGGGGAGTCTGCACATGTTCTGCCGAAATTGCGGGTCGAAGGTCGAGGACGGGACCAGGTTCTGCCCCGTGTGCGGCGAGCCCATTGCCGCCGAATATGAAGCCCCGGCCGAATCGCAGGGCGACTATCAACCCGCCCCGGCAGCCGAGACGCAGCCGACGGCACCGGCGCCGGCGAAGGCCAAGCGCTCAAAGAGGCCCCTCGCGATCGCGGCCGTCGTGATCGCATTGCTCGCTGCGGGCGGCGGTGCCGGCTACTACTTCGGCGTCTACGCCCCCGAGCAGGCTCGACAGGCGGCCGAACAGGAGGCGCTCGCGGCAAAGCACGCCGTGCGCTTTAGCGTCTCGGCCCAGGGCTGGGACACCTCGGCGGGAGCGAGCAGGCTGCCGGTTCATATTACAGGCAAGGAAGACCGCGGCAAGAAGGTCGACGCCGTGCGCTACGTGGACAGCGACGGCGAGGGCGTCGAGCTCCGGCGCGGAAGCTACAAGGTCGAGGTCGCCGCCTCCCCTATCGCCGCCGACGGCACGATCTACGCTGTCCCCGCCGACAAGCTCAACATCAAGTTGGGCGAAAAGGCCGCCGAGAAGAAGACCATTGACGCGGGCGACGTGGCGCTGGAGCCGATCGAGGCGCCCGAAGTGACCGACGACCAGATCGCCGCGGCAAAGAAGTACGCCGAGGAGGACGAGGGCGCCAAGAAGGCCGGCTTCAATATTGACGCCGAGGCGCTCGCGACCGCCGCGACCAAGCGCCGCGACGACGCCGTGGCGGCAAAGCAGGCCGAGGAGGAGGCAAGGCGCCAGGCGGAGGAAGAGGCCAAGAAAGCCGAGGAGGCAAGGCAGGCAAGGACGTTTGAAACCGACTACTTTACAATGGTCCTCCCCGACTGGTTCCCCATGGATTGGTTGAAATTCGAAACGACGTCCGACACCCTTACCGCCAATGACGTTACAGCGCAAGATGTTGCCTCGAAAGCGAACTTTACGGTATACGCAACCGATGGATCGCCGCACGGCGCAGAGACCGCCTTCTCTAAGACGATTGGAAAGACGTCATCGGGCAAGACTGTAGTGCTGTCCGGCGGACCTTACTGGGGATATGTCCAGGATGGATACCGCCCGCTTGGGATCAATTATGATTTCACGGGAGAAACGTACTGCGATCTCCTCGCATCCTGCATTACGCTGAAATAGCCGACTACCGCCACCCAAAATGATCCGCTTTCCTCCGTAGCATGCGAATCATACAGGGAGTGTCCCAGGGTGCCGGCACTTAAGGAACGTCCCCAGCTGCCGGAAGCCGATATTTTGCCGCTCTGCCAGAATTCTGGCTCGAAACGGGATATGGTTTCCCAAACAGGCCTCTTGCGGAAAATGCAACCCGGAATCCCCGCCCGAAACGGGACGCACTTTCCCAGTCGAGGCCCTATGGGAAACTGCATCCCGGAATCCGCGCCCAAACCGGGACGCAGTTTCCGGGCGGGGCATCAAAGACAAAGTTGCGGTGGAATAGTTCCTGCTTGGGCTGGTTGAGGCCTTAAATAGGAACTATTTCACCGCAAGTTATTGAGGGGATGTCCGTCCTCTTACAGATGGCGCTCCAGAAAGCGGAAGGCCAGGCGAATCCAGGGACGGACGGAAACCTGCTTGTCCTCGTTGTCGACCGCGGTATTGGCGTTGCCGAGCGAAAGGCCGTGGCCACCCTGGTCAAAGACGTGCATCTCGCATGCAACACCCTCCTCGGCCATGCGCTGTGCAAACGGGTAGACCTGCGCGATCGGCGCCGTCTTGTCGTCCGAAACGCCCCACACAAAGGTCGGGGGCATCTGGCGCGAAACGTGCGTGGTAGGGCAAATGTCGGTCAGGTGCTCATCGGTCGCCTCGCCGCCCGTCACCATCGACAGATAGTCGTTGAGCAAATCGCGTCCTGTCTTGCCACCCGTCTTGGGCACGCGCAGGTCAATGCGCGGGTCGCGCGTCTGCATATCGCGCACATAGGCAAGGTCGAGCAACGGATAGCCCAGCACCACGGCGTCGGGACGAATATCCTCCGGACGAGCCCCGGCAAGGCCCGCGAAGGGTCCGGTCTTCCACTGCGTTGCCAACGAGGCGCAGATCATGCCGCCCGCTGAGAAACCCACGATGCACACGCGCTTGGGATCGACATGCCACTCGTCGGCGTTGGCGCGCACGGTAGCGACCATCTTGGCGAGGTCCGCCTGCGGGTGCGGAAAGCTCACGTCGCCCGTGCCACTCGTCACATAGTTGAGCACAAAGGCCTGGTAGCCGCGGTCCAAAAACGCAAACGCCACCGGGTCCTGCTCGTGCGGAGCGATATGCGTAAACCCGCCTCCGCCGCAAATGATCACCGCGGGGCGGCGGCCATTGGGCTTGTCGGGCAGCGGCTCGGCACCCAGATACGTAAACGTCGCCGGATAATCCTCGGTCGGCTCCTCGCCCCACAGCGCATGGTTCTCAATAATCATAGGTGCTCCCTCCGTGCGATTCGTACGCACTCGTTTTTCGCACCTTAGCGTACCCCACTTGAGCTCACGGCGCAGAAACACCCCCGCAATAAGTTGGCCTTCAACTGATATATCACAAAATCGCTGTTCAGAGGTATCGTTGGGCAGCGTAAAATAGGGGCGCTGACCGTGCTGGGAAACACGTACGAAACGTTTCCGGCAAACCACACGCGTGCAACATGCGCGCCTGATACGTTGGAGGCATCTATGGGTCTGCTCGATTCGCTCAAGTCCACGTTCACTTCGTCGGGCGAGGCGTCCGTTCCGCCCGCAGCAAGCTTCGCCACCCGCGAAGGCGTCATCTACGCTCCCGTCAACGGCGTGCTCGTCAATCTGAGTGAAGTTCCCGACGAGACCATCGCCTCGGGCATGCTCGGTCAGGGCTACGGCATCGAACCAATTACCGGCACCATCTACGCCCCCGCCAACGGCCGTATCGGCGCCACCACCGTCACCAACCACTCCATCGGCATGATTACCGAGGACGGTCTTCGCGTGTTCATCCATGTTGGCCTGGGCACCGTGGAAATGAACGGCAAGGGTTTTGCCCGCTTTGTCGAGATGGGCGATGTGGTCAAGGCCGGCCAGCCGCTCATCAGCTTCGACCGCGAGGCCATTAAGGCCGCTGGTCACGAAGACATCGTGACCGTCATCGTCTCCGAGCTCGACCGTCTTAAGAGCATCGACCATGTCGGCGAGTCCGGCACGCTTATCGGTGGCAACCCGCTCGTCAAGCTCGGCGACCCGCTGCTGGTGGCCAAGACCAAGTAGCAGACCGCCGTCGCATAAAGACTCAACCACCTGTGCATCCTTGCCGCATCTGTGTTGTTGTTTTTGCCTATGTAGAGGTTCTGAAACATTTCTACATAGGCAGCTGAGCATCAATGCAGGTGCGGCTTTTGCGTAGCGAGGCATCGCCCCGCGGCATGTTGTTCAACCGCACGAACCCCCTTCCTTTGTCCGCGCAGAGCGCTAGACTGCTAGGTCGACATTGGAGGAAGATCGATGCAAAACACACCCACGGGCGCCGCACATGCCGCGCCTCAACGCAACCAACGCATCGTCGCGCTCGACGGGCTCCGCGCCCTCGCCATCGCCGGCGTCGTCCTATATCACCTTCGCCCCAGCCGCCTGACCGGCGGTTTTTTGGGCGTTACACTCTTCTTTACGCTGAGTGGCTATCTCGCCACCAAAAGCATTATGCGGGCCACGGCACGCGACGGATTCTCGTACCCGCGCTATATCTGCCGCCGCATTGCGCGCATGATGCCGCCGATCGTCGTGACCATCGCGCTTACCGCCGTCGCCACCTACATCGCGGCCCCGAGCCTACTCCCTAAGGTGCAGCAGGACGCCCTGCCATCGGCACTCTTTTTGAGCAACTGGTTCTACATCTTCCGCAACGTCTCGTATTTCGCCGCCGCGGGGCTCCCCTCGCCGCTCACGCACCTGTGGTTCTGCGCTGTCATCATGCAGTTCTATCTGGTATGGCCGGTCATCCTTATGGCGCTGTGCAGCAAAACCAGGTCGCGCAACACCGCTATCGGCATCACGACCGCATTCGCGCTTGCATCGACGGCAGCCATGGTCCTCATGTTTGATCCCACCGCCGACACATCGCGCGTCTACTACGGAACCGACGCCCGCGCCTCCGAGCTTCTATGCGGAGCCTTAGCCGCCATCGCAGCGCCGCGCCTGCGCGAGATGCTGAGCGGTGACATCCATACCCCCGGAGCCAACAAGGGCATCTCAAAGGTCAACGCGATTTCTCTCGCGTGGCTCGTTGCCGTTATAGCCGGCGCACTCATGCTGACCGGAGAGAGCGCTTGGCTCTACCGCGGCGGCTTTTTGCTGTTTGCCCTCGCCACTGGACTCCTCATCATCTGCGTGCAGAATACGGAGTGCATCGTGCGTCGTCTGTTGTCGGTCAAGCCGCTCGTCTGGCTGGGCCAGCGCTCGTTCTCGGTCTATCTGGTGCACTATCCCCTACTGCTTCTTATGAACCCCGCAACCCGCACTACCCGCATCGCCTGGTGGGAGCAGGTATTACAGCTTGTACTGATCCTTGCGGTAGCCGAGGTTTTCTATCGCCTCGTCGAACGTCCTTGGTCCCGCAAGCCGGCCCAACAGGACAGCACGGCAAGAAAGCACGTCCTCGCGCCCGCCATGGTGCTCCCCGCGCTTGGCGCCGTATGCGTCGCCGCACTTGCCTTCGCGCCGCTTGACTGGGCAGGCATCGCCACCGCCCGCGCCGAGCAACTCCGTCCCGAGCTTGCCCAGAACGCGACCTCCGCCCAGGACAACGGAGCCAACGACAAGGGCGCCGAGCCCGCATCCGGCAAAGATTCCCAGCCCAGCGACACCGCATCCGAAGACGCCACCAAGCAAAAACCCAAAGAGGGACCTATCGCCGAAAAGGTCCCGAAGAACCTTGACTGGAAGAGCTTTACCTACGACGAGGCGACCGGAACCTGCGACGCCCGCGTGCTCATGATTGGCGACTCGGTCACCGCAGGTGCCCAACCTGGCATTCAGGCGGTGCTTCCCAACGCGTACATCGACGGCGTGGTGAGCCGCCAGTTCTACACCTTCCAGGATGTCTATGCACAGGACAGTGCCAACTACGATCCAAGCGTGGTCATCTGCGCGCTTGGCACCAACGGCCTCATCCGCGACCCCCAGCAGGTGCAGGACGTGATTAATGCCGTGGGCGGCAAGCCCATCTACTTTGTGACCGTGCGCGTACCGCTCGAGCTACAGGACCGCAATAACCAGATGATTCGTGACGTCTGCGCTCAAAACGACAACGCCGGCGTCATCGACTGGAACGGTGCCTCAGAGGGCCACAGCGAATACCTCGTCGACGACGGCACACACCTCACCCAGGCGGGAATCGACACCTACGCTGCCCTCATACGCCAAGCCATCTGCGGGCACTAGGCAACGCAAAATCGGCGCTTGCGCGGTGCCCACGTCACGCCCATACATCGAGCTTGCCGTTTTGCTACGCCCCCACTCGCGGGTTAGAATGGTTAACTGTTTGGAAATAATCCGTACAACCGCTATGGGAGGATACGTGAACCGCACCAAAATCGCGCAGCTCTATGCCGATGCCGAGTCGCTCGGCGGCCAGACCGTCACCGTCGCCGGCTGGGTCAAGTCCGTCCGCGACATGAAGAACTTTGGCTTCGTTACACTCAACGACGGCAGCTGCTTCCGCGACCTGCAGGTCGTCATGAACCGCGAGGCGCTCGACAACTACGACGAGATCGCCCACCAAAACGTCTCTGCCGCCCTTATCTGCACCGGCACCGTCAAGCTGACCCCCGATGCGCCCCAGCCCTTCGAACTTTCTGCCACCTGGTGGCAGAAAGTTCGAAGG
>CALHDP010000031.1 GCA_938023085.1 uncultured Collinsella sp.
TGTCCTGCTGCGTCGATTTGGGCTCGCCGGCAACAGCGTAAGCTGCCACACGTGGGGCCTCGACCTCACCCAATGGGATGACAAAATCAAGGCGCATTCCGGGCAGTCGATGTGTCTCGTCCAAGACGCGCGGGGATTTGAAGCCATAGGGGAAACGGGCAATGAAGAGCCCTATTGCACCAAGGTATATGCCCAGGACAAGTACAAACTCACGGGAACCGACAAGCTCAGTTGGGTCGATAATGCGCTGAAGGAAACGACCGGGCGCACGCGCAACAAGGTGGACGTCGTGGACGATGCCGGGGCCACGGTGCAAGTCCAGGAGCGTTGCTGGTCTATCAACTACACCAGCTGCACGGGCTTGTCGCATGGAGGCAATCCTTTTACCTCGGCACGAGTAGTCAATGAGCATCTGTATAAGAGCCCGTACATCAACCCCAGCGGCAACGAGAAAACAAAGTCAGATTACCTCAAGCACATTGGCATCATCGCATCCGACTTTGTTGATGCGGCGCTGGCCCGGAGCATCTACCAGCGCAATTACGATACGCAGCACAAGCAGACAGCTTCGTGCTACCTCCCAGCCCGCATGCACATGACATATGGCAACTCGCTGAGCGACGCCTCGCTCCAGGACGGCAAGACCGTTGGCGAGGGTCATTTCCGCCTTGTCGACAGCAGCAACGTACTCAACGTGGCGGCTTCGGGCCATGCGTTTGCCATCGAATATGTGGATGTCGACGCCTTGGGCAACGAGACCGTTACGGAGCTGCGGGGCTCCGTGCCCATCGATATCGATCCACGCGCGCTGACGCCCCATTTTGAGGGACTCGAAGGCCTTAAGGCCGGCGAAGACGTGCGCGCCAAGATTGCGGCATCACTCGAGGGCAAGCTCGAAACCGATGCCTGCACGGCCCAGCTCGAGTTTGTGCACGATGCGGACGGCGCTCCGGGCACGGCAATGGCCGAGGGCGAAACATTTGCCGCAGGGACGTATTGGGTGCGTGCGAAAGACCTGTTGGGCGACGCGGCGCAAAACTACACGCTTGCCACCGACGGAGCCGCAAGCTTTACCGTAGCGGCCTCGGACAGTGCAGGCGGCGCCGGCACCGGCAGCGGCACGGGTTCCAACGCAGGCAGCGCTGATAAGAATGGTAAGGGCAACAAGAGCAAGGGCTCGACCGGAAAACTCGCCGACACGGGCGACGGCTCTGGCGTTGCCGCCGGGCTCGCTGCCGCCGCCGTGGCGACAACGGTCGCAGGTGCAGCAATGCTTGCCAATGACCGCGAGGACAATGGAGACGTTGACGAATAGGCCAACCGGCCCTTTTGGACATATCGACTCGATGAGGGGCGCAGAATACCGTTCTGCGCCCCGATTTTTACCTTAGCCCGAACACCGTTATCGGCTACATCACCATGTTCAGCGCATTCACGAACTCCTGAGCTTGGGAGCGGCTGCTCAGACTAAAGACACAGGCAGTCAACAGCCTGTTACGTAGG
>CALHDP010000032.1 GCA_938023085.1 uncultured Collinsella sp.
CGCGCTCGCTTCTTACATCCACATGGGTGGTAAGATCGGCGTCCTCGTCGAGTTCGCCTTCGAGAAGGCCGAGACCGCTCAGGCTGAGTCCTTCAAGACCTTCGCTCACGACGTTGCCCTTCAGGTTGCCGCCGTCGCCCCGATCTGCGCTACCCGCGATCAGGTTCCGGCCGAGACCGTCGAGCACGAGAAGCAGATCTACATGGCCCAGGCTGCCGAGTCCGGCAAGCCCGAGGCTATCCAGGAGAAGATGGCTGTCGGCCGTCTGGAGAAGTTCTACAAGCAGTCCGTGCTCACCGAGCAGGAGTTCATCAAGGACAGCTCCCTCACCATCAAGAAGTACGCTGAGCAGGTCTCCAAGGAGCTCGGCGACACCATTACCGTCGTTGCCTTTGACCGTCTGGTCCGTGGCGAGTAAATAAGCTCTTGTAGCTGGTAATGAGCAGGCTGTGGGTTTTACTCACAGCCTGCTTTTTCATGGCTCTTATCAGAGCCTTTGATATCATATTGAGAGTCTAATTAAAGGAGGATCGCTTTGTCCGACATCCGATATAAACGCGTGCTTCTTAAGCTTTCCGGCGAAGCACTGATGGGCGACGGCCAATATGGCATCGACCCCAAGGTTACCGACCATCTTGCCAAGCAGGTCAAGGAGCTGCTTGCCGTTGGCCATGAGGTCGGCGTCGTTGTCGGCGGCGGCAATATTTTCCGCGGCATGGCCGGCGCTGCCGGTGGCATGGAGCGTGCTCAGGCCGACTACATGGGCATGCTGGCAACCGTTATGAACGCGCTCGCCCTGCAGGATGCCTTCGAGCATAACGATGTTCCCTGCCGCGTGATGAGCGCTATCCAGATGAACGAGATCTGCGAGCCCTATATTCGCCGTCGCGCCATCAACCACCTTTCCAAGGGCAACGTCGTTATTTTTGCCGCCGGTTCGGGCAATCCGTACTTTACGACCGACACCGCCGCGGCTCTTCGTGCGTGTGAGATCGGCGCCGAGATTCTGATTAAAGCCACCAAGGTTGACGGCATCTACGATAAGGATCCCGTCAAGTGCGCTGATGCCGTCCGTTTTGACAAGATTACCTATCACGAGGTTCTCGTCCGCGGTCTGCAGGTTATGGATTCCACGGCTACGGCACTGTGCCAGGATAACCGTATGCCGATTTTGGTCCTCAACATCGATGGCGAGGACACCGTCAAGCGCGCGCTTTCGGGTGAGCCCGTCGGCACGCTCGTCTATCAGGAGGATTAAGCATGGCAGATAACATCACCGCCCATATGGACAAGTCGCTCGAGTCCCTCAAGCATAACTTCTCCAAGGTCCGTACCGGCCGCGCCAATGCCAACATTCTGTCCGACATCACCGTCGATTATTACGGTGTTCCCACGCCGGTCACGCAGGTTGCCGCCGTCAAGACCCCCGAGGCCCACATGCTGCTCATCGAGCCGTGGGACAAGGCGCTCATCAACGCTATCGTCAAGGCCATCGGCGCTTCCGATTTGGGTATTACCCCCAACTCCGATGGCACCGTCGTTCGTCTGCCGTTCCCGGCTCCCACCGAGGAGCGCCGTCGCGAGCTCGTCAAGGAGTGCCGCGAGTACGCAGAGCAGGCCAAGGTGTCTATCCGTAACATCCGTCGCGACTTCAACAACAAGCTCGAGCGCGATGAGGAGCTCACCGAGGACGATGTCCGTCGCGAGCAGGCCAAGGTCCAGAAGCACACCGATGAGTATGTCGCCAAGGTCGAGGAGCTTCTGAAGGAAAAAGAAGCCGAGGTCATGGAGATCTAAGGTGCAATACGACGAGCATAAACTGGTCGAGTACTTTGCCGACGCCCCTGCGGGCGTCGGTTTTTCCGACCTTGACCTCAATAACATTCCGCACCATATCTCGTGCATCATGGACGGCAACGGTCGTTGGGCTACGTCGCGCGGTCTTGCACGCACCGAGGGCCACAAGGCGGGTATTGTCTCCCTTCGCGAGATCATTACCGCCTGCGTGCGCCTGGGCGTCGACGTGCTTTCGGCCTATGCGTTTTCTACCGAAAATTGGAACCGCCCGCAGCATGAGGTCAACGTCTTGATGCATCTGTTTGCTAAGACGTTCATCGACGAGCTGCCGCTTCTGAAGCGCGAAAACGTGCGTGTTGTCTTTTTGGGTGACATTTCCGCGCTGCCCAAGAAGACCCGCGACGTTTTTGAACGCGGTCTTGCCGAGTGCGCCGATCACACCGGTATGACGCTGGCGCTTGCCGTCAACTACGGCGCGCGTGCCGAGATTACCCGCGCTGTCCGTCAGATCGCATTCGACGCTGCCGCCGGTAAGATCGATCCTGCCGCAATTGATGACGACATGGTGGCTTCCCACCTCTATACCGCTGGCCTTCCCGATCCTGAGCTTGTGATTCGCACTTCTGGTGAGCTGCGCCTTTCGAACTATCTGCTGTGGCAGGTGGCTTATTCCGAATTCTACGTCACCGATACCTATTGGCCCGACTTTGATCGTTGGGGCCTTGTCGACGCCATTTTGGCCTATCAGGGCCGTGACCGTAGGTTTGGTGGACTGAGCAAGACCGAGGAGGCTTAATCGTGTCCGATCGTCCCAAGGCAACTGCTCCCAAAGCGCCTGCGCGCAAAGCTGCCACTGCGGGAGCGCCTGCGGCGAAGAGCGGAACCGGTACGTGGCTGGCGGGCTTTATTACCCGTGCCGCCGCCGGTATCGTCTACGCCGTTGTCTTTATCCTGTGCCTGGTTTTGGGTATCGTGCCCACGGCCATCTTTGTTTCTGTCATGAGCGGTCTGTGCTGCTATGAGTTTTTCCGTATGACAAGGCTCGATGGCAAGATGGCTAACGAGCGCATGGGTATCGCTGCCGCCGTACTCTTTCCGCTGTCGGCGTTGGGCGATTCGATGTTGCTGAATGCCCTGCTTTTTGCTCTGATGCTCGCTGTGGGCATTTGGTATGTCTGGTCGCCGCGTACCCGAATCTCTGATGTGGCCGTGACGCTCATGGGTCCCATCTACACTGGCTTTATGCTGTCGGCTATCGTGCTGCTGCGCGATGCCGTGCCCGGTTTTGCCGGCGCCCTGCTTTCGGTGGGCGTTTGCGCGTCCCTTTGGGTCTCCGATTCGTTTGCCTACATCGTGGGCAGCCGTATCGGCAAGCATAAGATGGTTCCCAAGATCTCTCCCAAAAAGAGCTGGGAGGGGTTTGTCGGCGGCATCCTGGGCTCGGTTTTGATTTGGCTCATCCTGTGGGCGACGCACCTCTACAAGCTCAGCCTGCCCTATGCGCTGCTGTGCGGCGTGGTCGTGTCCATTCTGGGCGTTATCGGCGACCTTATCGAGTCGCGCATCAAGCGCGGTGTGGGCGTCAAGGATTCCGGTAACCTTATCCCGGGCCACGGCGGCATGCTCGATCGAAGCGATTCGCTTATCTTCGGCTGCATCACCGCGCAGCTGATGCTGATGATCGGAGGCGTGCTGTAATGTCCTTCCAGACGACGTATGGCCCCGATGGACGTCTCCGTGTTGCCATCCTGGGCTGTACGGGCTCTATCGGCACTCAGGCGCTCGATGTGTGCCGCCAGCATGCCGATCTCCTGCAGGTGACGGCGCTGTCCGTTAACTCCAGTACCTCCGAGCTCGTTGCCGCTGCCCGCGAGTTCTCGGTTCCGGCGGTTGCCGTGGCCGATGTCGCTCATGGCGATGACGCCGTGCTGCAGGAGCTGCCCGAGGGAACGAAGCTTGGCGTTGGCGCGCAAGCGGTTTGCGAGCTCGCGCGTCGCGACGATGTCGACTGCGTGCTCGTCGCTATTGTGGGCGCCGCCGGTCTCGAGGCGAGCCATGCGGCCTTGACCTCAAATAAGCGCCTTGCCCTTGCCAACAAGGAGTCCCTCGTCGTCGGTGGCGACTTGCTTATGCCGTTGGCGCAACCGGGCCAGCTTATTCCAGTCGATTCTGAGCACTCCGCCATCTACCAGTGCTATCTGGGGGAGAACCCACGCGAGGCTCATTGTATTTGGCTCACCTGCTCGGGCGGTCCGTTCTTTGGCCGCACGCGCGACGAGCTCGATCGCGTGACGCGCGCCGATGCCCTCGCACATCCCACGTGGGCCATGGGTGCAAAGATCACCATTGACTCCGCCACCCTCATGAACAAGGGCCTGGAGCGCATTGAGGCCATGCATCTGTTTAATTGCGACCTCGATTTCATTAACGTGGTCGTGCAGCGTCAGTCCAAGATTCACTCTATGGTCGAGTTCGCCGACGGCTCTGTGATGGCGCATCTCGGTGCTTCCGACATGCGTATTCCCATCCAGTTCGCGTTCTCGTATCCCGAGCGTTGGGATACCCCAGCGCCTCGTATCGATTTCCGCGAGCTGGGGCAGCTCACGTTTGATGCTGCCGACATGGATACCTTCCGCTGTCTGGCACTGGCCGAGCGTGCCGGCAAGACGGGTGGCACCATGCCGTGCGTGCTCAATGCCGCCAACGAGGTCGCCGTTGATGCCTTCCTGCACGATGGCTGCAGCTTTACCGATATCGATCGCATTGTGGAATCCTGCATGGATGCCCACGATATGCAGGCAGTCGATTCGTTTGAGCAGCTTCGCGACATCGATGCGTGGGCGCGTGAAAAAGCTGCGCAGGTGCTCGCCGCAACCCGTTCCTAACCCATAAGGATTGCTTTTTCGTTTTATGGATACTGTTCTGAGCGTTCTTTCATCGGTCTTTTGGGGCCTGCTGATGCTTTCCGTCCTCGTGTTTTTGCACGAGGGCGGCCACTTTTTGGCGGCACGTGCTTGCGGCGTCCGTGTGACCGAGTTCTTTTTGGGCCTGCCGTGCCGCTTTGACATCCATTACACGTCGCGTCGCATTGGAACCAAGTTTGGCGTGACCCCGCTGCTGCTGGGTGGCTACGCTGCCATCTGCGGTATGGATCCGACCGATGTCTCGTGCGCCGATCGCGTGCTCGCGGCTGTCTATCGTCATGGTCGCGTGACCGTGGCCGACCTTGCTGTCGAGCTCGAGCTTTCCGAGGAGGATGTGCTCGAGGCTTGTGCTCTGTTGCTGGGCTGGGGCTCCATCGCACCTTGGTATGAGGAAGGGGAGAAGCCCTTACCGAGCTACTATCCCACCAAGTATCAGACGCTGCCGCGAGACGCGGCGGGCTACACCACCTTTGACGGCCGCCGGTTCGATCGAGAGCATGCGACTGCCGTGGGCGATGTGTGGGAGCTGCCGTGCGGCGAGGCTGATTTCTTGGCGCAAGAGCGTTCGCACACTTATCTTGGCCAGGGTTTTCTCAAGCGCGCCTTTATGCTGCTCGCGGGCATTCTCGTCAATATCCTGACGGGTTTTTTGCTCCTTATGAGCATCTATTCCATTGCGGGTGTCACCGTGCCGATGGATACCAACGTGATCGGTCAGGTTGACGAGGGGTCTATTGCCGCCAAGGCGGGTATCGAGGCCGGAGATGCGATCCTTTCGGTCGACGGTGTCTCATGTTCCACTTGGATGGACGTCTACGATGCTATCGGCAAGGCCGCCGGTAAGGACGATATCGCCATTGAGTATGAGCGTGACGGCAAGCAGCATTCGACCTCGGTTGCGCTCAAAGAGGACGAGCGGTTAGGTGTGTATGCTTCTACGGAGGTAGTCCGTTTGGACCCCATCACCTCGGCGCGTCTGTCATTCTCCTATGTTGTGCAGACCGCGGATGGCGTTATGCGCCTACTCCAGCCGCAGCATACGATGGAGATTCTCGACCAGTCCTCGTCGATCGTGGGCATCAGCGTCATGTCCTCTCAGGCGGCTGCTGCCGGCCCCGTAACGTTCCTGTCGTTTGCAGCGCTCATCTCATTCTCGCTGGGCTTTATGAACTTGCTGCCCATTCCGCCGCTCGACGGGGGAAAGCTGGTTATCGAGATCATCCAAATGGTCGCCGGTCGCGAGCTGCCACTCAAGGTGCAGACAATCGTCAGCTATGTCGGCATCGCGCTCTTTGCGCTGCTGTTTGTTTATATGCTTCGTTCCGACGTCCTTCGATTTATTTTGTAGGGGAGTGTTTGGATTGTCTTTATCCCATCCTTTGCCGCGCGAGCTGACGCGCCCCGTATATGTGGGCGGCGTGCAGATCGGTGGTGGCGCGCCGGTGGTGGTTCAGTCCATGACCTGCACCGATACCGCCGACGCCCAGGCAACGCTTGCGCAAGTGCGTGCGCTTGCCCAGGCGGGTTGCGATGTTGTTCGCGTGAGCGTGCCTACCGAGGCTGCGCTCGAGGGCTTTCGCACGATTTGTGCCGAGTCTCCGGTGCCAATCGTCGCCGATATCCACTTTAACCATAAGCTTGCCATCGGCGCCGTCGAGGCCGGTGCCGCCAAGCTGCGCATCAACCCCGGCAATATCGGCGATTGGGCCAAGGTTGACGCTGTCATCGATGCCGCGGGTGCCGCGGGCTGCGCGATTCGCATTGGCGTGAACGCGGGCTCGCTTGAGCAAGATATTGCCGAGCGCGACAATCTTTCGCAGCCCGAAAAGCTCGTGATGTCGAGCGAGCGTTTCGTCAAGCATTTTGAAGACCGCGGCTTTACGAACATCGTGCTTTCGGCTAAGGCCCATAGCGTGCAAACGACGCTTGATACCTATCGAGCCCTGTCGCGTGAGATTCCCCACGTTCCGCTTCACCTGGGCGTAACCGAGGCGGGTACCAAGCTTCAGGGCACCATTAAGAGCTCGGTGGGCCTTGGTATTCTGCTGTCTGAGGGTATCGGTGACACCATGCGCGTCTCGCTCACGGCCGATCCGGTCGAGGAGCCGCCGGTCGCCTGGGGTATCCTGCAGTCCCTTGGCCTGCGCCGCCGTGGTCCCGAGATCGTCTCGTGTCCCACGTGCGCTCGTTGCCAGGTCAACCTCATTCCCATCGCCGAGGAGGTTACCGAGCGACTGAAGAACTATTCCGCGCCGCTTTCCATCGCCGTGATGGGATGTGCCGTTAATGGCCCCGGTGAGGCTTCTGATGCCGACCTGGGCGTTGCTTGCGGACGTGGTCAGGCCTTGCTCTTTTCGCATGGCCAGATCATTGGTAAAGTAGCTGAGGACCAAATTGTCGACGCGCTTATGGCAGAGGTCGACAAACTTATTGAGGAGAAATAAATGACCCGAGCAATGTATATGTCTAAGCTCTATGCGCCGACGCTTAAAGAGGATCCGGCGGACGCTGAGCTCGCCAGCCACCGCCTGCTGCTCCGTGCCGGCATGATCCGCAAGGAGGCCGCCGGTCTGTATTCCTACCTGCCGCTCGCATGGCGCTCGATTCGCAAGATCGAGAACATCGTGCGCGACGAGATGGATGCCGCCGGTGCCCAGGAGCTTATGATGCCTATCATGGTCGACGCCGAGTTGTGGCGTGAGTCCGGTCGCATTGACGCCTATGGCAAGGAGCTTGTGCGCTTTGATGACCGCCACGGCCGCGAGTTTGTTCTCGGACCCACGCACGAGGAGACCGTGACTGCCCTGGTGCGCAATGAGCTGCGTTCCTACAAGCAGCTGCCGGTGAACCTCTATCACATCCAGGATAAGTTCCGCGACGAGTTCCGTCCCCGCTTTGGCCTGATGCGCGGTCGCGAGTTCATCATGAAGGACGCCTACAGCTTCTCTGCCACGCAGGAGAGTCTGCAGGAGGAGTACGACAAGATGAAGCAGGCCTACGCCAACATCTGCGAGCGCTGCTACATCAAGGCTCTGCCCGTTGTCGCCGACTCCGGCGAGATCGGCGGCGACACCTCCGTCGAGTACATGGCTCTGGCCGACGCCGGCGAGGCTTCGCTCGTCTACTGCGACGATTGCGGCTTCGCTGCCGACGATGAGGCCGCAAGCACCAAGGTCGTTGTGACCGAGGGTCCTGGCGACGGTACGCTCACCAAGGTCGAGACTCCGGGCATGGGCACCATCGAGGCCGTTGCAAAGTTCTTCGGCTTCCCCGAGAACGGCACGCGCAAGTCCTTGGCTCTCATCGATGCCGAGGGCAAGCCTGTCGTGGCCATTGTCCCGGGCGACCACGAGCTCAATGACTGCAAGGCCGAGCATGTCTTTGGCAAGGGCTATCGCATGATGACCGACGAGGAGCTCCAAGCGAACGGTCTGCACAAGGGCTTTATCGGACCAGTTAACCTGCCCGAGGGCATTCGTCTGGTCTGCGACGAGAGCCTGCGCGAGTCCAAGCAGTGGGCCTGTGGCGCCAACGAGGTCGACTATCACTTTACCGGTGCCTGCCCCGAGCGCGACTTTACCGTCGACGAGTGGGCCGACCTGGTAACCGTCGTTGCCGGCGACCCCTGCCCGCACTGCGGCAAGCCGCTCTCCGCTGCCCGCGGCATCGAGGTCTCTCAGGTCTTCCAGCTTGGCACCAAGTATTCCGAGGCCATGGGTGCCACCTTTATGGATGAGGACGGTAAGGAGAAGCCTCTGATCATGGGCTGCTACGGCGTTGGTGTGTCCCGCTCGCTCGCTGCCGTCGTGGAGCAGCACAACGACGAGCACGGTATCGTCTGGCCGGTCTCC
>CALHDP010000033.1 GCA_938023085.1 uncultured Collinsella sp.
GGGCCAGCATCTGCTCGAGGTCGATGACCTTAAGATGTATTTCCACACCGAGGATGGCGTTGTTCGCGCTGTCGACGGTGTCTCCTACACGCTCGATCGCGGCGAGACCCTGGGCGTCGTCGGTGAGTCCGGCTCCGGTAAGTCCGTGACCGCCATGACCATCATGGGCCTCATCTCGATGCCTCCGGGAAAGATCGAGGGCGGTGACGTTCGCTATCGCGGCCGCTCCATCCTCGAAATGACCGAGGAAGAGATGCAGCGCATTCGCGGCAACGATATCGCGATGATCTTCCAGGATCCCATGACCTCCTTGAACCCGGTCTATAAGATCGGCAAGCAGGTGGGCGAGGGCCTTCGTCTGCACCGTGGCTACTCCAAGCAGGAGGCGCTCAAGCGCGCTACCGAGCTTTTGGACCTCGTGGGTATCCCCGAGCCCGAGAAGCGCGTCAATGAGTATCCGCACCAGTTCTCCGGCGGTATGCGTCAGCGTGTCATGATCGCTATGGCTCTTGCCTGCGATCCCGATATCCTGATTGCCGACGAGCCCACGACGGCTCTGGACGTTACCATTCAGGCTCAGATTATCGAGCTCATGCAGGAAATGCAGGAGAAGAACGGCAACGCCATCATCATGATTACCCATGACCTGGGCGTCGTTGCCGATATGGCCGATAAGATCATGGTTATGTACGCCGGCCGTCCCGTCGAGTTCGGTACTGCTGAGGAAATCTTCTACGAGAGTCGCCACCCCTACACCTGGGGCCTTATCCGCTCCATCCCGGAGCAGGCCATCGAAGAGAAGAAGCCGCTTACGCCGATTCACGGCAACCCGCCTTCGCTCATGAACCTGCCTGAGGGCTGCGTGTTCTCGCCTCGTTGTCCCTATGCGACGGACAAGTGCCGCAAGCAGCGCCCCGAGCGCGTTGTCACCGAGTCTGGTCATTACTCTGCGTGCCACTACTCCGGTGACCCCGAGTTCCTCAAGAACGCTCCTGAGACGTCCCGTACGCGCAAGGATTCCAAGAAGGGAGGCGAGGCGTAATGGCAGATACCAACGAGCGTACTCCGCTGCTGAAGGTCGAGCAACTCTCTAAGGAGTTCCCCGCTGAGTCCGGCATGTTCGCCAAGCGCTTCTCCAAGCGTGTTGTCTCTGCAGTAAATGACATTTCGTTCGAGATTTATCCGGGCGAGACCTTTGGTCTGGTTGGTGAGTCTGGTTGCGGTAAGTCCACGACGGGTCGCACCATCATGCGCCTGACCAAGCCGACCGCCGGTAAGGTGTTCTTCCAGGGTAAAGATGTTGCCGAGATGAGCAAGCATGAGATCAAGGACATGCGTCGCGAGATGCAGTTCATCTTCCAGGATCCCTATGCTTCGCTCAATCCCCGTATGACCATCGGCGAGATCGTCTCCGAGCCCATGACCATTCATGGCGTGGGTACCAAGGAGGAGCGTATCGAGCGCGTCCGCGAGCTGCTGGACGTCGTCGGTCTGAATCCCGAGCACATCAACCGTTATCCGCACGAGTTCTCGGGCGGCCAGCGCCAGCGTGTCGGCATCGCCCGCGCGTTCGCTCTGAAGCCCAAGCTGATTATCTGCGACGAGCCTGTCTCTGCACTTGACGTATCCATTCAGGCCCAGGTTCTGAACCTTCTTAAGGAGCTCCAGGACAAGTTCGGTACCGCGTATCTGTTTATCGCTCACGACCTGTCCGTCGTGCAGCACATTTCCGATCGCGTTGCCGTTATGTATCTGGGTAAGATGGTTGAGGTTTCGGACTGGAAGACGCTCTACAGCGAGCCTCACCATCCGTACACGCAGTCGCTGCTGTCTGCCGTGCCGGTTCCCGATCCTGATATCCAGAAGACCCGCAAGCGCATCATCCTCGCTGGCGATCCGCCGTCGCCGCTGGATCCGCCGACCGGTTGCCGTTTCCACACTCGCTGCCCGATCGCTCAGGGTATCTGCTCTGAGAAGCTTCCCGAGTTTAAGGAAGTTGCACCTGGTCACTGCTGCGCGTGCCACTTCGCCGAGCCGTTCCCGATCAAGGAATCGCACATCGACCTGTAGTCGGTTGTCTGTCCGGGCCCGTGCTGGACTTAGTTTTCAGAACGTCCTCGACCATGGAAACCCCCTTATCCTGCTCCTTCGGAGCTGCGGATAAGGGGGTTTCCTGGTCTGCGGAATGTTCTGAAAACTAAGTCCAACACGGGCCCTGTGGCAACTCGGCAGGGGGAGTGCGATTCCCTGATCGCTCACTTAATCTAATAAGAATTTGAGCGAGGCCGGAGCTTTAGCTCCGGCCTCCTTATATATAGGCTCGGCAAAGCCGAGCCACTAAATTTATATCAGCCCCAGAACATGTTTGAGAACGGTGCCTGGAGTACGTGCCCCTAGGGCAGGAATGAGGTTGCTTTCCAACGCATTCCGCAGGGGGCGGCATTATTTTGTAGCGCGAAGCGCGGATCAAAATAATGCCGCATGCCCGAGGACGCGTTGGAAAGCAACCTCATTCCTGCCCGAACAGGTCAGTTTACCTGCGCATCTACAAATTCGTAAACTTTTTTGAAAAAAGTGCTTGCACAGTTCTCGAATCATAGGTTATTATCTTCCTCGTTGAACGCGCGGGTCCGACAAAACGAACCGTGAATCAACAACATAGCATGTCGGAGTGGCGGAATTGGCAGACGCGCTAGCTTGAGGTGCTAGTGACCGCTTTTTGGTCATGCGGGTTCAAGTCCCGCCTCCGACACCATCGCATTTGAGAAGCCTCTTCGGAGGCTTTTTTGTTACCGATAGACGGTGGGGTCCACGATGGAAACGCTTGAACGCAACGAGTGGGCAGACGTTGCCCAACTAGTCGAGATCACGAGCGATGCTGTCATCATCTGCGAGCTCGACGGAACCATTCTGCATGTGAATAATCGCTTACTTGGTTTGATGTGCGAGGAACGCGCCGACGTCATCGGTGGAGATGTTAAAGACGTCCTGTACTCGTCCGCTTTTGAACGTGCGACGGAACATCGTCTGCCATTTGAAACTGATGGCTCCGAGAACGAACTGATGCTCAAGCTGAGTGACGGCTCCTTTATCCCCGTCTTGGTTCGTGCGGGCTCCGTAACGCCTCCACGCATCTTTGGGCGCCGCGCGCCACGTGTCCTGGTGGCGCTCCATAGCATCGAAGAACAGTATTCGCACGACCGTCAGCTCAAGCGTGCTCTTTCGGAGCTTAGAGTGGCTAACAAGCGCCTCTCTGGCACGCTCTCGGTCATTATGAGTACCGTGGGCTCCGATGAGCTGCCCAGCCTACTTGATACCGTTTTGAACCAGCTTGTAGGAACGCTCGATGCTTCGGGTGCTGCTATCTATTTTTCTGAGAGCGGCGGTTTTAAACTTCGCGGTGTTTCCAAGGAGCTGTACGACAGCTACCTGCCTGAGTTTTTGCCGTATGGCGCTGGCATTCCGACGTATGTTCTTCGTGAGTCGCGTGCCTGTCGCTTGTCGATTCAACAGGACCTTAAGGGTGATAAGGCCGCCTCCGGTATGTTTATGGACCTGGACAATCGTTCTAAGCACCTGTTGCGTATGCAGGATATGCCTCCGTACCGCAGCGAGATCTGTCTTCCCGTTTTTTACGGTACGCAGATCCTTGGCGTGCTGGAAGTTGGTTGGAAACGCCCTCAGGCACCGCTTGCCTATGACGTTAATGTGCTCGAGGTCATTTGCGATTACCTGTCTATCCAACTGGTCGGCATGGCATCGAGTCTTCGCTCTCGTCGCACGGCCGAGCTTGGCCGCTCGCTCAATGTCTTACGTGATGAGTTGTTTACCTTTCTAGACGATTCCGTCGCGGCTACCCAGGCGGTATCGTCCGAGATCTGCAATATGCTCAACTGCCATTTTTGCCCTGTTGAGTATGACGCCAGTCTGGATTCCTACGTCATAGATTTTGAAGGCGGCAGTCGCGTTGCTTTGCCGGACGATCCCGAGAAGCTTTTCTTTTCCACGACGGCGCCAGCGGCACGTCTGGGGGCTGGCCCTGATGGCTTTGAGGCATCTGTTTTGGGCGGTACGAGTGCCGAGGACCTTAAACACGTCCGTATAACTCGCGTTGACGAATCGATGCCTATGGGAGGCTGGCTTAGGGCGCATGGTCTGCCTTGTCAAGGTCTCTACGTCGACTCCGGCATCGAGGCGGGGCGACCACGCTCTAAGGGTGATGGCAAGCACAGTAACGACGCAATTGTTCCTGCTTCTGTTGCGAAGAGCCCGACGACGCGCGCGCTACTGCTTCGTGATGGCAGCCAAGAGCCGATTGATGACCTTGAATATGACTACTTGGTGCACTTGGCGCATGACTTTGAACTGATCTACGAAGGTGAATCTCAAAAGCGCGAGGAGCGTCATATCGCTCAGACCCTTCAGATCGGCATGAGAAATTCCCTGGGGGATGTTCCGGGTATCGCAACCGATTCGGTGTACCTGTCGGCCACGAACTCGGCGTTGGTCGGCGGCGATTTCTATACGCTCATCCGTCTTCCCGACGACTGCGCCGTCATGATTCTGGGTGATGTGTCTGGCAAAGGCATTGAGGCCGCATCGATGTCCGCGCTCGTCAAGACGGCCCTGACGGCATATGCGTGGGAGGGCGCTGGACCGGCCCGCATGGCACGCTCCCTTAACAGTATGCTCATGGGCTTTTCGAGGGTCGAGACGTTCGTGACAGCCTTTATCGCCAAGATTGACCTGAAAGCCGGACGCGCAACGTATTGTTCGGCGGGCCATCCTCCGACCATGGTCATCAGGCCAGAGTCGATGCCACTGGGTGGCGGCGAGGCTCGTGGGGGAGAGGTCGAGCTACTTGGATGCCAATCGGGTGTAATCGGTGCCTTTGAGAGTATGGTGTACGAGACAGGCGTGTTTACGTTCGCCCCCGGCGACATGCTCTTCATGTATACGGATGGAACGATTGAGGCCCGCGACCGCACCGGAGCGTTCTTTGGCGAGCAGCGCTTGCGCGATCTTCTGCTTTCTGTTTCGGGGGAGGGCGTGTCGGGCATTTGCGGCAAGGTCTTGGGCGAGCTTGACCGATTTACCGAATCGGCGCTGGACGATGACATTGCATTGGTGTCCCTTGAGTTTTTACGGGGTCGTTCATAGACGGCGCTGAACGGGCTGAATCCGCACGGTTGGGGAAACGAATGCATCGAGTGGGCTTTTTTGGGGAACCATGGTCGTATGAATGAGTGGAATGACATAGCGGTTTTGACGCCACCAGGCGATATCGACATCGCCACGGTGCCTGCGCTGCGTCGGCGGTTGGATGCTTTGATTGGCCGCGGCGTGCGTCGTGTTGTCATCAACTGTCAGGCTGTTAGCTTTATCGATTCGACGGGCTTGGCATTCCTGCTTACGCGCGCTCGTGAGCTCATGAGGCGAGAAGGCCTGCTTTCGCTCGTCAATGCATCAGGTGAAGTTGTTCGCTTTTTGGAGATTGCTCGTCTTGTCGATATCCTTCATGTCGCGGGGCCGGCACGGGAGTCTATTCCCGCCATTCCGGTGGGGGAGCTGCCTCGCTGGAGTAAGAGCGTCGAGGTCCGTCAGGGTATCGAGAATCTTCCATACTACCGACATCGCATCGCCGAACTCCTTGAATCGCTTCCGTTGCGCCGTGACGAGCGCTACGATGTCGCATTGGCGTCGGGGGAGGCGCTGGGTAATGCCTATGACCATGCGGGCGGTATCGGGTGCGTCCTGACGGTTCAGGCCTATGGCGATCGCGTTGTGGTTGAGGTGCTTGATCGAGGTGCCGGCTATTCTATCGATGAAACGAGCGAGTCGGTTGCATCTGAGGAACGCGGCCGTGGTATCAAGCTTATGCGTATGCTCGTCGATAACGTGGAGGTTGCTCGTCGTACGGACGGCGCCGGCACGCGCGTGCAGATGGTGAAGCTGTTTAGCGGAGCGCTGGAATCGTGTGCCTAGCCAATCGCTTTAGCGCGTTTGGCTATTAAGAACATGCGGCAGACAAGTTTTTTGAAAAAAGTACTTGCGTCTTTTGGACAACTCGCGTAAATTAATAACCCGCAAGCGGACATGGCTCAGTTGGTAGAGCACAACCTTGCCAAGGTTGGGGTCGCGGGTTCGAGCCCCGTTGTCCGCTCCATTGCATTTCCGGACCGTTTAGGCGGTCCTTTTTCGGCGAAGTGGCCAAGTGGTAAGGCAGAGGCCTGCAAAGCCTTTACCCCCGGTTCGAATCCGGGCTTCGCCTCCAGGCAACATCCGGGCGCTCCGGCGCCCGTTTTGTTTTACATATGCGGACATGGCTCAGTTGGTAGAGCACAACCTTGCCAAGGTTGGGGTCGCGGGTTCGAGCCCCGTTGTCCGCTCCAAACGTAACAGCCCGACTACTACGGTAGCCGGGCTTTTTCGTACCCGTCGCCTGGGCTCGAACCCGCGAGGGAGCGATCGTTTTGGGGCGTGGCTGTGGCGTTGTTTGTCGCGAATGTCCGCTTTGGGCGTATCATCGTGGGCATCTCGCATAACCTCGTTGCAAGGGAGATACGCCCCATGGCTACAGAAAAGTCTTCTTCGCGCTCATGGATGTCCGATGCCGCGATCTATCAGATCTACCCGCGCTCGTTTAAGGATTCGACTGGTTCGGGTCTGGGCGATATCGCGGGCATTACCCAGCAGATGGACTATCTTGAGCGACTGGGTATCGAGGCCATCTGGCTGAGCCCGTTTTACCCTTCGCCTCTTGTCGATGGCGGCTATGATGTGGCGGACTACTGCGATGTCGACCCACGTCTCGGCTCGCTTGACGACTTCGATGACATGATCGCTGCGGCTCACGCGCGCGGCATCAAGGTCATCGTCGACATCGTGCCCAACCATTCATCCAACCAGCACCCCTGGTTCAAAGCCGCTCTTGCCGCCGGCCCCGGATCGCCCGAACGCGCCCGTTATATCTTCCGCGATGGTCGCGGCGAGCATGGCGAGCTGCCTCCCACCAATTGGAATGCCAACTTTGGCGGCCCCGCATGGACGCGTGTTGCGGACGGTCAGTGGTATCTGCACATGTTTACGCCCGAGCAGCCGGACTTTGACTGGTCATGCCCTGAGGTTCACGCGCTCTTTTGCGACGTCCTGGCGTTTTGGAGCGATCGAGGCGTCGACGGCTTTCGCATTGATGTGGCGCAGGGTCTCGCCAAGGATCTCGACCGCGATGACCTCGACCGGTGGCATCTCGCCGAGGGCGATGACATGGTTGACGACGGCACCCATCCGCTGTGGGACCGCAATGAGGTCCACGAGATCTATCGCGAGTGGCGCCGCGTGTTCGACCGCTATAATCCGCCGCGCAGTGCCGTTGCCGAGGCGTGGGTGCTGCCCGAGCGCCAGTATCTCTACGCGCGTCCCAGCGAGCTTGGCCAGACATTCAACTTTGAGTTTGCCAAGGCCACTTGGACCTATGATGACATGCACACTGCAATCGAGAAGGGCTTGAAGGCAGCCGTCGAATCCGATTCCGCCTCGACCTGGGTACTCTCCAACCACGACGTGCCGCGCGTGGCGACACGCTATGCCCTGCCGCAAATCAAGGCGACGCGCTACCACCAGATTGCGCTCGACTGGCTCTTGCGCGACGGGTCGTCTTATGACGAGGACCGTGAACTCGGCGAGCGCCGCGCGCGGGCGGCCCTTTTGCTTGAGCTGGCGCTTCCGGGCTCGGCATACGTGTATCAGGGTGAGGAGCTCGGCCTTTTTGAGGTGGCTGATATCCCGTGGGCTGCACTCGAAGATCCCAGTGCGGCCAATACGCACGGACCGAAGCGCGAGAAGGGGCGCGACGGCTGTCGCGTGCCCCTGCCGTGGGTGGCGGCGGACGATCCCGCGCAGGGCGGATCGTTTGGGTTTTCGCCGGCAGACGCCGATGCGGCGCCCCATCTGCCGCAGCCTGCATGGTTTTCCGATTATGCTGCCGATAGGGAAGAAGTGGACCCGACATCGATGCTTGCGCTCTATCGTGACGCCCTCTGGCTGCGGCGCAAGCTGCGCGGGTGCGCCAACGATCTTGCGTGGCTCGATCTTGACGGGCGCACCGGTCTTGCGGATGGTGCCGAGGGCGCTGAGGGCGGCGTCATCGCCTATCGCCGCGATAACGGCTGGGCGTGTGTGACGAACTTCGGTGCAGCACCCGTGGAGCTGCCGGCGGGCAGGGTCCTGCTCACCTCATCACCGCTTGCAGACGGCAGGCTCGCGCAGGACAGCTCTGCCTGGATCATGCTCGGTGAGATGTAGGGGCATCTCGCTGCGAGCCTGCGTTTGTTCGCGCCTTTCGTGACGACTGATGCCCTCGCGAGAGCGTCGCAAAACTTTTCAAAAAAAGTTCTTGCATAGGATGCGGGCATCACGTAAGATTAATCCTCGTAAGCGGACATGGCTCAGTTGGTAGAGCACAACCTTGCCAAGGTTGGGGTCGCGGGTTCGAGCCCCGTTGTCCGCTCCATTTGGGCGTTTAGCTCAGGGGGAGAGCGCTTCCCTGACACGGAAGAGGTCAGAAGTTC
>CALHDP010000034.1 GCA_938023085.1 uncultured Collinsella sp.
TGGCTCAACTACTACGTCTACCAGACCACGCCCTACGATCTAGCCCGCGCCGGCGAGGAGCACTAGGCTGTCGGGAGGTACGCTGGCATTTAGGCGCTGACGATGTTGGGCAGCGGCAGATCGTGGGCGTCGGTGGGAACGTGGCCGACACGCTGCTCGTCAAAGGCGATGCCGACGATTTGGCATGCGGGCGAGAGCATGGGCAGGTAGCGGTCGTAGCAGCCTCCGCCGTAGCCCAGGCGCGCGCCGGTGCGGTCGAAAGCTACGAGCGGCACGATGATCATGTCGAGAGCTTCGGCAGGCACGATAGGGAAGCGGTCGCTGTCGATGTCCGTGGCCGCAAAGGCCCGCGTGGGGTGGGCGATAAACGGAGCCGCGGACGCATCGTCGGCGGCAACTGCCCGCATACACATGCGCTGACCACAAGCCACGGCGTCTGTTGCCGAGAGCATGCACGGATAGGCCACGCGCCAGCCGCGCGCGGCGGCCGCAGCGGCAAACGCGGCAGGGTCTGCCTCGGAACCCATCGCGGCATAGACGGCAACGATGCGCGGCGCCGCGGCATCCAAGCGGCCCAGCAGCTCAACCAGCCGCGCACAGATATCAGCAGACTTCGCCGCCCGAAAGTCCAAATCAAGAGCATCGCGCCGAGCAATCACTGCCCGCCGCACTTCAGCCTTGTCCATCCTAACCTCCTCGAGCAAACCTGCCAAAAGGGACAGGTTTATTTTGGCAGGTTTTATCTGGGCAAACGTCGAAGCCGCCACAAAGGCGCCCTTTGTGGCGGCTTCGACTCGACGTTGGCTTCACAGCGCCGCAGCGATCGCTTCAGTCACAAACTTATTGAGTGACTCGCCCTTCTTTGCCGCTGCCAGCGCTGCTTGCTTGTGGAGCTCAGAGCCCGTTCTTACGTTGAACGAGCCCTTAAAAGCCCGCTCGGGTTCCTTGCCCTTTTCGGCGCAAAATTCAAGGTAATCGTCGACGGCGTCGTGGAAACATTGCTCCACTTCTTTGGCCGTGGAACCTTCAAATACGATTGCGTCCCTCATGCCGGCGACCATACCTGTTAGCACATGCTGTTCGGCATCGAACTCGACCGGGGCGAAATAACCCTTGTATGTCAAAACGTTACTCATGACTACCTCCGACATCTTGCAGAAAGCGAACGATGTTTCGAATGGTTCCCGCTGTCAATTCGTCAGATGGATGAGGTGCGTGCATTACGAACATCCTGCCATCTGATGGCCTGTAGAAGCGAACGCGCGATCCGGATGTCTTGCCTTTGCTGTCCATTTCAAAGCCATA
>CALHDP010000035.1 GCA_938023085.1 uncultured Collinsella sp.
CATGCTCAACGTAGTGGGCCATCCTTATCTAATGGAGAGCTGCAATCCCTCTATGCGCGACATCAACGACCGCGTCCGTTACGTGCGCACGGTCGAAGAAGAGCTGCGTCGCCTGCTTGTCGAGTAGGCGCGTTCCAAAAATCTACCTACAGTTGGGGCAGAGGCCCTCGAAGATGGTGTAGTGCGAGGTGACGTTCCAGCCGATTTGCTCGGACGCCTTGGCGTCGAGCTGGGCGTCAAAGGGGAGCGGCACATCGATGACGCGGCTGCACGAGGTGCAGATGACATGCGCATGCGGCTCGATGGTGCGATCGAAGCGGCTGCCGCCCGGCGTCTTGATCGAGAGAATCTCCCCAGCATCGGCCAAGAGGTTGAGGTTGCGGTAGACCGTACCGCGGCTGATTCTGTCGTCCTGTTCGCGCACGGCGTTGTAGATCTCATCGGCGGTGGGATGGTTGTAGCTTTGGCGCACGGCATCAAGAACCAGCTTCCGCTGCTTGGTGTTTCTTCTTTGCACGGCCATGCGCCTCGCCTCTTTTCTGTCAATGTGGGTAGGTAAATGATACCGTATTTAGCACACAATACTAATAACGAGGACTGAAACCGTCTTCATTGGTAAGTGGGGCTCGGGCCTGGGCGTATGCGAGGCGAAAACGCGTTCCCATGCGCTCGTAGGAGGCATGAAGCGCCTCGAGATGAGATAGGATGTTTGCCGGAGCCCCCTGTATCTCCATCTCGACTGAGCCGTCTTCCATGTTACGCACCCAGCCGGTGAGTGCGCGTGCCTGCGCGAGGTTGGTGTTGGTAAAGCGAAAACCAACGCCTTGGACTTGCCCCGTCCAGTGCAGGAAGTAGCGCAGGGGAGTGTCTTGAGTGGCCTCGTCGCTTGCGAGCACAGTAAGCCTGCGGCGCAGCTCGAGCTCGATGTTTGATGGTTTTTGAGGCTCTCGACTGCCGCCGGTGACGCTGGAGAAGAACGTATCGAAGAGGCCCATCGCTATGCCTGCTTGCCTGCGTCGGCCGGGAAGGTTATGCCGGCCTGCTGACGCACGGCATCCATGATGCGTAGTGAGACGAGCGTGACATCGCGGTAGTGGCCAAGCTCGTGGCGTCCCGCCGGGGTCTCCCAAATCTCTTCCTTAACGTTATCGATGCCGCCGATGGCGGTGATAAAGTCTGTGAGTTCGTATTCCATAGTGTTGCTCGATTTGGGCAGGTCGAGCACGCGGCCGTTGTCGCCCTGTTCGCGCGGTGCCTCGGTCGCCGAGCCGCGTACGACGTCGCCGCGATAGTCGATGCGGACGTTGCGGGGCGTGGACAGATGGTCGATCTGGATAGTGCCACGCTCGCCTTCGATCTGCGAGGGCAGCAGGTCATTCGTAATTTTGGAGTGCGCGAGCTCGACGGAGATACGGCCACTGCCGTAGCTGGCGAGAATGGAACCGCAGCCGTCGATGGGGCCATGGGTGAGCTCTTGCGTTGAGGGGTCGAGCAGTGTGGTCATGCTGGTGAGACCGGAGGGCATGCCGAAGATCTCGACCATGGGCTCGACGGTATAGACGCCGATGTCCACGAGGGAACCCGATGCCATATTGCAATCGAAGATACTGGGGGTGCGTCCAGCGAGGATTTC
>CALHDP010000036.1 GCA_938023085.1 uncultured Collinsella sp.
ACCACAACTTTGCATCACCCGCACCGCGACCCAAGCAGGCTACCTTCGCAAGTTTTATGGGTACCGATGAGCCGGGCGAACACCCACAGTCCAAGCGGCACGCAATCCTCGACTGTCTAACGTCCGATGAGCTCCAAGCCCGCATCGACCAGCTCTATGCATCCGAAGTCACATCGGCGCTGCACGATATGGTGCACGCATACGAAATCGCAATGGGTGTCGCCGTTTCCCGCGTTTCCGTACGCAGCATGAAAACGCGCTGGGGCTCGTGCACGCCCAAAACCGGCGCCATTCGCATCGCACGCGAACTTGCCGCCTACCCCGTCGAGTGCCTTGACATGGTTGTCGCCCATGAGCTCGTCCACTTGCTCGAGCCAAGCCACAATCATCGGTTCCACGCCCTGCTCGACGCGTACTGCCCCAACAATAGAGCCCTGTCGCAGCGGCTCAAGCAGCCACCCATAGAGACATATTAGAACCGGTTAGCGCACGCGCTCGATCTCGACACCGCAGCTTGCCAGGGGAAGACCGACGGGCGCCCAAGGCTTATCGAGCTTAACACGCACACCAAGCAGCGAGGGATAGCGGCGCAGCAGCATCTGGGCTGTCCCCTCGGCTGCCGCCTCGATGAGCTTAAACGTATGCTCGCGCAGATAGCCATCGACATCGTGGCACACCGAGCCGTAGTCAATCGAGGCGTCCAGGTTATCGTGCTCCCCCGCTGCACGCAAGTCGGCATAGAGCACCAAGGACACGATGAATTTCTGGCCCAGCGCGTTCTCTTCGGGATACACGCCGTGGTTGGCAAAGACCTCGAGACCGTCGATAGTAATGCGATCGGCATGGCGAAGATCGTCATAGCTCACGTGGGGCACCGCCGTTGCAGTGGATATTTCGCCCCTTCCACGGCGGGCGAGCTCGGCGCCTTCAGTCTTGGTTGCATTCTCGGGCAGCTTCTTGTTACTCATCGCGATCGTCTCCTTCGTTTAGAACCCCGACCGCGCAACTAACTACACGCGAATCGACAGGTTCTTTTTATCATCGCTCCAGTTGCAAGCATTGCGCGCGGGGCATGCAAAGCAGGCGCGCGACGCTTTGTCGGCTGCATAGAGCAGACGCTCAAGCGGTTGGCTGTTCACGCGCAGCTTTCGATGGCCCAGAATGGCCGTCTTAATGGCTGCGGCATCGGCCGGCTCAAACGCCACGTCATCGGGCATACCGCCGAGAATCGCATCAGCGACGCGTTCGCTCGCAACATCATGGGATATACCCGATTCATACTGTTCATCTTTGCCGATATCGTGAAGAAGTGCCGTGGCGTAGATGACCTCGCGGTCAAATTCGAGCTGTTCCTCGAGATTCTTGATCCACATAATGCGAGCGACATCGAGAAGATGGTCAATACCGTGGCGGCAGAAGATGCGCCCCGATTCCAACTGTGCAATGTTGCCCAGGTGCCGACGGAACAGCCCGTTGGCACAAATGTAATCAATGCGAGGCATGGCACCAAAGGGAGTCAGGCCCGAAGCCATAAAGCCGCGACGCGACGTCCCCTCATCGGTCTTCGATGTAAAGTCGTTGACGACCCTCATGCTAACGGCCCAGCATCCTAAAGAACCGCTCCTCGAGCGCGGGATCGGTCTCAAAGACGCCGCGGCGAGCGAGCGTCACGGTCTTGGTGCCGGGCTTTTGCACGCCGCGCATGGTCATGCACATATGCTCAGCCTCCATGAGCACAATCGCTCCCTGGGGAGCGAGATAATCCATGAGGGCGTCGGCAACCTGCGCACACAGCTGCTCCTGCAGCTGCAGTCGACGGGCATAGACCTCAACCGTGCGAG
>CALHDP010000037.1 GCA_938023085.1 uncultured Collinsella sp.
CGGCACCACGGTGCTTCTGGTCGAGCAAAACGCGCAGATGGCGCTTTCCATCGCCACACGCGGTTACGTGCTCGAGACCGGCAAGATCACCATGACCGGCACCGGCCAAGAGCTCCTGCACGACGATAACGTCCGCAAAGCCTACCTCGGAGGCTAACCCACCTAACAAAAGGGGCGCTGACTATCTCAGTCAGCGCCCCTTTTTAGTTGCGGTGAAATAGGGACTGAATACGGGCTCCAGAGGCCAAAAGAGTCCCTATTCCACCGCAACTTCATGGGGGTGTGTGACAATGCCCGTCGGAAAACATCTGCTGTCTTTGGGGGTCTATCTATGCTGTACGAGTTTTGTGCCGAGAACTTTGAGCGGGTGCCGGCGGCTATCGATGCCGGTGCAAGGCGTATCGAGCTGTGCGACAACCTTGCCGTTGGTGGCACCACGCCTTCGGCCGGCGTTATCAGCGCTACGACCAACTATGCACACGAGCACGATGCGCGGGTGATGTGCATGATTCGCCCGCGTGGCGGCGACTTTCACTACAACCAGGACGAGTTGCGTATGATGGAGATGGACCTGGGCCTTGCCGTGAGCGCCGGCGTTGACGGCTTAGTCTTTGGCTGCTGCAAGCCCCGCGCTGGCGGATGGGCACTCGACGAGCTTACGTTGGGCGCTCTCGTGATGGCCGCGGGCTGCGCGACCGAGGAATGCAAGCGTGAGCCCATCGACATCACCTTCCACATGGCGTTTGATCAGCTCTCGCCCGAGGCTCAGCTCGACGCGATTGACATACTCGCCGACTGCGGCATCACACGCATCCTGACGCATGGTGGCGCTGCCGGTACGCCGATCGAGGACAACTTCGAAAACCTGGCCCGCTTAATCGAGTATGCGGGCGACCGCTTGACCATCCTTCCCGGCGGCGGCATTTCCACGGTCAACCGCGATACCGTGGCGGCGGCACTGGGCGTCTCCGAGCTCCATGGCACCAAGATTGTGCCGCTGGAGGTGTAGCCCGTGGCACTTGTATTCGATGTCCAGCAGGCGAGCGGTAAGCCCGACGATAATCGTCGCCCTGGCACCGCGTGCCCCTTTTGCGACACGGAGGGGCTTGCCAACATCATCCAGCGCGATGGTGACTGCATCTGGCTCGAGAATAAGTTCAAGACATTGCGGGCCACACGTCAGACCGTATTGATCGAGTCTGCCAATCACGACGCCGACCTGGTGACCTATGAACCGGATGAGCTGCATCATGTGATGCGGTTTGCCCTGGGTTGTTGGCAGCAGATGATCGATTCCCAACAGTACTGCAGTGTGCTCATGTACAAGAACAAAGGCCCGCTTTCGGGCGGCAGCTTCGTCCATCCACACATGCAGATTGTGGGCTTGGAACAGGAGGACGGCTATGCGGCGCTGGCCTCAGCCAACTTTGAAGGCATCAGTGTCTGGCAACAGGGGAGAATCTCGGTCGACATCTCAACCGAACCGATCATGGGGTTCTTTGAGATCAACGTTTCAGCCCCGCAGGGAATCGCTGCCAGCGATGACACGAGAGACCAAGCCGAGGCGGATCTCTTCGCCGATGCGATCCAGGTAGCTCTGCGCTATATCCTGAACGAGCACCACGGTGGTCGCGCAGAGTCGTACAACCTGTTCTTCTATCACCTGGGCGGTCGGACCATTGCCAAGGCGCTGCCACGTTGGGTGGTTTCGCCCTACTTTGTCGGCTATCGTTTGGCCCAGGTCAATGCTGAGACAACGCTCGATATCGATGCTGAGCGCCTGCGTGCGCATCTGGAAACGCTCGTATAGCAAGACTAACACCCGCGTAATGCGGACAGTCTAGCGTGCCATGGCGTCGCGGCCGGCTTCGACGCGCTTGCGCTGGGCGGCGCGCTCCTCGCCGGTCAGACGCTCAAAGAGATGCCCGATAAGCGAGGCGAGTACCTGCTGAAACAGCGTTCCGCACATGACGGGAAACACGACTTCGCCCGGAAAGTACTGCGTGGCGATGACGGCGCCCGAAGAGATGTTACGCATGCCGCAGGTAAAGCACATGGTGGTCGTCTCGCTATATGGCAGATGCAGCGTATGGGCGACCAGAAAACCGAAGACAAAGCCACTGATGGCGAAGACCAAAATAAAGAGGGCGACTTCCAAGCGCACCGCGTTCATGTGCAGCACGTACTCGCTCATGGCGGTGGAGTTGGAGGCGATAACGCCCATCATCATGAATTTGCAGGCGGGCGAGAGCACGGGGGAGAGTTTTTCGTGCCCCCATCCGCGCGTGAGCTCGTTGATCACGATGCCGAGCACGGCGGGGATGGCGATCATAAAGGCCATGTCTTGCATCATGCTCGGCACATCGATCGAGACGGTGGCGCCCAGCAGGAGCTTGAGCGTGAGCGGAATCGTCACAGGGGAGATAACCGAGGACGTCAGGATGATGGTGAGCGCGAGCGGGCCGTTGCCGCCGAACATGCTAATCCACATAAAGGCAGTGACCGCCACGGGTACGCTGTACTCGAGCACGATGCCGCAGACAAGGTTGGGATTGGAGCCAAAGAATAACGATCCCATGGCATAGGCCGCGATGGGAATAAGCGCCGCCGAGACGAGCAGTGCCAAAATCAGGTGCAGGGGACGGCGGAACACCTCGGCTACCTGGTGGAAGGTGTTGCTGAGCGCACCCTGAAACGTCATAAAGGCGAAGAGGGCGGGAACAATGGGCTTGAGCACGCCAATCTGCTGGGGAAAGAGCACGCCGAGCGCCACGCAAATCGGAACGATGACCTGCATATGCCCCGCGAGGAACTTTCCCAGTCCAGCCCATTGCTTCATATGTCCCGTGACTCCCTTTATCCGCGAACTCGTTTGTATGGATATGCTAGACGCTCGTATGCGTCCGTGCGGCTGAAACGCTCGATTATTTCGAGGGTATTACCGGCATCGTTTACCGAAACCGCGGCGTGCTGCGGCGATTTGCGTCCGCGCCGCACGGTATAATAAATCCGTTCAACAGATCTGCCTGCCGAAGCGGGCATACACAGAGGACTCATCGCTATGAACCGTGAGAGGTATCGCGGCGACCTGCCCCTATCGGGGGTGGGTGCCTATGTCATCGCTTAAGACGACGCATCGCTGGGCGGTCGCTCAGCAAAACCCCGAGCTCGAAAAGGAGCTTTCGGCTGGTCTGGGCATTCCCGGGCTGGTGGCGCGCATTATGGTCGCGCACGGCATTGACTCCATCAAAGAGGGCCAATTGTTTTTGACACCTTCGCTCGATCGCGACTGGGCCGACCCACTCATTATCCCGGGCATGTCGGTCGTTGCCGACCGCGTCGAGCGTGCTATTCGCAACCACGAGCACATTGCAGTCTTTGGCGATTTTGACGTTGACGGTATTACGTCGACCTGCCTGTTGACCGAGGCGCTGCGCACGTTTGGCGCCGATGTCACGCCGTTTATTCCGCATCGCTTTGATGAGGGCTACGGTCTTTCGCGCGCGGCACTCGATCGCGTTAACGAGCTCGCTCGCCCCCAGCTGATCGTGACCGTCGATAACGGCATTGCCGCCAAGGAAGAGGTTTCCTATTTGGAGGACCTGGGGATCGATTTGGTGGTCACGGACCATCACGAGCCCTCCGACCAGGTGCCGCAGGGTGTGCCCCTGACCGACCCCAAGCTCGAGGACGAGGGCCCCTCGCGCGAGCTTGCCGGTGCTGGTGTGGCGCTCAAGCTGGTGCAAGTCCTGGGTGAGCGCCTGGGCAAGCCGTCGTATTGGCGTTCGCTAATCGAGGTCGCGGCGCTGGGCACCGTGTCCGACATGATGCCGCTCACGCCCGAGAACCGCGCGCTGGTTGCCGAGGGCATCCAGCAGATGCGCGTAACCGCTCGCCCCGGCTATATCGCGCTTGCCGCGCTCGCCAAGGCGGACCTTTCGAGCATTACGGCGGATGGCCTGTCATTCTCGCTCATTCCCCGCTTAAACGCTGCCGGTCGCATGGCCGATCCCAAGCTGGCGCTCGACCTGCTGCTTGCCCGCAATCCCATCGAAGCAAGCGCGCTGGCGGCTGAGCTCGAGGAAATCAACCGCCAGCGCCGTGAGATCGAGGCGGAGCTCACGCGCGATGCCATGGCAAAGGTCGAGGAGACCTATGACGGCGGACGCGCGATCGTCGTGGGCGGTGAAGGCTGGCACGAGGGTGTCAAGGGCATCGTGGCAAGCCGTCTGACCAACCGCTATCACGTGCCGGCGCTGCTGTTCTCGATCGAGGACGGTATCGCGCGCGGCTCTGGTCGCTCGGTGGGCAAAGTTAACCTGTTTGACGCCGTCGAGCGCTGTTCCGACCTGCTGATTCGTCGCGGCGGACATGCCGGTGCGGTGGGAGTGACCATCGAGGCATCCAAGCTCGATGAATTCCGTCGTCGCCTTTCCGCCGTGCTATCGGAGATTCCCGCCGAGGACTTTGAAGACATCGACGAGGTTGCCGCCACGGTCGACCTTTCCGAGCTGAATATCGAGACTATAGAGCAGATTTCCCGTCTTGAGCCGTTTGGCCAGGGCAACAAGGTGCCGCTGCTGGCCGCCGAGGGCGTGACGATGTGCGATCGCGCCGTGGTGGGCAAAACCGGCGAGCACATGCGCTTTGTGGCGACCGATGGCGCCGCGAGCGTGCCGGCCATTATGTTCCGCGTGCCGCAAATCGATAAGCTCATCAACTGCGATAGCGCTGTCGACTTGGTGTTCGAGGCCGTTGCCGAGCATTGGCAGGGGCGTGTGAAGCCCAAGCTCATGATCAAGGATGTTCTGGTTCGCGATACCACGCTGCCCAGCGTCGACGATCCGGCATGCGAGCTTCGTCGTGGCGTGCAGCCGGCGGATTCCGGCCTGCGCCTGGAGTCGCGTAAACGCGAGACGCTCGCCCAGCTTTCTTATGCTGAGCTCACGCGCTCGCTTATCCATAGCTTTATCGGCTCGAACCAGCCGCACCGCGCGCAGGTCGAGGCGCTCGATGCCCTGGCCGATCACCAAAGTGTTCTGGCCGTTATGGGAACGGGGCGCGGCAAGTCGCTCATCTTCCATGTGCATGCCGCGCGCGAGGCGGTTCTTCGCGGGCGTGCGAGCATCTTTGTCTATCCGCTGCGTGCGCTCGTTGCCGACCAGGCCTATCACCTCTCGTCGACGATGGCTGCGCTCGGCATTGGCGTCGGCGTGTTGACCGGCGAGACCGTGGAGGCGGCGCGCGATGACGTGTTTGCCGGCTTGGCTTCGGGTCGCACCGGTATCGTGCTCACGACGCCCGAGTTCCTGTCTATCCACCGTGACCGCTTTGCGCGTTCGGGCCGCATCGGCTTTGTCGTTATCGATGAGGCGCACCACGCCGGCCTTGCCAAGGGCGGCGACCGTAGCGCCTATCTCGACATGCCCGATATCCTCAAAGCCCTGGGCGACCCGGTCGTTATGGCTGCGACGGCCACCGCGACGGCTCCGGTCGTGGCCGAGCTTGCCCGCATGTTGCCGATCACTCGCACGGTGGTCGACGAGACGGTGCGCGAGAACCTGCAGCTCGAGGACGACCGCGACCTTGCGAGCCGCGAGAACCGTTTAGTGTCGATCGTGGCGACGGGGGAGAAGACCGTCATTTACGTCAATTCGCGCGACCAGTCCGTGGCGCTCGCCAAGACGTTGCGCAAGCGTGTGCCCGATTGCGCAACCCATATCGCGTTCTATAACGCGGGGCTTGCGCGTTCCGATCGCCGCCGCGTGGAGGAAGCATTCCGAGACGGAAGCCTCAGCTGCATCGTTTCGACCTCCGCCTTTGGCGAGGGTGTCAACCTGCCCGATATCCGCCATGTCGTGCTCTACCACATGCCGTTTGGCGCCATCGAGTTCAACCAGATGAGCGGACGTGCCGGCCGCGATGGCCAGCCCGCCGTGATCCATCTGCTCTATTCGTCGCGCGACGCCCGCATTAACGAGCGCCTGCTCGACTGCTATGCGCCCGAGCGCGACGAGCTCGTCACGCTCTATCGCGCGCTGCAGACCATGTGGCGCTCCAACCGCGGCAAAACCGGGGACGATTCCTTTAGTGCGAGCGATATCGACATCGCGCAGATGTGCCTTGCCATCGATGCTCGCACGCCGGTCGACGAGCGTTCGGTGGAAAGCGGCCTGGGAATCTTCGAAGAGCTTGGTTTCTGTCGAGTTTCGGGGTTTGACGACACTCGTCGCATCGCGATGGCCGAAAACCCCGGCCGCGTGCAATTGAGCAGGTCAATTCGCTATTTGGAGGGCTTGCGCTCGCGCATGGAGTTTTCGGCTTTCCGGAGCTGGGCGCTCGATTCGTGCGCTTCTGATATGCTAGCCAAAGTTAACCGCCCGATCGTACCGCGGGCCTAGGGGAAGGGGACCTCGATGGATGCCGCAGCCCGTACCGCCCATGATTCCACCCTCCAGCCGTTTTCGGAGATGGAGCACTATAAGCATGCCGATGAGCTGCCGCCCGAGATTATGGCGGACAGCTACGACAAGCTGGAGCGCCTGTGCCTCAAATATATGAATGAGGACGACTTTTCTAAGGTTGAGCAGGCCTACTGCTTTGCCGCCGAGAAGCACTGCAACCAAAAGCGCCGCTCGGGCGAGATGTACATTAACCATCCCGTCGAGGTTGCCATCATTTTGGCCGATCTCAAGATGGACTGCGATGTGGTGTGTGCCGCGCTGCTGCACGATACCGTCGAGGATACCGAGACCTCGCTCACCGATGTTTCCGGCCTGTTTGGCGATACGGTGGCCGAGCTCGTCGATGGCGTGACCAAGCTCACCAACATCGAAGTCGACAGCATGGACGAGAAGCAGGCGCTCACGCTGCGCAAGATGTTCCTCGCCATGTCCAAGGACATCCGCGTCATCATCGTTAAACTTGCCGATCGTCTGCACAACATGCGAACGCTGGCAGCCCTGCGCGAGGATCGTCGCCTGTTTAAGGCTCGCGAGACCATGGACGTGTACGCGCCCTTGGCCGACCGCCTGGGCATGAGCTCTATTAAGTGGGAGCTCGAGGACCTGTCCTTCTTCTACCTGGAGCCCGATGCCTACCAGCGCATCGCGCGTATGGTAGCTGAGTCGCGCGAGGTCCGCGAACGCTACCTTGCCGAGACCATCAAGACGCTTACCGATGAGCTCAACCGCATTGGTCTGGAGGACTTCCAGATCAACGGCCGCTCCAAGCACTATTGGTCCATCTACCAAAAGATGAAGCGCAAGGGCAAGGAGTTCTCCGAGATCTACGACCTGGTGGCGCTGCGCGTTATTACCCATTCGGTGCGCGATTGCTACTCCACGCTCGGTGCGGTGCATACGCTGTGGCACCCTATGCCTGGTCGCTTTAAAGACTATATCGCCATGCCTAAGGTCAATAACTACCAGTCGCTCCACACGACGGTCATCGGCCCTACGGCTCGTCCGCTCGAGATTCAGATTCGAACCTACGAGATGCATGAGCAGGCCGAGTACGGCATTGCCGCCCACTGGCTATATAAGAAGTCGGGCGGATCGTCTGCTTCCAAGACCAATGACGCTCAACGTTTGGACGACCAGATCAACTGGCTCAAGCATTCGCTCGATTGGGCGGCTTCCGACGAGATCACCGATGCCAAGGAATACCTGCACTCGCTGAAGGTCGATCTGTTCGATCAGGAGATCTTTGTCTTCACGCCCAAAGGCGAGGTCATGGCGCTTCGTGCCGGCTCCACGCCGCTCGACTTTGCCTATGCCGTTCACACCGAGGTGGGAAACCACTGCGTCGGCGCCAAAATCAACGGTGCGGTGGCTCCGCTCACGCACGAGATCAAGACGGGCGACCGCGTTGAAATCCTGACTAACAAGAGTTCCAAGCCGTCGCGCGATTGGCTCAAGATCGTTAAGACACCTTCCGCCAAGTCAAAGATCCGCCGCTATTTTGCCGCTGCGACCAAGGACGACGACGCTGCCGCCGGTCGCGATATGCTGGCCAAGGACCTGCGTAAGCGTGGCTATGGCATTTCTACGCCGCGTTCGACGCGTGCACTCAACGCCGTGGCGGAGCAGTTTAACTTCAAGCAGCTCGAGGACCTGTTTGCCGCCGTCGGTGCCGGCAAGGTTGCCCCGCGCGCTGTGGGCAATAAGGTCGAGCAAATCTTGGACCCCAAGCCCGAGGAACAGCTCACCAAGGCCGAGGCTATCGCCGAGGTCGTGAAGCAGCCCGCTCGCGGCTCCAACCGCAAGCCGCAAAAGCGCGGCAAGAGCGCCAGTAACGGCATTATCGTCAAGGGCGAGAGCAACAGCGGCCTGCTGGTCCGTCTGGCTCATTGCTGCAACCCCGTGACGGGCGACGACATCGTCGGCTTCATCACGCGCGGTCGCGGCGTTTCGGTGCATCGCGCCAACTGCCCTAACGTCAAGGGTCTTATGGAACATCCCGAGCGCATGATCGATGTGGAGTGGGACGGCGCTGCCGACACCCTCTTCCAGATCGAGATCGTGGTCGAGTGCCTGGACCGCATGGGCCTGCTCAAGGATGTCACCATTGCCATTGGCGATGCGGGCGGTAATATCCTTTCTGCCGCCACGTCGACCAACCGCGAGGGCATTGCAACCCTGCGCTTTATGGTCGAGATCTCGGACGCGAGTGGCTTGGATCCGCTGCTGGCCTCTATCAGCAGCGTTGACTCGGTCTACGACGCTCGTCGTCTTATGCCCGGCGAGGGTGGAGCCCAGCTTAAGCGCCGTGTGTAGGTGCGAGAGCCTCTCAGCATCATAGATATTGGTTACGTTCGAGGCATCGTTTGGTGCCTCGAACGTATTTTAGAAGGAGGGTATGCGCATGGGCGATATGACTTTGGACCTGACACCCCGAGGTGCGGCTTCGATTGAGGCACTCGTCAACGGCCCGATTCAGACCAACAGCTACGCCGTGATTTCGAATGACGAGTGCTTAATCGTCGATCCGGCGTGGGAGGGCGAGCGTCTTGTGGAGCATATCCGCACCGCGCATCCCGAGGTGCGCGTACTCGGCTCTGTCTGCACGCACGGTCATGCCGACCATGTTGGCGGGGTTGCCGGGGTTCGAGCTGTCGTTGGCGACAGCGCACTATATGAGTTGTGCGCTAAGGACGTGACGGTACCTCGCGCAAATATCGAGGAGCAGCGCGCCATGTGGGGCATCGAGACGCCCGATCCGGGTGAGCCGACGCGCTTGCTTGCCGAGGGCGATACAATCGAGGTGGGCGACGTCTGCCTGCAGGTGATCGAGACGCCGGGGCATACGCCGGGCGGCATCGTCCTGTTCGCCGCGACCGAGCAGGGGAACATCGCCTTTGTGGGCGACACGCTTTTCCCGGGCAGCCACGGTCGTACCGATCTTTCCGGCGGTGACGAGGCGGCGATTATGCGCTCGCTTTCCAAACTTGCCAAGACGCTTCCGCCCGATACCGTTTGCTTGACGGGCCATGGCGATTCGACCACGATGGCGCGCGAACTTATGCAGAACCCGTTTATGCAGATGTAGGCTCGAAGCCGTCTTTCGAACCACGAAGACCGCTCAATCGTCAAGCTATTTTCCCCAGTGGGTCGATTCTGTGGGGCAAACGGTCAAAATTTGTCCAATCGGATGGTATTCGTGAACAAACGAACGTTTATGCTCGGGTATGTCGTGGTAAAATCTCAGGCGTTATCGGAGCAACCTTACAGGAGGTTTCTTTTATGCTCGTCAACGCAGCAGACATGCTCAAGAAGGCCGAGGCCGGCAAGTACGCTCTCGGTGCCTTCAACACCAACAACCTCGAGTGGACCCTGGCTATTCTCCAGGCCGCCGAGGAGGCCAAGTCTCCGCTGATCCTTCAGTGCACCGCTGGTGCCGCTAAGTGGATGGGCGGTTTCAAGGTCTGCGCCGACATGGTCAAGGCTGCCGTCGAGGCCACGGGCGTTACCGTTCCCGTCGCCCTTCACCTCGATCACGGTTCTTACGAGGACTGCTTCAAGTGCATCGAGGCCGGCTTCACGTCCATCATGTATGACGGCTCTCACGAGGAGACCTTCCAGCTTAACCTCGACCGCACCAAGGAGCTCGTTGAGCTTGCCCACTCCAAGGGCATGTCCATCGAGGCCGAGGTCGGCGGCATCGGCGGCACCGAGGACGGCGTGACCTCCAACGGCGAGCTCGCTGACCCCGCTGAGTGCAAGCAGATTGCTGACCTGGGCGTCGACTTCCTCGCCTGCGGTATCGGCAACATCCACGGCGTGTATCCCGCCGACTGGGCTGGCCTTTCCTTCGAGCGTCTGGGCGAGATCAAGGCCGAGACCGGCGACCTGCCCCTCGTTCTGCACGGTGGCACCGGCATCCCCGAGGATCAGATCAAGAAGGCCATCTCCCTGGGTATCTCCAAGATCAACGTCAACACCGACCTGCAGCTCGTCTTCGCCAAGGGCGTTCGCGAGTACATCGAGGCTGGCAAGGATCAGCAGGGCAAGGGCTTTGACCCCCGCAAGCTCCTCAAGCCTGGTCGCGACAACATCGTTGCCCGCACCAAGGAGCTCATGGAGGAGTTTGGCTCCGTCAACAAGGCGTAAGCGTCGCTAAACTACCCGCCGGAAGCCCCGTCCCCCTACACTGTTTCCTTTGCGCTCACCTGGCTTCGCCAGAAGTCGCGCCAAGGAAACAGTTCCGGGGGACGGGGCTTCCTTTGTTTAACGCCGCAGGGTTACTGGGCTGAATTATTTATTTGACTACCGTTCGGCGGTGTTGATGGCTCCTTTGTTGGGGGCTTTCTTTTTATCTCGGTACAATGGGCTTCAAGGGTTCTAGTGACTTGGAGTTTTGGTATGGCTGTAATTAACGTGTCGCCTGCTGATGGGAAGGTTATTGCCGAGGGGCCGGTTGGGTGCTTGGTTGATGTTTGCTGTGATGACTTTCGCCATCTCGATATTGGACTGCCGCCCGAGATCCTGCGTTTAAAGGATGCGGGGTATCTTTCGCAGGCTATTGAGGCTTGCGACCGCCTACTTGCCCAAAATCCCGATCCCTCGCTTGCTGCCTGCGTTCGTGCCGAGCGGTATCGCATGATCGAGACGCCGCTTCATTTTTCGGTGTCGCGCGATCGAGCTATTGCGATGATTCGCGAGGAGTGGCCTGAGTTTACCGAGGAGCAGTTTAACGATCTGATTGACCGTAAGCGTATTGACTGGCGCTTTATCGACGGGGAGCTGTTCGTTCTCGACAACTTCCTCGATTCGCTTCGCGTATATCCCAAAGAGGTTCCCGGCATGCGTCCCGATCCTACGGACGGAATTGCACTGCGCAACGAAATGCTCAAGGAGATGGGGTCGCAAAACGGATTGGCTCGCGTCATTACGCTTAAAGCATCTGTGTCTGTCCCCGGCGCTCTAGAGGGGGAGACCGTTCGCGCTTGGCTTCCCGTTGCCGCCACCTGCCACCAGCAGTCTCGTGTCGAGATTCTCGACATGACGCCGGAGGGTGCTGTTGCTCCCGCGAACGCTTCGGCGCGTACCGCCTCGTGGTCTTCTTCGAGTGAACGCTCATTCTCGGTGACCTATCGTTATCACATCGGTGCTGCTTATTGTGATGTCTACGGTGGCACACTTCCGGTTCATCCGCGTATGGACGCGCCTCTGCCCGAGGATATTTCCGAGGACCGTCCGCACATTGCATTCACACCGTATCTGCAGCAGCTGACGGCCGGTGTTGTTGACGGACTCGAGGATCCGCTCGATCGCGCCCGTGCTATCTATGATTACCTGACGCAGTATATTGACTATCGCTATCAGCCGCCGTACTTGCTTTTGGGATCTATTGCCGATGACTGTGCGCATTCGCTCCGCGGCGATTGCGGCGTTATGGCGCTCACGTTTATCACCATGTGCCGTATCGCGGGCGTGCCTGCCCGTTGGCAGAGCGGCCTGTATGTTGCGCCCGATTCGGTGGGGTCGCACGACTGGGCAGAGTTCTATACGCCGCAGACCGGTTGGCTCAACGCCGACGTGTCATTTGGATCTTCTGCTCGCAGGATGGGGGAGGAGTGGCGCCGCCGTCACTACTTTGGCAATCTCGACCCGTGGCGTATGGTGGCCAACAATCGATTCCAGGCAGAGTTTGACCCCTCTTTCGACGGCATGCGCGAGGACCCTTACGATAACCAGATGGGTGAGGCT
>CALHDP010000038.1 GCA_938023085.1 uncultured Collinsella sp.
GTTTTCTCCTCTCGGATGCCTAATGCAAGTGCGTGCGATGCGCTCGGCGTTTTTGACTTGCATCATTATAGGCAGGTTGCCTTGGTATACAAGCGCCCGCCGCACCTTAATGGCACGGCGGGCGATTTTCTACGCATGCTTCATCGTGTGGGGGCGGGGTGCGGGGTGCGCGGCGCCCGGGGCTTGCGGCCGGCCCGGCGATGGATGCGTTACTGGATGCGAGTTCGGCAGTAGGGGCAGACCTTCCAGTGCGCATCGAGCGGGCGATGGCAGCTGGGGCAGACGTTGCGAACCTGAGTATCGCACACCGGGCAGACCACGAAGTCCTTCTCGATGGGCGCGCCGCACTGCGGGCAGGTTCCGTACTGGGCAAGCTGGCGCTCGCGCAGGGCCATGTCCAGCTCCTGCTCCTCGCGGTCGGCCGCGTAAGTGTGCGGGCGCAGGACCAGGTAGGCGATGAGGCCCACAAACGGGATGAGCGCGATGATGCCCCATGCCACGTAGGCGCTGGCGCCGCGGCGGCGAGCGTCGATGAACACGTAGACGACCGACAGCACATACAGGGCGATGATAAAGCCAACGAAGGCATAGATGACGCCCATAAGCTGCGGCGACATGAGCTCAGAGATGTACTTGGACATTGGGGTACCTTTCGGAATATTTACAGTCCGGTCAAGTTTACCACGGGGTTTGTTTATATGGGACTACGGCTGGGTACGGGGACGGCGCGGACACAAACATCTCAATCTGTAACAGGTGGGAGCGGAAACCGGTCCTAACTGTTACAGATCGAGACAAACGGAAACTTCCAGACCCAATGTCTCAATCTGTAACAGTTACTCAGCTTAAACAGGTCCAGATGTTACAGATTTAGACTGAGGAATCTCTCCCCGACTTCAATCTCAATCTGTAACATCTACAACCCAAATCATCAGCTAACTGTTACAGATTGAGACAAAGGAAAACGTCCAGACCGAATGTCTCAATCTGTAACAGCTACTCTGCAAAACCAGCCCCAGATGTTACAGATCGAGACAAATCTCCGACACGAGGGACGGCAGACGAGGTTGTCGACGTTGCCGGGTCTCCCCTCGCCTGCCGTTGGCGGCAGTTGCGGGACTGTTCGCCGCATTGCCGTCTTGCTGGGGGCACGTAGACCGTAGGATGGTCTTATTGACGGCCTGTCAACTCGTCTGGGAGGCACCGTGACAGAAACGTTTGATATCGCGATTGTGGGCGCGGGCATCACGGGATGCGCCATCGCGCGGCAGCTCGCACGATATGACCTGTCCATCTGCGTGGTCGAGACAGCAAACGACATCGCGCTGGGCGCGTCGAAGGCCAACGGCGGCCTGGTGCACGCCGGCTACGATCCGGCGCCGGGCACCGTAAAGGCGCAGGTCAATACCCGTGGCTGCGAACTGTACGGTACGTGGGCCCAGGAGCTGGGCTTTCTGTTCCACCGCACCGGGTCGATGGTGCTGGGCTTTAACGACGAGGACCGTGCGCGTCTGGAGCGGCTGCGGCGCAACGGCCTTGCCAACGGCGTGCCCGAACTGTCGATCGTCGGACCCGACCGC
>CALHDP010000039.1 GCA_938023085.1 uncultured Collinsella sp.
ATCGATGCCGGTCACGCGCCGTCCCCGTTGCTCATGCCTGTTATGGCAAATATGACGGCGGCGCCCTATCCGGCTGACCTGAAGGCAGCATCGGATGTCTTGGCCAACCAGGTGAGTCATGCCGTGCGCTGGGTCGACACGCTGCATGCTCTGCAGGATCAAGGCATCGACACGTTTATTGAGGTCGGCCCCGGCAAAACGCTGTCTGGCCTGGTCAAGCGTACGTTGAGCGACGTTCGTGTGTATTCGTGCGAAACGGCCGAGCAGGTCGCAGCTATTGCCGACGAGCTCGCATAGTTCACAGGGCTGTAACCCGAAAGGAATGACATGGGCAACTTGAACAACGGCGCGCTCGAGCGCAACGACTCACGTCGCGTGGCGCTGGTCACGGGCGGCTCGCGCGGCATCGGTCGCGCTTGTGCCGTGGGCCTGGCGGAGGACGGCTTTGATATCGCCGTCGTCTATGCCGGTAGCGCAGATGCGGCGCGCGAGACGTGCGAAGCCTGTGAGGCGGCTGGCGCCACGGCGCGCGCATATCAATGTGACGTGGCCGACCCCGCCGCCGTCAACACTTGCGTGGAGACGGTCCTCAACGACTTTGGCTCCATTTGGGCGCTCGTCAACAATGCCGGCATCACGCGCGACGGCCTGCTCATGCGTATGGGCGACGATGCCTTCGACCGCGTGCTCGATGTCAATCTCAAGGGAACATTCAATATGACGCGCGCGCTCACCAAGACCTTTATGCGCCAGCGTGGCGGTTGCGTCATCAACATGAGCTCGGTTGTGGGCCTGATGGGCAATGCCGGACAGACCAACTACGCTGCCTCCAAGGCGGGCGTCATCGGCCTGACCAAGGCGGTAGCGCGCGAGCTTGCGCCCCGCGGCGTACGAGTGAACGCGGTCGCCCCCGGATTTGTCGAGACCGATATGACGGCAAAGCTATCGGATAAGGTGCGTGCGGCGTGCGAAGAGCAGATTCCCCTAAAGCGCATGGCGCGCCCCGAGGAAGTGGCCGGCGTGGTGCGCTTTTTGGCGAGTGATGCGGCTGCCTACATTACGGGCGAGGTCGTGCGCGTCGACGGCGGAATGGCGATGTAGAAACCAGGGCCGAACAACGGCTTGGATGAGGAGACCAAGATGGAACAGAGAGTTGCAATCACCGGTATCGGTGCCGTATCGCCGCTCGGTAACACGGCGCTTGCTACCTGGGCGGCCATGTGCGCCGGCACGTGCGGCATCGGCCCGATCACGCACTTCGATACCGATGCGTTTGCCGTTAAGGTGGCGGCCGAGGTCAAGGATTTTGACGGCAACGAGTACTTTGGCAAGCGTGACGCCAAGCACCTGGACCCCTGCGTTCAGTTTGCACTGGCGGCGTCGGACGAGGCCATGCACGATGCGGGCTTTGATGTCGAGGGCGCCATCAATCGCGAGCGCCTGGGCGTCTACGTGGGTTCGGGCGTGGGCGGCATGCAGACACTCGTCGACAACGTCCACACGATTGCCGACCGTGGGCCCCGCCGCGCATCGCCCTATATGATCGCGATGATGATCCCCAATATGGCTTCGGGCAATATCGCAATCCGCCACAAGGCAAAGGGCCCGACCCTGCCCGTGGTGACCGCCTGCGCGACCTCGGCCCATGCCGTGGGCGAGGCGTTCCGCGCCATCAAGCATGGCTATGCCGATGCGATTCTCGCCGGCGGTGCCGAGGCCGCAATCATCCCCGATGCCGTTGCGGGCTTTACGTCCTGCCGTGCTCTCACCACTAATCCTGACCCGTCGACGGCATGCCGTCCGTTCGATGCAGACCGCGACGGCTTTGTGATGGGCGAGGGCGCCTGCGTGCTGGTACTCGAGAGCATGGAACACGCGCTGGCTCGCGGGGCGCACATTTATGCCGAGGTCGTGGGCTACGGCAACACCGATGATGCCTATCACATCACGAGCCCCGATCCCGAGGCTGCCGGCATTGCCCGTGCGATATCGCTGGCGGTGGCCGAGGGCGACGTTAAGCCTTCCGAGGGCCTCTACATCAACGCTCACGGAACCTCGACTAAACTTAACGATTCGTCCGAGACGGCGGGCATTAAGCGTGCGCTCGGCGAGGACGCGGCGCGCGCCGCGCACGTCTCGTCGACCAAGTCGATGACCGGCCACATGATCGGTGCTACGGGTGCCATCGAGGTCATGGCCTGCGCCATGGCGCTCGAGCAGGGCGTGGTGCCCCCGACCATTAACTACCACACGCCCGATCCCGCCTGCGATCTTGATTACACGCCCAATCGAGCGGTTCGCGCCGACCTTGCCTGGGCGCTTTCGACCAACCTGGGCTTTGGCGGGCACAACGCCGCCATCGCGCTGCGTAGATATACGAGGAGCTAGAGCATGGATTCCAAAAGACTTGCCGAGATAGCCGATGTTATGGAAGACCGCGGCCTCACACGCGTGCGTGTTGAGGAGCCCGATGGCACCGCGGTCGAGCTCGAGCGCGCGAGTGCAGCGCAGCCGGTTGCCGTGCCCATGCCTATGCCGGGTGCCGTGACTGCTCCGGCGGTGGCTCCTGTCGCCATGCCTGCCGCCGCACCGGAACCCGCCGCGCAGGCGTCTGCCGCCGCACCGGAGCCTAAGGGCACAGAGGTGACCGCTCCCATGGTCGGCGTTTTCTATGCTGCCCCGGCGCCGGGCGACGAACCGTTTGTGCACGTGGGCTCCAAGGTCAAGGCCGGCGAGACCCTCTGCATCATCGAGGCCATGAAGGTTCTCAACGAGGTGACGGCAGAGGCGGATGGCGAGGTGCTCGAGATCTGCGTGGCCGACGGTGACCTCGTGGAGTTTGGCAGCTGCCTCATGAGGATCGGATAGGTGATATCCATGAACAAAGAAGAGCTCAAGAAGCTGTTGCCGCATCGCGAGCCGATGCTTTTGCTCGACGAAGCCGAGCTGGTGGGCGACGAGGCCCACGGCAAGATCACGATTACGGGCGACGAGTACTTTTTGCAGGGGCATTTTCCGGGAAACCCGGTTGTCCCCGGCGTGATTCAGTGCGAGATGCTTGCCCAGAACTGCTGCGTGCTGCTGATGGGCGATGAGGAGGCGCGCGGCGCGACGCCGTTCTACACGAGTCTGGACAAGGTGCGCTTTAGGCGTCCGGTGCGCCCGGGCGACACGGTTGATCTGGTGTGCTCCATCACGCGTGCGCGCGGGCCGTTCCGCTTTGCGACGGGTACTGCGAGCGTCAACGGTGAGGTTTGCTGCCGCGCCGATATGTCTTTTGCACTCATGCACGAAAGTTAAGGAAGGCTTCATGTTCGACAAAGTGCTCATCGCCAACCGCGGCGAGGTCGCGGTCCGTGTTATCCGCGCGTGCCGCGATATGGGCATCAAGACCGTCGCCGTCTACTCCACGGCCGATGCGGACGCGCTGCACGTGCAGCTTGCCGACGAGGCGTATTGCATCGGCGGCCCGCGTCTTGCCGAGAGCTACCTCAACGACGATGCCGTGCTCACCTGTGCCGTAAAGTCGGGAGCTAAGGCGATCCATCCCGGCTATGGCTTCTTTTCCGAGAAGGCGAGCTTCGTGCGCGACTGCGACAAGTATGGCCTGGCGTTTGTCGGTCCTTCGGCCGAGGTGATCGACAACATGGGCGACAAGGACGCCGCACGCCGAACGGCTGCCGCGGCGGGCGTGCCCATCGTTCCGGGCTGCGATTTGCTCAAAAGCCCTGAGGAGGCGACGGCCGAGGCCGAGCGCATCGGCTGCCCCGTGCTTATTAAGGCGCGGGCGGGCGGTGGCGGTCGTGGTATTCGCAAGGTCGAGCGCGTGGAAGACGCGGCAAAGGCCTTTATTGAAGCACGTGCCGAGGGCGAGGCCGTTTTTGGCGACGGCGAGTGTTACATGGAGAAGTTCGTCGCGCCGGCGCACCACGTTGAGGTGCAGATTATGGCCGATAAGCAGGGCCATGTGTTTTCGCTCGGCGAGCGTGAGTGCTCGGTGCAGCGCCGCAACCAAAAGCTGATCGAGGAGAGCCCCGCACCGTGCCTCGACGGACACGACGACATTCGTGCCCGTATGCACAAGGCGGCGCGTGACCTGGCTCGTGCCGTTGGCTATGAGGGCGCCGGCACCATTGAGTTTCTGTACTCAGATGACGGCAATTTCTACTTTATGGAAATGAACACGCGCTTGCAGGTGGAGCATCCGGTTACGGAGTTTGTGACCGATACCGACCTGGTCAAGTGGCAGCTGCGCGTGACAGCCGGCCAGCCTCTGCCATTTGAGCAGGAGGACGTGCCGGTCCGCAACCACGCCATGGAGTGCCGCATCAATGCCGAAACGCCGGACTTTCTGCCGTCATGCGGAACGGTCACCGCGTTGCGTGTACCGGGTGGTCCGCGCGTGCGCTGGGATTCGGCCATGTTCACCGGTGCGACAGTTCCGCCGTACTACGACTCCATGCTCGGCAAGCTCATCGTGTGTGCGCCCACGCGTGACGGCGCCATTCGCAAGATGCGCTCGGCCCTGGGCGAGCTCGTGATTGAGGGCGTGAGCGAAAACAGCGAGCTTCAGCTCGACGTGCTGGCAAACGGCGAGTTCTTGTCGGGCATGTATCACACCGATCTGATGGGGCATCTCTATGCTGATGAATAGAAAAGCGAAGACGGTCAATGTCCTTGAGGGGCCGATGACCGAGTCGTGCGCCGAGTTTCCCGCGCGCCATGTGTTTATCAAGTGTCCGGAGTGCCGCCGTGTGATCGATGAGGCACGCCTGCACGACAACCTCGAGGTCTGCCCTCGTTGCGGCAAACACTTTCGCGTGAGCGGTCGCGCGCGCATGCGCATGACGGTCGACGAGGGCACGTTTGAGGAATGGGATGCCAATCTGGCGTCGGAGGACTTCCTCTCGTTTCCCGGCTATGCCGACAAGCTCAAGAGCGTGAGCGAGCGTTCGGGCGAGCGCGATGCCGTTGTGTGCGGCAGGGGCAAAATCTGCGGTTGCGATACCGCGCTCTTCTTTATGGACGCCAACTTTATGATGGGCTCGATGGGTTCCGTGGTGGGCGAGAAGATCTGTCGCACATTTGAGCATGCGACCGAGCTGGGATTGCCAGTTGTCGGCTTTACCGTTTCGGGCGGTGCGCGCATGCAAGAGGGCGTGACATCGCTTATGCAGATGGCCAAGATTTCTGCGGCGGTTAGGCGCCATAGCGAGGCGGGCGGCCTGTATATCACGGTGCTCACTGACCCCACGACCGGAGGCGTAACCGCGAGCTTTGCCATGGAGGGCGACATTATCCTGGCCGAGCCCGATGCCCTGACGGCATTTGCCGGCCCGCGCGTGATCGAGCAGAACATGCATAAGCGACTGCCCAAGGGATTCCAGCGCTCCGAGTTTTTGCTGGAGCACGGCTTTTGCGATGCCGTTGTTCCGCGTGGCGAGATTGCGCTCACGGTAGGCGAGCTGCTGGCGCTGCACGAAGGGCATGCGCCCGGCCTGGGGGCACCGCACGAGATCGTGCATACGGGTCGCCGCGGCAAAAAGCTGGGGCACTTGTTTAAGCGATCGGCGGCACCAAAAACCGCGCTCGAGATTGTCAAGCAGACCCGCTCGGCAGATCGTGCCACGGCGGGTGAGATAATCTCGCTGGGCCTGGATGGATTTGTGGAGCTGCACGGCGACCGTTACTTTGGCGACGACGCCGCTGTGGTGGCTGGCATTGGCTGGAAAGACGGACGCCCCGTAACGGTCATCGCCATTGAGCGCGGCACCACGACCAAAGAGCGTATGCGCCGCAACTTTGGCTTGGCGCATCCCGAGGGCTACCGCAAAGCGCGTCGCCTTATGCGCCAGGCCGAAAAGTTTGGTCGACCGGTTCTGTGCCTGGTCGATACTTCGGGCGCGTTTTGCGGCATCGGTGCCGAGGAGCGCGGTCAGGGCGAGGCGATTGCCCAGAATCTCATGGAGATGAGCGGCCTTAAGACGCCGATTGTCTCGGTGGTGACAGGCGAAGGCGGCTCTGGTGGCGCGCTGGCGCTGTCCATGGCCGACCGCATCCTGATGCTCTCGAGCTCGGCCTATTCGGTCGTGAGCCCCGAGGCCTGTGCGTCGATCCTGTGGAAGGATACCGAGCGCGCGAATGAGGCCGCCGAGGCGCTGAAGCTCACGGCTCCCGATCTGTTGGCGCTCGGCATCATCGACGGCATTGTCGACGATGGGGGCCTGTCGCATGAGGAGATCGCCGGCGCCGTCATGTCCTCGGCATTTGATGCCTTCGATACGCTTGGGCGGCTCGACGACGCGACCCTCGCAAACCTCCGCTACGAAAAGTACCGCGCAATCGGTCGGTACAGCACGATGTAACAAAGGGACAGTCCGCATGTCACATTGGGAAAGGGTTCCTGTGTCACAAGTTTCTAACACCTCGTTTACAACGACGGTTTCATCAAACGCCATGGCCGTGGTGGACTATCTGTCCAAAAGCATGATGTCGGCGCTGCCGTTTATTGTCTGCGCGGCGTTGTTCCGCACCGTCGCCGTCATTATGGGCGAAGGCATGCTGGGCCTATGGTCTGCCGATTCCGAAATCTATCGCCTGTTCTACAGTTGGCTCTATAACGCCGGCTACTACTTTTTGCCCATTTATCTTGGTTGGGCGGCCGCCCGCCAGTTCGGTTGCTCGGAGCAGCTGGGCATGATGCTGGGCGGCGTATTGATTGCGCCCGATCTGCTTAAGCTCGTCGATGCCGCATCGACGACGGGGGCATCGATGACTTCCGTGTATGGCCTGCTTCCCGCGCCGGTCAACGATTACACGACGACTGTTATTCCGGTTCTCATCTCGGTACCCGTGCTTTGGCGAGTGGAGTGTTTCTTTCGGCGCGTTATCCCTCAGGCCGTGGCGTTTTCGTTCGTTCCGTTTGCGACCATGCTCGTCATGGTTCCGGTTTCGCTGTGTATCACGGCACCGGCGGGCAGCTATCTGGGCATGCTGTTGGGCCAGCTTATGTTTATGCTTGGCAATTCCGGTGGTATCGTGTCGCTGCTCACGCTCATGGGGCTTGCCGCGGGCTGGGAGTTCCTAAAGATCGCGGGCGTCAGCAACGTCGTCCTATCGCTCGCCTACGCGCAGTTTATGAGTGTGGGAACGGATTCGTGCATTCTGATCGCCGCGACGATGGCAACGTTTGCCGTTTGGGGCATGCCCTTTGGCGCGTCGCTCCGCGTTGCGGATAAGGACGAGAAGGCGCTCATGCTGGGCTATTCGATCTCGGGTGTTCTTGGCGGCGTAAGCGAGCCGGCGCTGTACGGTTGCGGCTTTAAATATGGCAGGTGCCTGACGTACATGGCCATTGGTGGTGCCGTCGGAGGCCTTGTTGCGGCCGTGGGCCACGTTACGGCCTATACCATCGGCATGACGAATGTCCTCATGGTCATTGGCTTTGCCACAGGTGGTTTTTCGAACCTGCTGTGGTGCTGCGTTGCCGGCGGCACGGCATTTGCGGTGTCTGCGGCGCTGAGCTACTGCTTTGGCGTGGTGCCGGCGAAGGGGCAGGCGGCAGGAGACGGAGCCGATTCGCCCAAAACCTCGAAGAGCGTGGCCGAGGCAAGCGCATAAATCGATCGACAAAGGGGCAGTCCCGCATGTCACATTCCAAGGCCGCGGCCCGTGTGGGCTGCGGCCTTTTTGTATCTGGGGAACAAAGTGGCTACACTACAATCCGGTCAAGCAATAGATATATAAGTAGTACCGTGGGGGCGGATGCAGATGGTCGAGTGGATTGTTAGGCGCGCGCAGGGCGATCGTGCGCGTGTGGGCACGTTAGCGGGCATGGTGTGTATTGTCGCCAATGTGGCGCTATGCGCTGCAAAGGGTGCCATTGGTGTGGTTTCGGGATCGGTTTCGATTGTGGCGGATGCCATGAACAACCTGTCCGATGCCAGCTCGAATATCGTGAGCGTGCTGGGCTTTAAGTTGGCGAGCAAGCCGGCCGACCCCGAGCATCCTTACGGCCACGGTCGCTACGAGTATCTCTCGGGTCTGGTCGTGGCGGCACTCGTGCTGCTGATCGGCCTTGAGCTTATCAAGTCCTCGGTTGAGCGCGTCATCCATCCCGAACCTGTCGAGTTCTCGCTTGCCCTGGTGGCAGTTCTAGTGCTTTCGATGGTCGTTAAGCTGTGGATGGCGGCCCTCAACCAAAAGCTCGGCGATCGCATTGAGTCCGAGACACTGCATGCGACCGCGCAAGATTCCAAGAACGATGTTCTTGCCACAGGCGCCGTGCTGGCGTGCGCAATTGTTTCGCAGGCGACGCACATCAATCTTGACGCATGGGTCGGCCTTGCCGTTGGCGCCTATATTGGCTGGAGCGGTTTTGAACTCATCCAGGATACGGTGAGCCCGCTTTTGGGCCAGACGCCCGATCCTAAGCTGGTCAAGCACATTCGAGACAAGATCATGAGCTACCCCGGCGTTCTGGGCGTTCACGATCTGATGGTTCACGACTACGGCCCGGGCAGGAAGTTCGCAAGCGCTCACGCCGAGATGGCAGCCGAGTCCAGCCCGCTGGAAAGTCACGACACGCTCGACAATATTGAGCAGGCGTTTAGGAACGAAGACGGCATGATTGTCACGCTCCATTACGACCCCATCGTGACCGACGATCCCAAGGTGGCGAGCGTGCGTTTACGCATTAACGCCATGGCTCAACAGATCGATAGCCGCCTTTCAATTCACGATCTGCGCTGTGTGCCGGGCCCTACGCACACCAACGTGATCTTTGACTGCGTGCGGCCCTCGGATCTGCAGATGAGTGCCGAGGACCTAAAACACGAGTTGGCACAACGGGTCGAATCGGAATATCCCAAGTCGGTTGCCAAGATTACGATCGACGAGGACTATGTCGGCCATACCCACGAGTAAGGTCACGCCGATAAAGCAACTGATGCAGAAGGGGAGAGCATGAAGCGCCTATATCTACTCCGCCATGGTCAGACGGAATTCAACGTCAAAAAGCTCGTCCAGGGTCGCTGCGATTCTCCGCTCACCGATCTGGGCCGCCAGCAGGCACGGGCGGCAGCCGCATGGCTCAAGGCCCACGGCGTCGTTCCCGACAAAGTGGTCTCATCACCCTTAGGCCGAGCCATGGACACAGCTCAGCTCGTCGCATGCGAGCTCATCGGCCCGGATGCAGCAGTCGAGCCCTGCAAAGGCATTATCGAGCGCTGCTACGGCACCTTCGAAGAAGGCCCCCACGACGCCCTCCCCACCGACGTCTGGGATCCGGGCGAGGACCTGGTCCCCTTCGGAGGAGAAGGAAGCCGCGCGCTGCAAGAGCGCATGGTAGACACTCTCACCGATATCATGGGCGTCGAGGGCATCGAAACCCTCCTGGCAGTAAGCCACGGCAGCGCCAGTCGCCAATTCATCAAGGCTGCAGCCCCAGAGGGCTTCGAGCTCCCAGCAAAACTCCCCAACTGCGCCATCATGGTCTTCGATTTTGACGATACGCGAGAAGAGGACGATACGCCCCAATGCAAGTTCACCTTGCAACAAATTGTGGATCCCCAACAAAGTAATTAGCTGAGCGAGCAGAGTTAAGCAGACATCAACGTGTCGTCTCCCGAGCTTGGCAGAGGGGCGGCGAAATATATTAAGTTTGTCGCGAGTTCCGCACGCAAAGGAAAGCACTTAATGTGCTTTCCGTCTTGCGCAGGACTGTAGAGCAGCAAACTTAATATATTTCGCCGCCCCTCTGCCAAGCCCAGGCGACTCCACGCACTTTACCTGCGTAAACAATGTGAGTGAAATATGAATCTCGATGGATACGCCCGCAGCCGTGTATACTAAACAGCTGTGTGAAACCAGGGGAGTATTCTGGCTGGACAAAATGCCTGCTTAATAGGGTTGTCAGGTAGTCCGGACGCAATACAAGGCTGGGGAGCACGTCGTATAAGTAGTGGTCCTCTAGGGGCGTACGCTCGGTGGTGTACGCATTGTCCCAAGACCACGCGAGAGTTGGGATCATATCTTGATCAGCATGATTCTCGGCCGCAAGATTGGCATGACCCAGGTTTGGGACGAGGACGACAACGTCGTTCCCGTCACGGTCATCCAGGCTGGCCCCTGCGCTGTCTCGCAGGTTAAAACTCAGGCAACCGACGGCTATGACGCCGTCCAGATCGGTTTCGGCGACATCAAGGCCAAGAACGTGAACAAGCCCATGGCTGGTCACTTCGCCAAGGCTGGCGTCGAGCCTGTTCGCTTCCTTCGTGAGGTCCGCGTCGAGAACGGCGAGGAGCACAAGGTCGGCGAGGTCGTCACCGTCGCTGATTTCGCTGATGTCGAGAAGGTCGACGTCATCGGTACCTCCAAGGGTAAGGGCTTCCAGGGTCGCATCAAGCGCTGGGGTCAGCGCCGCGGTCCTATGACGCATGGTTCTCACTTCCAGCGTCACCCCGGTTCTATCGGTCAGTGCGCCTATCCTGCGCGCGTCCTCAAGGGCGTCAAGATGGCCGGTCACATGGGTAACGAGCGCGTTACCGTCAAGAACCTTTCCGTTGTCCGCATCGATGCCGAGCAGAACCTCATCTTGGTCAAGGGCGCTGTCCCGGGTGCCAAGAATGGTCTCGTCGCCATCCGTATGGCCTAAGGGCCCAGCCCATTTAGCCCAGCGTCATACCAAGGAGAACACTTAAATGGCAAAGTTTGAAGTAAAGAACAGCGAGGGCAAGAAGGTCGCCGAGGCCGAGCTCGCCGCTGAGGTGTACGGCATCGAGCCGAACATCCACGTTATGCACCACATCGTCAAGTGCCAGATGGCCTCTTGGCGTCAGGGCACCCAGTCCGCTAAGGGCCGCTCTGAGGTTTCCGGTGGCGGCAAGAAGCCTTGGCGTCAGAAGGGTACCGGCCGTGCCCGCCAGGGTTCCATCCGTGCTGCCCAGTGGCGTCACGGTGGCGTCGTCTTCGCCCCCAAGCCCCGTTCCTACGCTAAGCGTATGAACAACAAGGAGGTCAAGCTGGCTATGCGCTCCGCGCTGTCCGCCAAGCTGGCCGATGGCGAGCTCGTGCTCGTCGACGACTACGGCTTCGAGAAGCCTTCCACCAAGGCTGCCGTCGCCATGCTCAAGGCTCTCGGCCTTGAGGGCAAGCGTCTGACCATCATCGTTCGCGATGAGGACGTCAACGCCTACCTGTCGTTCCGCAACATTCCCAAGACGTTCATCATCACTGCCGACGAGGCCAACACCTACGATCTCGTCAACAACAACGCCGTGCTGATGCCCGCCGACATCGCCGCTCACTTCGGGGAGGTGCTTGCATAAATGACCGCCCACGAGATCATCATCCGTCCGATCGTGTCCGAGCGTTCCTTCTCCGGCATGGAGCTGAACAAGTACACGTTCGAGGTCGCCAAGGATGCTAACAAGTATCAGATCAAGGACGCTGTCGAGGAGATCTTCGGCGTCAAGGTCGTTCGCGTGAACACCCTGACGGTCAAGCCCAAGACCAAGCGCGTGCGCTATGTCGCCGGCAAGACCCGTTCTTGGAAGAAGGCCATCGTCACGCTGGCCGAGGGCGACACCATCGAGGTCTTTGGCAACCAGGCCTAAGACTCGCTGCTGTTGAGTGAGCTCATGCCTCCCAAATAGGGGAGGCGAGAGCTCAAGGTTTTGGGCGTATTAAATGGACACGCCCGGAACCGTGTATACGTCCGGTGTCATCGCACCCGAGGCAGAACCTCGAATCCCTGTCTGCGATGGCTAACGGATTCCTATTGAAAGGGATTGTAATGGCTGTAAAGCACCTTAAGCCGACCTCCGCTGGTAGGCGTTGGCAGACGATCTCCGACTTCTCCGAGATCACCTGCACCAAGCCCGAGAAGTCTCTTCTCGAGCCCCTGCCCAAGAAGGCCGGTCGTAACAACAACGGCCGCATCACCACCCGCCACCAGGGCGGCGGCGTGAAGCGTCGTTACCGCGTGATCGACTTCAAGCGCAACAAGGACGGCGTGCCCGCCAAGGTTGCCACGATCGAGTACGATCCGAACCGTTCCGCTCGCATCGCTCTGCTGCACTACGCTGACGGTGAGAAGCGCTACATCCTGGCCCCCAAGGGCCTCGAGGTCGGTCAGACCATCATGTCCGGTTCTGACGCCGACATCAAGCCGGGCAACGCTCTGCCCCTCGCCGACATCCCCGTCGGTACGCTCATCCACGCCGTCGAGTTCCAGCCGGGCAAGGGCGCCGCTATCGCCCGTTCCGCCGGTAACTCCTGCCAGCTGATGGGTAAGGAGGGCAAGTACGCTATCGTCCGTATGCCTTCCTCCGAGATGCGCCGCATCCTCGTTACCTGCCGCGCCACCGTCGGTGAGGTCGGCAACGCCGATCACTCCAACATCGTCATCGGCAAGGCCGGCCGTAAGCGTCACATGAACGTGCGCCCGACCGTCCGCGGTACCGTCATGAACCCTGTCGACCACCCGCACGGCGGTGGCGAGGGCAAGAACCACACCTCTGGTCGTCCCTCTGTTACCCCCTGGGGTAAGCCGACGAAGGGCCTTCGTACGCGCAAGAAGAAGAAGGTCTCGAACCAGCACATCATTCGTCGCCGTAAGAAGTAATTTCGGATACCGAGTTTTAGGAGAAAGCACTTATGAGCAGAAGTCTCAAAAAGGGCCCGTTCGTGGAGACTCGCCTTCTCTCGCGTATCACCGCGATGAACGAGGCTGGCAAGAAGGACGTCGTGAAGACCTGGTCCCGCGCGTCCACCATCTTCCCCGAGATGGTTGGTCACACCATCGCCGTCCACGACGGCCGCAAGCATGTGCCCGTGTATGTTACCGAGTCCATGGTTGGTCACAAGCTCGGCGAGTTCGCGCCGACTCGTACGTTCCGTGGCCACAAGGCCAAATAGGGGGTTAACCGTAAATGGCAACTAAGTCTATTGAAACTGAGGCCACCGAGGTTCGCGCCGTCGCTAAGTACGTGCGTGTTTCCCCCAGCAAGGCCCGCCTGGTGGTCGATCTGATCCGCCGCAAGCCTGTTGCTCAGGCCTTCGACATCCTCCACTTCTGCGACCGCGCCGTCGCCGTGGATGTCGAGAAGGTTCTCCGTTCCGCCGTTGCGAACGCCGAGAACAACAACGGTCTGCGTGCCGACAACCTGGTTGTCGCCGCTGCCTATGTTGACGAGGGTCCGACGCTTAAGCGCATCCGTCCCCGCGCCAAGGGTTCCGCTTCTCGCATTCTGAAGCGTACTTCCCACATCACCGTCGTCGTTGCTCCTCGAAAGGAGGCGTAAAGCTGTATGGGTCAGAAAGTCTACCCCACCGGCTTCCGTCTTGGCATCACCGAGAACTGGCGCTCCCGCTGGTTCGCAGAGAAGGATTACGCTAAGACCCTCGGTAACGATCTCGAGATCCGCAAGTACCTCGAGAAGCGTCTTTCCCGCGCAGCTGTCTCCCGCGTCGAGATCGAGCGCGCTGGCGACAAGGTGAAGGTCATCATCCTCACCGCTCGCCCCGGCGTTGTCATCGGTAAGAAGGGTGCCGAGATCGATACCCTCCGCACCGAGCTCGAGAAGGTCGCTGGCGTCTCCAAGGGCCAGCTCTCCGTCGACGTTGTCGAGATCAAGCGCCCCGAGCTCGACGCCAACCTCGTTGCTCAGTCTATCGCCGAGCAGCTCGAGGGCCGCGTTGCCTTCCGTCGCGCTATGCGCAAGGCTGTCCAGTCTGCCCGCAAGGCCGGCGCTAAGGGCATCCGTATCCAGTGCTCCGGTCGTCTCGGCGGTGCCGAGATGGGCCGTCGTGAGTGGTACCGCGAGGGTCGCGTGCCTCTGCACACCCTCCGTGCCAAGATCGACTACGGCACGGCTGTCGCCAGCACCACCATGGGCGCTTGCGGCGTGAAGGTCTGGATCTACCTGGGCGAGAAGCTCCCGGGCCAGCCTGTTCCCAACCCTGCACTCGAGGGCTCTTCCCGTCCTCGTCGTCGTAACTCCGAGAGGAGGGGTCAGTAGTGCTTGCCCCTAAGCGTATTCTTCACCGCAAGGTGCAGCGTGGCTCCATGAAGGGCCAGGCCAAGGGTAATACCGAGCTGCATTTCGGCGAGTTTGGTATCCAGGCTCTCGAGGCCCATTGGATCACCAACCGTCAGATCGAGGCCGCTCGTATTGCCATGACCCGCTACATGAAGCGTGGCGGTCGTGTCTACATCACGATCTTCCCCGATAAGCCCATCACCAAGAAGCCTGCCGAGACTCGCATGGGTTCTGGTAAGGGTAACCCCGAGGAGTGGGTGGCCGTCGTCAAGCCCGGCCGCATCATGTTCGAGGTCAAGGGCGTGCCCGAGGAGGTCGCTCGCGAGGCCCTGCGTCTTGCTCAGCACAAGCTTCCCATCAAGACCAAGATTGTTGCTGCTAAGAACGCTGAGCAGCGCATCGAGAAGGAGATGGCTGAGGAGGCCGCTCTCGAGGCCAAGTGGGCTGCTGAGGACGCCGCCGCCGCCAAGGAGGAGAACTAATGAAGCCCGCAGAGATTCGTGAGCTCTCGGACGCTCAGCTCGTTGAGAAGCTGAAGGAAATGCGCGCCGAGCTCTTTAACCTTCGTTTCCAGATGGCCACCAGCCAGCTGGACAACACCGCTCGCGTCAACACCGTGAAGAAGGACATCGCTCGTGTCCTCACGGAGCAGCGCGCCCGCGAGATCGCAGCGGAGAAGTCCGCTGTCGCCGAGTAGGACCTAAGGAGAGAACATGACTGATTCGCGTAACTCGCGTAAGGTCCGTACGGGTGTCGTTACCTCCGTCTCCGGTGCTAAGACCATCGTCGTCACCATCACCGAGCGCAAGCGTCACCCCAAGTACGGCAAGATGATGACCAGCTCCAAGAAGCTGCACGCTCACGACGAGGAGTGCACGGCTGGCGTGGGCGACACCGTCCGCGTTATGGAGACCCGTCCTATGTCCAAGATGAAGCGTTGGCGCCTCATCGAGGTCGTCGAGCGCGCTAAATAAGCTGTCGCTCTTACGACTTGTACGTTTCCGAAGATGTGCGTATGCCTGGTTTGCATACCACGAGCCGCTTAAAGGCTGCGCACCTCTCTTCGGTTCTTAGTTCGGAGGAACATCTACCATGATTCAGATGCAAACCATGCTGAACGTCGCCGACAACTCCGGCGCTCGCAAGATTCGCTGCATCAAGGTGCTTGGCGGTTCCAAGCGTCGTTATGCAGGCATCGGCGATGTGTTCATCGGTGCTGTCCAGGAGGCTACCCCTGGCGCCAACGTCAAGAAGAAGGACGTTGTCCGTTGCGTCGTCGTTCGCACCGTTAAGGAGATCCGCCGCAAGGATGGCTCCTACATTCGCTTTGATGAGAACGCCTGCGTTGTCATCAACAACGATGGTTCGCCCGTCGGCACCCGTATCTTCGGGCCTGTCGCTCGCGAGCTTCGTGACAAGAAGTACATGAAGATCGTCTCGCTCGCTCCCGAGACCCTGTAGTTAGGGGAGATATATGTATATCAAGAAGGGCGATAAGGTCCAGGTTCTCTCTGGTAAGGATCGCGGCAAGCAGGGCGTTATCCTGCGTGCTCTCCCCGCCGAGAACAAGGTCGTTGTCGAGGGCGTTTCGGTCGTCAAGAAGGCCGTCAAGCCCAACGCTGCCAACCAGCAGGGCGGCATCGTTTCGCAGGAGGCTCCCATCGACGCCTCCAACGTCAATCTCGTCTGCCCCGAGTGCGGTAAGGTTACCCGCGTCGGTCACGAGAAGGACGGCAAGAACAAGCTGCGCGTCTGCAAGAAGTGCGGCCACAAGTTCTAAGCTGCCCGCAACATCAAGTTGCTAGCAAAGGCCCGGATGCCCCTACGGCATCCGGGCCTTTTTCTATCCCTACTCATTGGGGACAGACTTAAATGACCAGTCGTTGGGGACAGTCCCTATGTCCCGGCAGTTTGGGACGGTCCTTTGATGTCTGATGCCCCAGAGGGGGTGGAGTAATACGGCCTACTCTGTCTTTTATAGCCATGGTGCTCTGCCCCTTTATGTTTCACAAGGATCGTCGCATGCGCATTTACGCGCATAGTCTTGCGCGATAATGCGCATAGCCGCGCAAATATCTGCCAACTATGGCTAAATAATGACCGATAAGCAAATAAACACGCAAACACGAGCAGATACGCGCGCAATTGTGCGAATATAGGGTTCTTAGAAATGAAGGACTTCCGATGACTCAGGAGGCACATAATGGCAGATTCCAAACAGGCTCCGCTCGACGCCGAAGCGGCCGCTAAGGCGGCGTTTGCCTCGGTCCAGGATCAGCCGTTCCCCGACGACATTTTTACGGCTCCCGAGCTTCGCTGGGCTGTGATCGGGTGCGGCGTTATCGCCAACCAGATGGCCCAGTCTCTCGCTCTTGCCGGCCGCAAGCTTGCAGGCGTCGCCAACCGTACGCTGTCCAAGGCTCAGGCTTTTGCTGAGCAGTATGGCATCGAGAAGGTCTATGAATCGGTCGAGGACCTCTATGCCGATTCGAACATCGACGCGATCTATATCACCACCCCGCACAACACGCATATCACCTACCTGCGAGCTGCTCTGGCAGCTGGTAAGCACGTGCTCTGCGAGAAGGCCATTACCCTCAATTCCGCTGAGCTCTACGAGGCGCGTGCCATCGCCGACGAGCACAACGTGGTCCTCATGGACGCCACTACGGTGCTCCACATGCCCTTGTATCAGGAGCTGCGCCGCCGCATGGATGCCGGCGAGTTTGGCCGCATGAACCTTGCTCAGCTCAACTTTGGTAGCTATAAGGAGTACGGCGACCTGACCAACCGCTTCTACAATCGCAACCTTGCTGGCGGTGCCATGCTCGATATCGGCGTCTATGCCCTGTCCGTTATGCGCCTCTTTATGGCAAGCCAGCCCGCTGAGGTTGTCTCGCTGGGCAACACCTGTGAGACTGGTGTCGACGTTGCGGGCGGCATCGTCTGCCGTAATGCCGAACAGCAGCTGGGCGTGGTGAGCCTCACGCTCCACTCCAAGCAGCCCAAGCGCTCGGTTGTCAGCTTCGACAAGTGCTATATCGAGATAAACGAGTATCCGCGCGCCGATCATGCGACCATCGTTTGGACTGCAGACGGTCACCGTGAGGAGGTCCACGCCGGCACCGAGGCTTACGCCCTTTGCTATGAGATGGCCGATCTTGAGAAGGCCGTTGCCGGCGACGACTCTAAGCGCGAGCTGCTGGATTATGCTTCTGATGTTATGAAGCTTATGACCAAGCTTCGCGCCGACTGGGGAGTCGTGTACCCCGAGGAGGAGTAAGCGATGCTAGCGGAAGATAGGCTCAACGCGATCGTGTCGATGGTTCAGCACGCCGGCTCGGTTACCGTGCCGGAGCTTGCCGAAGCCCTGGGCGTGACGGCGTCTACCATTCGGCGCGACCTGCAGACGCTCGACCGAGCGCATCGCATCGCCAAGGTCCACGGTGGAGCGACGAGTCTTGAGCGCGCGCACGTGACGCGCGACCTAACGCTTAATGAGCGCAGCGACCTCCATAACGACGAAAAGGAGCGTATCTGCGCCCGTGCGGCGGCACTTGTGGAGCCCGAGAGCTTTGTATACATCGACTCGGGTTCGACGACGCTCAGGCTCATCGAGCATCTTCCACACCTTGAAGATGTCACCTATGTGACCGATTCCGTGCTCCATGCTCAACACCTTGCTTTGCGCGGCATGCGTACCGTGGTGCTGGGCGGCGAGCTCAAACCCGAGACCGAGGCGCTTGTTGGCCCCGATGCCTTGGCAACCTTAGACCGCTACAACTTCAACTGTGGCTTTTGGGGCTCTAACGGCATTGCCGCCGAGCAGGGCTTCACGGCGCCCGATATCGAGGAGGCGCAAGTAAAGCGTATCTCGATGCGCCATACGGCCAAGCGCTTCGTAATCTCGGACGCCAGTAAATTTGGCATGGTGGCGCCCGTCAAGTTTGCGGACTTCCGCGACGCAACGATTATTACCGCAGGCGAGGTGCCCGCCAAGTACCGGGCAATGGATAACGTCATCACGGTCTAACAGCAGGGGACGGGCAAACGTCAAAACCTGCCAAAATAAACCTGTCCCTTTTTGGCGGGTTTTAGGGCTCCCAGGGGCAGGGGGCTTCGATGTGGATGTGCTCGCCGGTTACGGGATGCGTGAAGGACACGCTGTGGGCGTGGAGCATCAGGCCGCAGGGACGCGGCGTTCCGTACAGGTCGTCGCCAACCAGGGGATGACGCTCGCTCGCCAGGTGCACGCGAATCTGATGCTTGCGGCCGGTGAGCAACTCGACATCGATATACGAGCGCGTGGGCAGGCCACGGCGGCTCTTAAGACGCTTGAGCACCTTGACGCGCGTTTGAGACGGCTTGCCGCTGGCACCGACGCGCATCTTGCGGCTGTCGTGACGGTCGCGGGCGATGGGCTTGTCGATGAGCTTCTCGTTCCAGTCGATCTTGCCCTCGGCCAGCGCCAGATAGTGCTTTTCGAAGGCGTGGTCGTTCACCATCTGGTCAAAGGCGGGCTGCGTCTGCTTGTCGAGCGAGAACAGCACCACGCCGGTGGTGTTGCGGTCCAGGCGGTTGAGCGGCTGCATGTCGGTCGCGGCAAAGCCGTCGCCCATCGCCAGCAAAAGGTCGCTGGCGTAGTCGGTAAGTGTGCGCTCACCGGTGCCGTCGCCGTGGACGATCATGCCGGCGGGCTTATCGATGGCCATGAGCCAGGCGTCGCAGTAGAGGACTTGAGGTTCTTCGTTCACGTGTAAGCCTTTCGGTTAGCTAATTCCCACAAACATGCAGCCCGAGG
>CALHDP010000040.1 GCA_938023085.1 uncultured Collinsella sp.
CCGAGACGGTCCCGGGCTGACAATTTCGACTGTAATGGACGTTCTTAAACGACTATGACCCCTTTGCATCAGTTTCTGTCGAGTCGGTGCTCTTTGCGGGTTGCCCGTATAATGGTTTGCGTATGAACCGCTACCAAGGAGTTCCAGTTTATGGACCAGAGCCTTTTTAAATTCGATCTGATCGCCGAGGATCCGACGACGCATGCGCGTGCCGGCGTGCTGCACACCCCGCACGGCGACATCGAGACGCCGATCTTCATGCCCGTGGGCACCAAGGCAAACGTCAAGGGTATTCCTACCGAGACCGTCAAGCAGCTCGGCGCCCAGATCGTGCTTGCCAACACCTATCACCTGTCCATGCGTCCCGGCGAGGACACCATTGCCGAGCTGGGCGGCCTGCACAAGTTTATGAACTGGCACGGCCCCATTCTTACCGATTCGGGCGGCTTCCAGGTGTTCAGCCACAACGACGCCGTCAAGCTCACCGACGAGGGCGTGCGCTTTATCGTCAACGACTACGACGGCCGCCACGTGTTCTGGACGCCCGAGGACAACATGGAAATCGCCATGAAGCTCGGGTCCGATATCTGCATGCAGCTGGACCAGTGCCCGGGCTATCCCGCCACGCGCGCCTACGTTGAGCGCGCCGTTGAGCTGTCGAGTATGTGGGCCGAGCGCTGCTATAAGGCGCATACCCGCGATGACCAGGCGCTCTTTGGCATCGTCCAAGGCGGCATGCACCTGGACCTGCGCCTGCGCTCGCTGCGCCATCTGGAGGAGTGCGGCGACTTCCCGGGTTACGGCATCGGCGGCTATTCGGTGGGCGAAGACCACGAGACCATGTTCGAGACGCTGGCACCGCTGGTTTCCGAGTACATGCCTAAGCACAAGCCGCGCTACCTCATGGGCGTCGGCAACCCTACCACGCTCGTGCGCGGCGTTGGCGTGGGTATCGACATGTTCGACTGCGTGCTGCCGACGCGCACCGGCCGCATGGGCACGGCGTTCTCCAGCGAGGGTCGCCTCAACTTCCGCAACGCTCGCTTTGCGCACGACGACGGCCCCATCGACCCCACCTGCACCTGCCCGGTGTGCACGGGCGGTTACAGCCGCGCACTCATTCGCCACATGGTCACGCAGAAGGAGATGCTCGGCGGCATTCTGCTGTCGATGCACAACATCTACTACCTGCTCAACCTTATGCAGCGTGCCCGTCAGGCCATTATCGAGGGCCGTTACGGCGCATTCGTGAGCGATTGGATGAATAGTCCTGCCGCGGTGGATTACTAAGAGCGGCGCGGGCGCTTGCAGAGCGCTAGCAACGGCAAGGGGCGAGCGCTGGCCGGTCATCACGTTCGCTAACACCGTCTGCGCGACCGATGACCGATAGCTTGCAAGCACTTGATGCATCGTGGGTACCATACCGAATGGTTGATGTTCGGGCGGGTGTTTGGCGCATGGCGTCGACCCCGCCCGTTTTTCTTTTTCTCGATAGGAGTACCCATGATTAAGAACGAGAATGTCGAGGGCGAGCCTGCCTACGACGAGACGTACCGCCGCGGCCCCGTGGTTATGCGCGGCCCCATGATTCCTAAGGACAACACCTACGCCAACCTGCTGGCGCCCGAGGAGTCGACCGACTGGCTGCATGCTGATCCGTGGCGCGTGCTGCGCATCCAGGCCGAGTTTGTCGATGGCTTTGGCGCACTTGCCGAGCTCGGGCCCGCTGTGACCATCTTCGGCAGCGCCCGCACGCCTAAGACCGATCCGCTCTACAAGGCGGCGCGTACCGTCGGGCGCAAGATCGCGCAACGTGGCGTGGCGGTCATCACCGGTGGCGGCCCCGGCATCATGGAAGCGGCCAACAGGGGAGCGGCGAGTGTCAACGGCAAGTCAGTTGGCCTGGGCATTGAATTGCCGCACGAGCATGGGCTCAATAAATACGTGAACCTCGGCATGGACTTCCGTTACTTCTTTGTGCGCAAGACCATGTTCGTCAAATACAGCTCGGGCGCCATCGTGTTTCCCGGAGGTTTTGGTACGCTCGACGAAATGTTCGAGGTGCTCACGCTGGTGCAGACACACAAGGTCAAGCGCATGCCGCTCGTGCTGGTGGGCACTGAGTACTGGCAGGGCCTGTTCGACTGGCTCAACGGCCCGGTGATGGACGCCGGTATGATTAGCCCGCTCGATCCGGAGCTGGTGCACATCACCGACGACCTCAACGAAGCCGTCGACATTGCCCTAAGTGGGCTGATGTAGGGACAAGGCTTCTTCGCTTATAGATGAATAATGGCAGTCTGATGCTAGCTAACATCAGACTGCCATCTATATTGGGTATACTGATGCAAAAGACGAGAGCGAGGAGGTCGCGTATGTCTACTGCAACGGTTAAGCCCACGACGGTTCGCATCGAAGAAGGACTCAAGGAACAGGCGACTGAGTTTTTGGATTCGGTCGGCCTTAGTCTCAATTCCTACCTCAATCTTGCTGTTCGGCAGCTGGTAAATCAGCGAAAGATTCCTTTTGAGATCGTTGGTCGATCCGAAGTTCCCAACGAGGCGACGAGGCGCGCCATGGTGATTGCCGAGGCTCATGAGTTGGGGATTCTGCCAGACGACAGCCCGTCATTCAATAACGCTGATGAGCTTATATCGTTCCTCGATGGGGACTAGCGATGTTTGAGATTAAAGTCGAGGCTCAGTTTAAGGCGGATTACAAACGGACGATGCGCATCCATCCGCAGCTAAAAACCGAGTTTAAGGCGGCAGTCGCAGAGCTTGCAGCTCGCGGCTCGCTTCCCGCGGAATATGGCGCCCATGAGCTTTCAAACCCGGGCGGCAATTACAACGGCCACATCGATTTCCATCTATCCGATGGGTTGGTCGATGTGGTCGTTCTGTACTTGCCGCATAAGACTAATCCTGTGATCCGACTGGTCAGAATGGGCTCGCATGAGGAACTGTTCCGGGGCCCGCAGGGCTGATTGCCGATTTCTAAGTTGCGGTGGAATAGGGATTGATTTGCGGCTGATGAGCCAAAAACAGTCCCTATTCCACCGCAAGTGGTAAAGGTGCCCCTAGTGGATGGGCTGGTAGCGGGGGCAGTAGCTGATGGCGATGGCGTCGACGCCTACATGGGTGGCGATGGTGCAGCCGATGGGGCCGGTGCCGGCGTCTACGTAGTCCTGGCCTGCGAGTGCCTCGTCGACAAGCTCCTGCTCCTCGGCGGCACCGGTCGTGAGCACGCGCACGCTGGAGCCCGGATGCTCGGCCAAAAACGCGAGGCAGTCTGC
>CALHDP010000041.1 GCA_938023085.1 uncultured Collinsella sp.
TTAGCGAAGACGATCCCCCCCTATCCTGGATAAGACATGTAAAACCGATTTTATTATTCAGACCCTGTTGTTTATATATTCGTCTGTTGCCCCATCTCGAGAAATGATTTTGCATGGGTGCCCAATCACAATCGAATGGCTTGGTACGTCGCAGTTAACATAAGTGTTCGGTGCAACGAGAACGTCGTTGCCTAAACGAACGCCACCAACAATAGTTGAGTTGACACCAAGCCAAACGCAATCGCCAAGAACAGGCGCACCTTTTCGTTTGCCGCGGTTTTCCCGACCAATTGTCACACCTTTGTGCATATTGCAGTTGCGACCGATAACGGCATTCGGGTTTACCGTAATGCCAAAAGCGTGACCCAGATACAAGCCTTCGCCAATCGAGGTGGCAGGCGCGATCTCGAGACCATATTTGCAAGCCATCCTCTTTCGAAAAAGATGCCATAAAGGATTGTGCGAATTCTGGCACTTTCGAAGTAGCCAAACAAACCTCAAAGCATGGTTTGAGAGAATAGACCCCCCCCCAAAGCGAATACGGTCACTGCTGTATACATTCGACATTGCTATCACCCAGCTAATTCCCGTAGAACTCGCGATACCACTTCGCGAATTCACGAAGACCGTCCTCGAGCGGCGTTGCGGGTTTGTAACCAAAATCGCGCTCCAAGGCGCCAGTATCCGCATAGGTTACAGGCACGTCACCAGGCTGCATAGGAACGAGCTGCTTATGCGCCTCGAAATCGTAATCGGCGGGGAGCACGCCCTCCTCAACCAGCACACGCTGCAGGGTGTCCACGAAGTCCAGCAGGTTCTCGGGATTCGAATTGCCGATGTTATACACGCGATGAGCGGCAATTGGCAAACCATCAGCACCGATCTTGACCTCAGGAGCGCCGTCCATGACCCTGCGCACGCCCTCCACAATATCGTCCACGTACGTAAAGTCGCGCTTACAATCGCCCATGTTGAAAATCTTAATCGTATCGCCACGACGCAACTTCTCGGTGAAGCCGAAGTACGCCATGTCGGGCCTTCCCATGGGCCCGTACACCGTAAAGAAGCGCAGACCCGTGGCCGGGATGGAGTAGAGCTTGGAGTAGGCCGCGGCCATGAGTTCATTGCTCTTCTTGGTGGCAGCATACAAACTCACGGGGGAGTCTACGCGGTCCTCCTCGCTGAAGGGAACCTTCTCGTTGCCGCCATAAACCGAACTCGAACTCGCGTACACCAGGTGCTTCACCGGGTGATGACGGCATCCTTCCAAAATGTTAAAGAATCCAATCAGGTTCGAGTCGATGTAAGCCCTCGGGTTCTCAATGGAATACCGCACACCCGCCTGGGCGGCCAAGTTCACCACAACGTCGAAGCCGTTCTCAGCGAACAGGCGCTCTATCAACGCGGCATCGCACAGGTCGCCGCGCACGAAGGCGAAACGCCCCGCCTTGTCCACCTCCGCCAGCATTCGCAGGCGAGCCTCCTTGATGCCAGGGTCGTAGTAGCTGTTCACGTTGTCCAGACCGATGATCGCGTCGTCGGTGGTTTCGAGCAGCCGCTTCACCAGAAACGCCCCGATGAAGCCGGCGGCGCCAGTGACGAGGACTTTTCTATCCTGCATATATACCCCACTCTTTCGTTTTAAGGAAGTCCTGAGATGGAACTCCCAACAAGTTAATTACAGACCTCAAAACGTTTTAAAGCCGCCGCCCTTGACCAGCTTCAGCAGCACCCTCCTACTCTTGGGCAAAGCAAAGCAAATCGCGAAATAGACAACGACGCACCCTACAATGTCCAACCCGACGCCAAGCCAGTTGCTAGATGCGAGTCCATACGTCACCCATGCAAATGCGCACATCATCGATGTGCAGAAAATGGGCTCCTTGAGCGACAACATAGTGCGCCCAAACGAAAGGCCAACCACGAAATATGTGACCACTTGGTTGATAGCAATCAAAAGGATTCTCAATCCCGCATCAGCCCACACGACGGCATCGAACCCTTGCATAGCCGCCACGGTCATAAGCGGCGTCATCAACACGAGGTACATCACCTGCACAAGCGTAGACACGCGCGGTTTACCAAGAGAGCGATACATCTCGCTGCTGTAGTATGAGAGCAGCACCATCGGCCCCTGCACCAGCCCATACAACCCGAACATGAGCGTCGCCTCGCCCCACTGATCGCCGAGCAACAGGGCCACCAAAGGCTCGCGGAATACGAAGATACCCGCAGACAACGGCAACAGGAACAATGCCACCATGAACTGGAAGCGTCGCAGATAAGCAACGTATTCTTCCCGATCAAACTGAAGGCGCGAAAGTGACGAGAACAAGATGGGCGTCGTAGCGTTCGTGATAATCCCGAAGCACCCGCTCACAAAGGTGACTGGCGTCTTGTAATATCCCAACTCAGCCGCACCCAGGAAATGCCCCACGATAAAGGTGCCCGCCCAAGAGGAAAGCCATATGGTGAACGACTCCAAAAGCGTCCATCCGCTGAATGAGAACATAGCCTTCAGCATGTTGAAGGAGTAGAAAAAACGCGGCTTCCACTCAGACAGCAGAGTCAGCCCCACTGCATTTACAATATTCGCCGCCAAAGTGCCAACGATAAGCGACCAGTAACCAAATCCCATAAACGCCAGTACAAGCGTCGAGCCGAAGTTAAGTAAGGTCGACGTCAGTCTCACCGGCATAAGCGACTTGAAATCGAGATTACGGTGGAACAACGCCATCTGAATGCTCGAAAACGACGTCAACGGGAGAGAGAGGCAGGCCACGGCCAAGGGAAAGCCCAGCGACGGATTGCCCACGAAGGTGGCCACCGGATCGTTGAATATGGCAATGAGACACCACAGGACCACCGATATGCCGAAGTTCGTCCAAAAGGCCACGTTAGCGTTGGCATGCAGGTCTTTTTTGTCTCGGAAGCTGTGTTGCACCAGGTACTTCTGGAACCCGGCGTCCGCGAACATGTCGGCAAAGCTCACTACCATGGTGACGGTCGCCACCATGCCAAACGCCTCTGGCGCCAGCAGCCTCGCTAAGACGAGCTGCGAGATAGGCGAGATGATTTTGGCGATAATCTCGGTTGCCAGAGACCACTTTGCCGCGCTTGCCGACCTCGCCCGGAGGTCTTTTGTGTCGGACATACTAAACCTCCATGAAGAAACGCCGGAGCGCGCTTACTGGCTGATTATCCATGCGCACGCACTGAATGCAGCTTTCGTTTGCCATCATTCCTCGTTTTCACGTTGGGGCAAAGAAACCATTTGCCCCAACGTCCTCTCCGCCTCAGCGGGGCTGAAAGGCGTAAACCCGCCCCACGGGTAGAAAGTCAGCTCGCCGACGAGAACGCGCCCCTTGCAGATGAAGAGGTCGACCCTCAAGAAAGGTACACCGTCACTCAGTTTCCTTGATAGCTCGAGCATCTCGCTGAGCTGCTCCGGGGCAGGGATCGTCTCTTCGGAACTCGCGTATCCCATCGCCAAAGGCAGCAGATTCCACTCAGTGTCGTAGAAATCGTTGTACCTCTTCTCAGAATCGTTCTTGTCCCCGTGACAATAAGAAATCAGCCGGGGTTCCCCGTCAAAGCAGAAGAAGTCGAACTCGTCGATGCCTTCCCAGTTATCGTCTTCATCACGGGCATTATCGCCCTCGCTCTCCAAGAACTCCTCGGCGAACACGACGGGCTTCACGTTCTTGTAAGGCCATTCCCTGCACCCGTAAAAATAATTCTGCTTCAAATGACCCCGAAAAAAGTCCTTGGCACTGTTGAGATCGAAGTGTCCCTTGTCAGTGCAGATGAGCACGCCGCCGCAGTCGTGGTTCGTTTTGAGTACGAACTTCTCCGGTAGCCCACTCACATCGATGTCATCAGCGGAATTCCAGGCGCCCAACGTCTTGACCACGTGCTCGGAGCCCACACGCGAGGCAATGAGGTCCTTAGCGCGGTACTTGTCGACCATGGTCGTGTACGCAGGGTTGTGATCGTTAAGCTTCAGCCACTGCATCTTCTCAGTGAAGGTCACCGGCGAGTCTATGCTAGGCCACATGCCCAACTTGGCGCGATGCATCAATCGAAGGTGCGTCCTGTCGGAAACCCATTTCGTTAGACCCTTCGACGTAAAGGCACAGTAGGCCATCCACGGGTCACTTAGGTATTTTTTAATTTTGCTTTCCATATATACAATTTCCTTAAGTCCGAGCTTAAACAAAGCGTTTTACTTTTTAATTCTCTGCGCTACACATGGAACAAGCCCTGGGCGTATGCAAACCACCAACGTAGACTTTGCTCGTATATGCCCGAAACGGTTTCGGGCACTATTTACCCCATCCAGACGAACGAATAAGACTCGATACCAAGCCCGGTATGAAGCAGATAGGCATAAAAGGCGTAGAAAAGGAACCAGACAACTAGAAAACAGCCAAGACAAAAACGGGCTTTTATTTTCCGAGCGTCCTTCACGAAGCCTCCGAAAATCACGGGGCCTAATACGGTGAAGTAATAGGCTATGCGGCCGGCGTTGGCAATCACATAAGAGGACGCCGAAGCCAAAATGCCTAAAGCGTAAAACACGAGCGGCATCCGGTTGGCTTTGAGCCGCGACGTTCCGTCGCTCTCAACCGGGGCAACATTCGCAGTTTCGCGGCTGACGAAATATGCGATCGCGAGGACGGTCGCCTGCGCAAAAACCATCAACCCGATGCTCGATTCGTTCACGGAGTAACGCGCATACCGGTCGACGAGCTTAGAGCCCGCATAAGCTGCCAGGAACAGCAGGGCAACCGATGCAAGCATCTTCGCGGCGAACTGCGATCGGCTCTTGCTTTTGTTGGAAAATAGGTAGTAGATGAGGAATAGGACCCCTATCAGGGCGGACGCGTGCAAAAGAGCGCCAACAGCCCACCAAGCGCAAAAAAGCAACGGCTTATTCTGTTCTAAAAACCTGGTTGCGTAGAAAACCAGCGAGACTGCAATCATCTGGCACGTCAGACACATAGACAGCGGGAACACCGTTGCCGTATAGACGAACATCGCAAACGAGAGCGATGCCGTCCGTCTAAAATCCCAAAGCCTGAAAGCAAAAAAGGCGTTGGTGATCAGCGACTCGACGACGAGCAAGAACGAGTAATTGTTACAGATATGGAGCACCGCACTTGTGAAGACACCGTACGGAACGCTGAACGTATGGTTCCACATCGTGGTCCCATACGCGTAGAAGTACTCGATTCCCTCTTTATAACCCAGGGTATCCTGCCCAACCGCATACGACCTCAAGCCCCCGACGGCGGTAAGAAGAACCACGGCAGCGACCAGCCCAGCCTTACTCTTGCCGTTTTCCGACATGCGCGCAAGCGCCGCTGAAAGCAAAACGACAAGAAAGTAGAAAAGCGATGTTTCGATAAAGTTCATCCGAATACCAGCCTCACGAAACCGGGAAGCTCCGAATTGATTTCATAGCCCGAGCCTTTCAAATCCCTCGCACTGGCGCTTGACCCTATGCGATCCGCGGAGAGCGCGGCGTCGGCCCATTCGTCCAGAGCGTCGCCCAGACTTTTGTAAACGACGTTCTCGCAAATGCCAACCTCCCGCGTGATGGAGTCGCTAATCACGCAAGGGAGTCCGTTTGCCTGCGCCTCGACGACGACGTTCGGCAGGCCTTCGTAGACAGAGGGGAAGATGAAGACGTCCATAGCCGAATAGAGACGGCGGACATCGCTCCTAACCCCGGCAAACACCACCCTATCGGTCAATCCGAGCTCGGCAACGCGCCTCTCAACGGCCGTGCGTGTCTCGCCTTTGCCGACGAGAATGAGGACGGCGTCTGGCCTTCTCCGGGCGATTTCAGCAAAAACATCGACAAGGAAGAGGTGGTTCTTCTGCTCACTGAACCTCCCGACGTGCCCGACGACATAGGACTCGGCAGGAACGCCCAGTTCGCGCTTAACATCGTCCCGTGTCGAAGCGTCATAGGCGTAGTCCTCGAGGTTGAGCGCGTTCTTCATGAGATGAAAACGCGGCCCCGATACCCCCGCCTTGCCGAACATGTAGACGCCCGCCTCGGTAGACGGGGCGGCGAAGTCGGTCGCCGCAACCCTGACAAGGGGCTTGAAAAGATTGTGCAGCAGGGTCTCCTTTTTGCTGTTCGAAACTGTACCCGTGTTGCTTGACCTGAATATGGTTCTGGACACGCCTCCGAATCTCATGGCGAGCAAATCAAGACAGGAAAGGCTGTGCTGAGACGACCTGACAGCACAGCAATAACCGCCGTCCCGGGCTATCTGCATGAGCCGCTTGAACGAAGCGACCGGCCCGGCCTCGGTCTTCTTGACTGTGTGCACAATTCTGCCGCCCATCGACTCGATTTCGGCGTCGTAAAAGCCCGGCACGTCGGACGACACACAGAAGTCGAGCTGATAGCGCGACTTGTCCAAAGCCCGGTAATACTTCATGAATACCGTCTCGGCCCCGCCGGTGTCCATCGAGGTCACGATATAGAGGGCCTTCTTCATTGGACGATCACCGCATCGGATTTCTCGATCAGCTTCTGCAGCGCCTTTTTAGCAATCGCCTTCCTGCGGTTGGCCGGAGATTCCTGATAGCGCTCGTATACCTCGGCCTTCACCGCGAACCTTGCGTCGCCTGAAAGATCCGCCATTGCGCGGAGCTGCGCTATATGTAGATGATGGTAGGCGGGAGAGGCGATACGCTTTTCCATGTCGTAATAAGACCAGAAGCCGGCGTCGTAGTCATCCAAATGGCAAGCCAACGTCTCCGCAGAGTGCTTGAATGGCCCGGCGAAGCGCGCGTCGACCAACGATGCGTCATAGAGACCGAAAAGGCTAAACACCCAACCGTTCATGACACTGCGCCTGGGGCGTTGAGGGTACTCCTCCAGGAACAGTTCTCCCCCGTCATGCGACGACACGCCGCCATTGCCCATGTCGATAAGCATGAACTCGGCAGCTTTCAGCGCCGCAACTCTATAGCACTCGTCCCCGAAAGCCGCATGGGCCCTCAGCAGCATCGAGCACCCCTCGCCTTGGGCCATCGAGGAGACGGAGTACTTAGCGCTGCCTATCGGACCAAATGCGTCCCAAGAGCCGTCATCCCGCTGGGCGCCGATCGCCCAATCCGAGCATACCCTTAGTGCGTCGAGAAAGCGCTCAACTTCATCCGACCTGAGAATGCTCAAGTCGTAACAGCCCAAACCGTATTGGAAAATGGCGATGGGGAAATGCACCCGCGCCCCACCGGCGATGACGCTAACAGGGACACCGCCCTCGTCGAGCAGAGTACTGCCAGTGACCTTGCCGGTCAAATCGTTGTAGTACCCGGACAACTGTCCGACATTATAGGCCCTGCCCAAGCTCTGCTCTACGGCCACAGCCGTCTTGCCAGTGAGCATTTTGCTCCACCTTTTGAGCATGGTCATCTTCTGCGCAATCTGGCCCATCATTCACCTTCGTTTCTGTAATCGACTCCGAGCGAGCGCACAAGCCCCTCCACGTTGGCCTCCAAACGGAAGTCCCTCTCCCAAACGGCCCTTGCAGCGCGCCTCATAGAAGACCCTTCGGCCTTGCCCAAAAAGACGAATCGCTTTATGGCCGCGGCGACATCTTCCGGTCCACAGTCGCTAGGTAGGAGAAAGCCGTTGACGCCATCGCTTACTATCTCGTGGGTTCCGCCAACGTCCGTGGCGATGACGGGAATGCCGAATCCGCAGGCCTCCATGATCGAAAGCGGCAGGCCCTCGCTTGACGAGACGTTCACGAAGACGTCGAAATGCTTCGCTGCGTACTCCCCCAAAAGCGCGTCGTTCGGCAAAGCCCCCGCGAACTTCGCGGTGGAGTGCGTCAGCAACGAGCAGGCGGCCCTCGCCTCCTCGAGCTGTGGACCGTCGCCGTAATGGGTCCATTCGACGCGAAGCCCTTCGGCATCAAGAAGGGTGACAGCCTTAGCAAGAAGAGGCACGCGCTTAACGTCGACAATACGCGAGCACGAGACGACCCGCAACGGGCAGGTCAACGGCTCGCCGGACTTGTCTGGCATCTCCCGCGTTCCGAGATAGGAGGTCGTCACCTTGCCCTCATGGCCCGGCCAGTTCGCGTTTATGTATTCCTCCCCGTCTTTCGAGCAGGGAAGCACTCCGGAAAGCTTGGATAGGAGGTATCCCCGGAAGGGCAAATAATGCACATCGGTACGATCTGCATACAGATCGTACCCATGTGCACGCGCAACGGCGCGTGCACATGGGTACGTGCCGGTCAGCCAAGCAGCGACCAAAGCGGTGTCGTAAAGCCAAAAGCTGTATATGTGCGTGGGCTCAAAGCCAAAGCGGACCAGTTCCTCCGCAAGCACGTCCGCCTTTGCCTTCGCCCTCGCGGCAAAGTAGCCCCGGAACACGCGCTTTCCGATTCCATGAACGGATTCTGTGGCATAGGCCTCACGAACGTCCGCACCGCCCAAAAGGGGAAACGCGATCCCTTTGACTGCAAGCAAAGCCTTGTCCTTGGAGGTATTACCGCAACCCAAGGCCAGGGGCGTCACATTGCCCGGCAGCGCGCAGGTGGGCGCGTCACCCGGCTGCGCCTCGGTCCCCACGGCGAGCACCTCGTCGAAATAGGTCGAAAGAACGCCTATCTCGTTCTCGAGATAGGACTCAGCGGCGACCTCGCCGCGGTTAAAGGGGAACCTCCTCGTCAGAAGGAGCAGCCGTCTCTTTTTTTTATCAGCAGTAATCGCCACAAATACTAATCCCTCTTGAATAGGTCGCGGGTATACACCTTGCCGGCAACATCGGCCAGATCGTCGCTCCACCGGTTGGCAATGATCACGTCGCACTCGGCCTTGAACCTCTCAAGGTCATGCGTCACCTCGGAACCGAAGAATTCCGGCGCGTCCAGCGTTGGCTCGTAGACAACGACCGGCACTCCCTTGGCCTTCACGCGCTTCATAACGCCCTGGATGGAACTGGCGCGGAAATTGTCGGAGTTCGACTTCATGGTCAGGCGGTACACGCCCGCCACGGGCTTCTCCTTGCCTTCGTATACCTTGTCCCACAGCAGTTGCAGTACCTCGTCTGCAATGTAGTCCTTGCGAGTGCGGTTGGCATCGACGATGGCCTCGATAAGGTTCTGAGGCACGTCCTTATAGTTGGCCAGCAACTGCTTGGTGTCCTTGGGCAGGCAGTAGCCGCCGTAGCCGAAGGAGGGGTTGTTGTAGTGGGAGCCAATGCGGGGCTCTAGGCACACGCCATCGATGACGTCCTTGGTGTTGAGTCCCCTCATCTCGCAGTAAGTGTCCAGCTCATTGAAGTACGCCACGCGAAGTGCCAGGTAGGTGTTGGCGAACAGCTTCACGGCCTCCGCCTCGGTGGTACCAAGAACGAGCTGCGGGATGCCCGTCGTGCCATCAGGGTTGGTGCGCTCAAGCTCGGCGGGGCCGACGCCTTGGGCGAGCAGCCCAGCAAACGTCTTTGCGGCCTTCACAGCTTCCTCGTCGTCCTTGGGCGCGCCCACAACGATGCGGCTAGGGTGCAAATTATCGTAGAGCGCCTTGCTCTCTCGAAGGAACTCGGGGCTGAAGATGATGCGGCTGTCGCCAAGCGTCTCGCAAAGCGACGAAGTGTAACCCACAGGGATGGTCGACTTGATGACAATCCAGGCCGTCGGGTTCACCGAGCGGATTGCCGAAATTGCGGCTTCAACAGACGAGGTGTCGAAAAAGTTGCGGTCCGAGTCGTAGTTCGTTGGCGTGGCCACGATGGCGAAATCCGCGCCTGTATAGGCCTCGGCGACGTCCACGGTTGCATGCAGGTCGAGCTTCCTCGTGCCCGCCTTAGCCTCGGCCAGGAAGAGCTCAATCTCGTCGTCCTGGATGGGCGACTGAAAAGCGTTAATCTTCTCTACCTTCTCGGAGACGATGTCGAGCGCGCGCACCTCGTTGTGCTGCGAGAGCAGAACGGCCAACGAGAGCCCCACATAGCCGGTGCCGGCGACTGCTATCTTCATTTTTTCGGACATATCATTCAACCTTTCGTTAAGAGCAGGCACACATATGAAATAGTTAGGATTTCGCCTTGCCGAAGAACTTCAGCGCCTCAGAGACGCAGGCGGCGGGCGATGAGGCAATGGCCTTTAAGGCGTAAATCACAGCCTGGCCTGGCTGGTTGCTGCGCTTCATAGCGAAGGCGAGCACGGCGTTGTGGCGAAATTCGATGTAGCGCACATCCTTCTTGCTGAGGCGCGGGTAGTAGCCGCGCACCACCTCGTGCCTTGCGACCTCGCCGTTTACCTTGTTCTTGCCAAGCGAGAGCCTCTCGCCGGAATGGAGGTACTGCCTCACGTGCACCTCGGGCATGTAGCCCATGTGGGCGCCAGCCTCTATGCAGCGCAGCATCAGCCACCAGTCTTGGCCGGTCGCCACCTCGCCGAAACCCTCAGTGCGGTCGAACAGGTCGCGCCTGAGCATATAGATGGCCGTTGGGCTTATCGGCGTTAGGAGGTGCGCGCGCAGCAGACCCTCGGTGGAGAAGTCCTCGCAATGGTCGAGCCTGCGGTGCTCCACAAGCCGGCCACGTTCGTCATACCACGAGACATCCTGCCAGCTCATGTCGAGGGAGTTTTCCTGCATGAAGGCGACCTGGGTGGACACCTTGTCAGGCAGGAACTCGTCGTCATCGTCGAGGAACGTGAGGTACTCGCCCGTCGCCTGGCGGCAGGCGTAGTTTCGCGCCGCCCCGCCGCCGGTCTGGCCGGAGGTGTGCAGCAGCCTAAAGTGCGGAAGGCTCGCGGCATAGGGGGCGACCGCCGCGTCAGTCTCGGCGCTTTCCGGCCACTCCGGCCGATTGTCGCTCACTACAATCAGTTCGATGTTCTCCGCGCCGTAGTCCTGCGCGGCGATTGAGTCCAGGGCCACGCGAATCCTGTCAGAGCGCTTGTAGGTCGGCACCACGATCGAGACGAGGGGTTTGTCAGCACTCATGCGCTACCTCCCCGTCTTCTTCTTGCCGAACATGACGCCAAAGGTCTTGAAGAAGACCTTCCAGTCTGCCTTGAGGCTGGCACCCTTCGCGTAGGCAAGCTCGAACTCCTGGCGCAGGCCGTTCTCGAAGGTCGCGAGGTTGCGCGGGCCCGACTGCCAGGCACCGGTAATGCCCTGCGGGACGGCAAGCACCTGCACCTGTTGCTCGTGCGTAAAGTTCCCGAGCTCCTCGTAGGTGATGGCGCGAGGGCCGATGACGGAGAGCTGGCCCGCGAGCACGTTGAAGAACTGGGGCAGCTCGTCCAGGGAAGTCTTGCGCAGGACGCGGCCTAGCTTGGTGATGCGGGGATCGTTTGTGACCTTCCGCTCGCGGTGCCACTCCTCGATCTGCTCGGGGCTGAGGTACTTCTCCACGTCGTTGGCGTCGGCGACCATGGAGCGGAACTTGAGCACGCGGATGGGGCGACCGAAGCGCCCCGCGCGCTCGTGAGCGTAGATGGGTGCGCCCTTGGTATCGGCCGCAATGAACGCACAGAGCACCGCGCCAGGGATGAGCCCCACGACGCAGACGCACGCGCTGAACGCGATGTCGAAGGTGCGCTTGACGAAGCGGTAGCCAAGCGACCTCGTGTCGAGCGCGCGGGACTCTGCGGCAAACTCGGGCGAGCCTGGGAGGCTCATCGTGCCCGTGCTTGCAGCGGAGCCGGCACCGGCGCCCGCCGCGCTCTCGCGCCGGTCCATGGCCTGAGCAATGAGCGCCGCGCCCACGGGCGCATTATCCTCTGTTACTTCTTTAGTAGTCACAATAAAAATTTCGTTCCTGTCCCCAGGAACCCCCCCCCAATCCACAAATTCAAAAACCAAATAAATTGCCGGCGTAACGTCTTCCTTACGTTTTGCTCGGCACGTCTAACGGAAGCAGCTCCCTAAATGCGGAGTCGCCTTCGCCCACGTTTACCAGGCACCAGCGTTTATGACGGTCGATCTTTTTAACGCGGGCCTCTTGCCCCACCAAGGGTCCCTGCTCTATGTGCAACACGCCGTCTTCTATGCGTGCGACGCTGTTGCGCACCACGCCGTCGTCGTCCAGCACGCTGCGGTACCAGTCCTGCGCATCGTCCGGCATGGGCATGTACGCCCGCTCCCTACTGCCGGCGATGCGGCAGCCAAAGCTCAACTGGGCCAAAGCCCTATCGAGCGCGGCGGCATCGTGCGTGGCGACGAAGAAATATTCCTTGTACATGGGTTTGGTTTGGAGCGACCAGGCGCCGTCCCGCTTAAACCAGAACTCCTTTTGCATCACAAAAGCGTCCTGCATCAGTCCGTGCGGAATAACGTGGCGGACCTTTTCGCAGGTCTCGCGCTCTTTACCATGGGGGGTGTGAACCAGATACCAGCGGACACGACCATGCTGGCTATTGGTTGTGGCGCTGTTAAATGCGCCCGGCAGCTGCTCTTGGCGCCGTGCCGTCTGTTCCATGTTCTCACCCCCTCTTTTTGGCTTTGCGATGCACGCAAATGCAGGGGCGTTTAGAACAGGCTTCTCGCTCGCAGCTAGGCGCAGTCGCAAAAGTACAGGTTTTTGTATCTTTCGACAGACGACATTATACGAGCAATTAATCAGCGTTTGCCCAGATTACGCAAAATGTACTGCCAGTAGGTACATCTCCATACCCCTCTACAAAAACCTGTACCTTTTTGTGCAACAAAAAAAGCCGCTCAACCAGCGGCTTTTCTTATTTTGGTAAGAAAAAGGCGACCGCCCTTTGTGGACGGTCGCCTTTGTTAATTGTTGTGAAGTTTGCCTTAGGCGCGAGTCTTAATCTCCTCGAGCACCTTGGCAACAAACTCGTCGACGCTCATCTGAACGGTCTCGTTGGAGCGATCGCGGACGGAGATGTTGCCGGCCTCGACCTCCTTCTCGCCCAGGATGAGCATGTAGGGCACGCGGTCGATGCTGCGGGCCTCGCGGATCTTGTAGCCGATCTTCTCGTCGCGGTCGTCGCAGACCACGCGAATGCCGGCCTCTTCCAGCTTAGCGCACACCTCGTGGGCGTAGTCGCGGCTCTTCTCGGAGACGGGAAGTGCCTTGACCTGCACGGGAGCCAGCCAGGTGGGGAACTTGCCCGCAAAGTGCTCGATAAGAATACCGATAAAGCGCTCGATGGAGCCAAAGCACACGCGGTGCAGCATGATGGGGCGCTTCTTGGTGCCGTCGGCATCCACGTACTCCAGGTCAAAGTTGAGCGGCATCTGGAAGTCCAGCTGAACGGTACCGCACTGCCAGGTGCGACCGAGCGAGTCCTCCAGGTGGAAGTCGATCTTGGGCCCGTAGAAGGCGCCGTCGCCCTCGTTGACCTCGTAGTCCATGTGTAGCTGCTCCAGAGCGGTGCGCAGACCCTCCTCGGCGCGCGCCCAGTCCTCGTCG
>CALHDP010000042.1 GCA_938023085.1 uncultured Collinsella sp.
GCTCTTCCGATCTAGTATTCCATTCACGTTATGGGTTTGTTTCAATCAGTTTTCTCATTGCAGATTCGTAATTCCGGGTGCATAATAGCCAACAGTTTTTGCAGACCTCTGAATCAAACGAGGTCACCGGAAGGAGACTGATTATGAAGCTCAAGAAGCTTGGCGCATTTGCCGCCACGGGTGCCATGGCGCTCGCCCTCGCACTGACGGGCTGCGGCTCGTCCAACGCCACCTCTGGTTCTGATGCCGGTTCCAGCAGCTCTGACGACGCTAAGGTCGAGAAGGTCGACGGCTCCAAGGAGTACGCGCTCGTCAAGGACGGTACGCTGACCGTCGGCACCTCTGCCGAGTACGCTCCGTTTGAGTATAAGGATGACAACGGCGATTATCAGGGCTTTGACCTTGAGCTCATCAAGGCTATCGGTGACAAGCTGGGTCTGGATGTCGAGTACGTCAACAACGACTTCGACACGCTGGTTCCGGGCGTCGCTTCGGGCGCCAAGTATGACGTCTCCATCGCGGCCATCACCGACACGCCCGAGCGTGAGAAGGAAGTCGCTTTCTCTGATTCCTACTACATGGACGATCAGGCTATCGTGACCAAGGTCGATAACACCGACATCACGGCCGACAACTACAGCGAGAAGCTCAACAACGCCGACGCTACCATCATCGTCCAGTCTGGCTCAACCGCCGAGGCTTTTGCCCAGGAGAACTTCCCCAAGGCCAAGATCGTTCCCTACAAGGACGCCACCGAGTGCTTCAGCGCCCTGCAGTCCGATAAGGGCGACGCCGTAGTCACCAACCGCTCCGTTGCCAGCCAGCTGACCGCCGAGCAGTTCAACACCTGCCAGACCATCAAGCAGATCAGCACCGGCGAGGAGTATGCCATCGCCATCAACCAGGGCAACACCAAGCTCAAGGACGACATCAACCAGGCCATCAAGGACCTGACCGACGACGGTACCGTTGACGCCCTCATGTCTAAGTACAACATCAAGTAAAATAGTTACTTGATAACGCGCGGGCCCTTTCCGTTTTGGCGGAGAGGGCCTTTGCGTTTCTTGAACGGGCGTCGTCCCGTCCCGTAATGTCGGCAACTTATACGTTAGGAGCCACCTTGTCTCGATTGAACGAAGGGGCCATGGGTCGGCGTTTCCCGCTGCCCTCGATGCTCCAAAAGCTAGCCTGCGCCCTGGCTGTGGCGCTCGCTTTGGTGTGCGCGGGGGCAGCCGTGCCTTCGACCGCTCAGGCGCTCGAGACCGCAAAGATCACCGCGCGTCCCAATACCGGTTCGGGCAGCGACGTGGTCGGCGGTACCGAGACGCGCATTACCTGGGAGGTCCAGGCCGATGCCGACGAGGAGCTGAGCGGTCTTTCGCTGACGTTTGTCGACGGTACGACGTTTGGTGCCGATGACACGCGCCTGACGATGCTCTCGGGCGACGACCTTATGGACCGTACGCCCATGAAGCCCACGTGCAAGGTGGACGGCCAGACGCTCAAGATCGATTTTGGCGAGACGGCGCCCGCCGGCGGCTATTTCCGTGTCGAGGTCTACGGCGTGACCTTCCCCGTCGAGGGTGGCGACGAGGCCTTTAGCGGAACCTATACGCTCGCCGACGGCTCGACCAAGAAGATCTCCAAGATTCCGTCGGTGGAGATTAAGGGCGTGACGGCCTTTGATAATTTGCTAGCCGACCTTAAGGATCAGCCGTGGGTCGAGGCGTGGAATTCCAACATGTTCCTTCGCCTGTTCCTGAACCCGGTCATTTTGGTCCAGAGCCTGCCGATCGTCTTCAAAGGCTTCCTCATGTCGCTCTCGATCGTGCTCGTGGCGTTTCCGCTGGCAATTCCCTTTGGCTTTGCCTTGTCGCTCATGCGCATCTCCAAGTCGCGCATCCTGCGTTGCCTTGCCGGCATCTATGTGAATATCATCCGTGGTACGCCGGCGTTCCTGCAGATCTACATCGCGTTCTTTGGCCTGCCGCTGGCCGGCGTCAAGGTTGACGACTATGTGCTGGGCGTCATCGTCATGGCCATGAACTCGTCCGCCTACCTGTGCGAGATCTTCCGCGCCGGTATTCAGTCGATCCCCAAGGGCCAGAACGAGGCCGCGCGCTCGCTGGGCATGAACGCCTTCCAGACACTGCTCTACGTTATGATTCCGCAGACGTTCCGCAATGTTCTGCCTACGTTGACCAGTGAGTTCATCCTGCTTTATAAGGATACGTCGCTGCTCGCTGCCGTGGGCGTGGTCGAGATTGTCATGAACGCCCGCACCATCGTTGCCACGACGGGCTCCATCACGCCGTATGTGGTTGCCGCCCTGTTCTATCTGGTCATCACCCTGCCGCTCGCTCGCTTGGTGAGCGGTCTTGAGGCGAGGCTTTTGGGCACGGCCGAGACCAAGAAGAAGCGTCCCGCCAAGAGCGCCGGACAGGTTGTCGCGACGCCTGCCGATCACATCGCCGGTCTGTAAGGAGGTCCTATCATGAGCGAAACCAATAACTCGAACGAGGTCGTCGTCAGTATCAAGAACCTCCAGAAGGCCTTTGGCGATAACGTGGTCCTGCGTGACATCGATCTGGATGTGCACAAGGGTGAGGTCGTCGTGGTTCTGGGCCCCTCGGGCTCGGGCAAGTCGACGATGCTTCGCTGCATCAATCGTCTGGAGCATCCCACGAGCGGCTCGATTATCGTTGAGGGCGTGGATGTGTGCGCCAAGGGTGTCGACCTCAACAAGGTGCGTACGCATCTGGGTATGGTGTTCCAGCAGTTCAATTTGTTCCCGCACCTGTCGGTCAAAAAGAACGTCATGCTTGCGCAGCAAAAGGTGCTCAAGCGCAGCAAGGAAGAGGCCGAGAAGATTGCTATCGAGGAGCTGACCAAGGTCGGTCTTGCCGAGCGTATCGACTTTATGCCGAGCCAGCTCTCGGGCGGCCAGCAGCAGCGCGTGGCCATCGCCCGCGCCCTGTCGATGAACCCGCACGTCATGCTCTTTGACGAGGCCACCTCGGCGCTCGACCCCGAGCTGGTTCGCGACGTTCTGGGTGTCATGCGCGACCTGGCACGCGACGGCATGACCATGATTGTCGTGACGCACGAGATGGGCTTTGCCCGCGACGTCGCCGACCGCGTCGTCTTTATGGATGGTGGCGTTATCGTGGAAGAAGGCACGCCGAGCGAGGTCTTCGACCATCCCAAGAGCGAACGCACTAAGGCGTTTTTGGGCAATATCTCGTAGCGGCGCATCGAGGTTGTCGATATAACAAACGGGGACCGGATGGTATCCGGCCCCCGTTTTTGTTTGGGCATGAGCTACTGTTGTTGCGCGGTACTCGGCTGTCAGTTGCCTTGCGGCTTTCTGGCGGCTTCGTTAGGCCAGCTCTGCTCCCAGAGCCTTGCAGGCCGCCTCGCCCTCATCGTCGGGCGCATCGTAGCAAATGACGGAATCGACGACGTTGACGCCCGCCTCGTCGGCATCGGCCTTCCAATTGTCCATCCACTCGCCCTCGGCCCACGAGTAGGAGCCAAAGAGGACGACCTTCTTATCGCCGAGGGTCTCCTTGACCTCGTCCCACATAGGCTGGAACTCGTCATACTCAAGCTCCTCGGAACCCATGGCGGGGCAGCCGAAGGCAATGGCGTCATAGCCGGCGGCCTTGTCTGCGGAGAAGTCGGCGCAGGAGATGACCTCTGCCTCGGCGCCGGCACCGGTTGCGCCCTCGGCAACGAAGTTTGCCATGGCCTCGGTGTTGCCTGTACCACTCCAGTAGACGACTGCGATCTTGCTCATATGTTTTCCTTTCGGTTGTGCGGCGTGCGGCCGCGTTTTGTATGCTCTATCGGGTTGCCTGGACAAGTTGTTTTAGGGTGCAGCCCTGTTGATAGATGTAGGTAAGGTATTGCGTGCATGCGCGATAGGAATCGAAGGTCGTGAGTGCCTGCTCAACGTTTGTGTATACCTTCCATGCGCCAAAGACCTTATAGTTTTCGCCGTGCTGGACGATAAACTGATGGACATCTTCGTAGGGATAGCCCAAAAAATAGCCAATTTCGTGGGGGAACTCGCACGTGCAGCCCGTATCGCAGTGCCTATTTCGCGCGAGTGCGCAGACGCTGCCGTCATAGGCGCTTTCTGCGGCATTGCTGCTTGCCAGCGTAATGCGCGCGGCGAGATGCACCAGGGATGCGGGCAGGTTGTGGACATCGTAACCTTCGGCGACAAGCGCCGTCGCGGCGCGGGGGTCGGAGAGGTATCGCATGAGGTCCGCAGGGCGGTACACATAGATGAGCGCTCCGCAGGGGCGCCAGACCAAAACGCTCATGTGGATCCCGAGTGGCTGGAGCTCGCGGTTGCATTGGGCTATGACGGCGAGCAGGCGAGAGCGTCGCTTTTCGATATGGGCGGCGCTGGGTTTTCCGTTTTGGTTGGCGTAAACGCCGGGATAGGTAAAGAGCGAAGCTGGCTTGATACCTGCGAGCGTAGGGGAGCAGTTGCGCACGACAGCCGTTTGGTATGTTGGGATGTCAATGGTTCGAGTCACGATGCTCCTTTCGGGTCCTCAGTTGTTAGCCTAGGAAAACTTATACACGAAAGTAAGCCAAGGTCAACAAAAAAGTTTGAAGCGGGAAACTAATTGACTGAACCGACACGAGTTTGGAGTAAGATGGGAACACCCCATGGGGGTATAGGTATGAGAGTTCGGAGAAAGGGGATCGCATGGACGACTTGCTTAACCCTGCAAATATTATTGTGCTCGCCGTGATTGCCGTCGGTTTGTTTTTTGGGTTGCGTCGCATTGCCGCTTCGACACACGGGAAGAGTTGCTGTAGCGAGGGTGCGAGCGGCAAGAAGGCCAAGAAGGTCGTGGTCGCGGATACCGATTCGTCTCATTACCCCTATAGCGAGGAGCTGCTCATCGGCGGGATGAGCTGTGACGGCTGCGCTCAGAACGTGACGAATGCCCTCAATGCGCTCGATGGCGTTTGGGCTACGGTGACGTATGCCGACCACACGGCGCGCGTGCGCTCTAAAAACCCAATCGACCGCGACGCGCTTGAGGCGGCGGTGAAGGATGCGGGCTATTACGTCATGAAACTGTAGGGCGCGTGTTTGGTGCGGGGAACGTCGCTAGGCTCGACCGCGCAGCTCAACGTCTTGGATATCGTCGAAGTTGATGGCGATGTCTTTGAGCTTGAGCAATTTGAAAGCGGGGAGTACCTCATCGAGGATGCCGGTGCGGGCGCGGTAGCCGTACGTATCGTAATAGGTGACACGGACTAAGTCGCCACGTTTGAGGCCCTCGAGCTTTTTGGAAAGCTCGAGGGCTTTTTCTTCTGTCAATTCACACTTGGGCTCAACGGTGACCTCTTGCTTGCGCACGAGTTCGTAGTATCCCGTGAGGGCGGCAAAGGGCATAAACTGCGCGGCGCGGTTGGCGCGGACGGAACCGTTGGCGGTGAGGTTGGGGTCGGCGGCGCGGCGTCTGCCCTCGGGGTCCGTCAAGCGCTCGAAGGCGGTTGGCGGGCGCACAGGCTGCTGTTTGGGTTTAGGCACGGTGTCCTCCAACTTGGTCGTTGCGTTCGCGCGCGGTGGCGCCGGCGGTAAAGCTTAATCCCTTGACCAGGGCGTTCTTGCCGTACTTGCCCTTTACGGCCAGGACGGCGCGCGCCAGGTCGCGCTCGCGCTCATTGGCCTCGACATCGCTAAACAGATCGACGGTGGCAAATTCCTCGGGCATCAGATTGCCAAAGCCCAGATTGATGCGCTTGACCGGTCGCTTGGGGTCGACCGTTTGCGCCCAAAGGTCATCGAAATACCCCATGATCTTCTTAAACGAATTGGTGCGCTCGGGCAGCTTGCGCGAGGCGTTGGAGTGTGCAAAGAGCGCGGCGTAGCCACCGCGCGGCTTGCCGCCGTGCTCGCCCACAAAGATGCCGTCAATTGCCTGAGCCTCTCGTACCAAACGCCGGCGTTCATCGTCACGCTGAACGGGCTTGGGCGCGCGGGGCGCGAGCTCGGGGCCGGCGGTTGCGGCGGGTTCGATGCTCGATGTGCTTGAGCGCAGGTGCCCACAACCATCTATATATTGCGCCGTTCCGCTGGCATCGAGCCGTCGGATGTCGGCGCGCTCGCTTGCATAGCCCACAAAGAGCGAGATGCTGTCGCAGACCACGTGCTTATCGACCAAGTCCAACACGGCGGCATCGACCATCTCGCGCAAAACCGTATAGGCCTGCTCATAGGCATAGCCCTTCGAGAGCACCTGTCCTGTGGTAGTCGAGGTCGCCTGCGGGCGATAAGCTTGGATATCGGCGATGGTTGTCGGCTCACGCCCGAAGGCGTGGTCGATAAGATATTCGGCATTGACGCCGAGTTCGTCGTAGAGCAGGTTCTCGTCGAGTGCGGCGACGCCCATCAGGTCGTAGACGCCGTATTTCTCGAGACGGGCCGCCACGCCGGGGCCGATGCCCCAGA
>CALHDP010000043.1 GCA_938023085.1 uncultured Collinsella sp.
TGTTGACCAATTATCTGCTGGAACATGGTCACTCGAATATGCGGTTTGTGGCGGGTCCGGAAAACTCGATTTCCTCGCGTTTTCGTGAGGCCGGTTGGCGCGATACGCTGGGTCGTGCTCATGTCGATGCCGCTCCGATGCTGCGTGGCGATTGGAGTGCGGACAGTGGGTACGCCATGGGCGAGCGGATTGCGGCCGAGGTGCTTGCCGGCGGGTCGCAGGCGCCGACTGCCGTGCTTGCGGCAAATGACCAGATGGCGCTGGGCGTTATCGCCGCGCTCGAGAACGCGGGCCTGTCCGTGCCCGATGACGTGAGCGTGGTTGGTATCGACGACGCACTCGAGGGACTTGTTCCTCACAATCGGCTGACGACGCTGCGATTTGATTTGCGCGGTGTCGGTAAGCTTGCGTTTGAGGCGGCGATTGGAGAGAGCTCGTCTATCGAGGCGATTCATGTGCCGAGCACGCTGGTCGAACGCTCGACTGTTAGGGACATACGGGGTTAGGTCCTACTCCGTTTGTCTCGATCTGTAACAGGTAGACGGTCAAAAGTGGGCTACGTGTTACAGATTGAGATTTTTCAGAAAGGGCGATCCCGTTTGTCTCAATCTGTAACAGGTAGGGTCGAAATACTCGGCTAGATGTTACAGATTGAGACAAACGGACCCCGAACCGCCCAAAAAGGTCGGGGGCGGCGCGCCGTGTGGCGTGCCGCCCCCGGCTGAGAAATGGGGACAGGTTATGTGGGCGGTGCAATTCCGCCAACCGCTCGTCGCAAGCTGCTAGTCCAGACGACGGGTCTGCGCCACGTGCTTATACCAGTAGGCGCTTGCCTTGGGCGTGCGCTTCTGGGTTTCAAAGTCAACGTAGAAGAAGCCGTAACGCTTGTTGTAGCCATTGGTCCAGGAGAACTGATCCTGCAGACTCCACAGGAAGTAGCCGCCCACGTTGACGCCCACCTCCATGGCCTTGAGCAACCAGCGCAGGTGCTGCTCGATGTAGTCGATGCGCGGCTGGTCGTCCACAAAACCGTCCTTGTAGGGGTCCTTGTAGCCCATGCCGTTCTCGGTGATGAAGATCTGCTTGTAGTTGGGGTAGCGCTGCTTAATGTAGACGAGCAGATCGAACAGACCCTCGGGATAGATGATCCAGTCCCAGTCGGTGGTGGGGATGCCAGGCTTGTTCACATGCTCGCCAATGCCCTTGACGCGCCAACGGCCGGTGCCCTTTTCGCCCGTACCGTTGTGGTGCAGGTCGTTCTCGCCATCGTAAGCCTTCAAAAAACGGCACTGATAGTTGTTAACGCCCAGGTAGTCGTTGTAGAGTGCGGCCTCGCGCATAATCTCGAGGTCCTCGTCCAGAATCTCGATGGTGCCGCCCGAGACGGCAGCCAGGCGGTTGGCGCACTCCAAGGTGTCAGGCGCGTAGTCGCCGCGGAAAGTGGCGTCGAGCAAGAACTGGTTCTGCAACACGTGCTCGTTATTAGCGGCTTTGATGTCGGCGGGGTCGTTCTCGTTGAGCGGGTACTTAAACTCCAGCGACTGGATGACGCCGATCTTGCCCTTAAAACCGCCGTTGTGGAAGGCCAGTACTGCCTTGGCGTGGGCGAGCATCATGTTGTGCTCGCACTGGAAGGCCTCGGCCAGATGCGCCTTGACGCCACCGGGGAAGGTGCCCTCGATGTAGGTGTTGGAGGCATCGGCCCAGATCTCATTAAAGGTGAACCAGTAGGTCACCTGGTCGGCGTACTCCTTAAAGCAGAAGGCGGCAAAGTCCACAAAGGCGTCGATGGTCTCGCGGTTGAGGAAGTCGCCCTTCTCAAAGAGGGGCAGCGGCGTATCGAAGTGATGCAGCGTGACAAACGGCTCAACGTGGTGCTTGTGACATTCGGCGAAAAGGTCGTGATAGAACTGGACGCCCTCGGGGTTAATCTCACCGGTGCCGTTGGGGAAGATGCGGCTCCAGGCGATGGAGAGGCGAATGCCGTTGATACCAAACTCCTCGCACAGCTTCAGGTCGACGGGGTACTGGTTGTAGAAGTCCGAAGCGGGATCGGGGGAAAAGCGCCCCTGGGCCTCCAGGAAGTCGTCCCAGGCAACCTTGCCCTTACCGTGAGTGCGGGTCTCGCCCTCTACCTGGTAGGCAGCAGTGGCGCCGCCAAAGACAAAGCCCTCGGGAAACTGCGCAGGCGGGTTAGTGACGCTAGCAGGGTTAACGGACATGATGATCCAATCGTCTAAATCGAAGGGCCAGCCGGTCTTGGATGGTCGGCTGGCCCTGAGCGTTACTTACTTCGAAAGCTGCTCGGAGACGAAGGCGAGAGACTTATCGCCGTTCTGGGAGAGCTCGATGTACTGCTTACCGCGGCAGGCGACGCACTTGTTGCCCACGCGCTCGCAGTCTTTCTGCAGGTCGGCCAGGTAGCTGGCGGCCTGCGGGGCCAGGACGACCAGGTCAAAGTCGGGGAGCATGTCAACGTGGTTGCCATAGGCCTCGGCAGCGGTCTCAAGATTGATGCCGCGCTCCTTGGCGGCCTTGGCCAGCGCGTTGGCGAGCAGACCCGAGGTTCCGCCGCCCTGGCAGAGCACGAGCACGCGCTTGCCGTTGAGGTCGCTGGCGGTCGTTGCCTCGGCAGCGGGTGCTGCGGGAACGGCGGGGGCATCGGACTTCACGGCCTCGGCAGCGGCGCCGGCGGCAACGCTCTTGGCGTCGGCCTTGCCCTGGAAGGCGTCGTTGAGCTTGGCGGCCTTCTCGGCGTTCTTGGCGGCGAGCTCCTCCTGGGAGATTTCGGCCTCCTCGGCGCACTTCTGGGCGTCATAGGCACGGAAGAACGGGTAGTACAGAAGGAAGTCGACGACCAGGATGATGGCGAGCATCACAAAGGCGAGCGGCTGGAAGCCCAGGCCCATGATGGTGCCGATGGGGCCGGGGACGGTCCAAGGCAGGGTGTACATAAAGCCGTTCATGCCCAAGAAGTCGATAAAGATCTTGAGGATCCAGATGTTGGCGATCGGGGCAAAGACAAACGGGACAAAGAAGACGGGGTTGAGCACGATGGGCGCGGCGAACAGCAGCGGCTCGTTGACGGCAAAGCAGACGGGGACGATGGCGGCCTTACCGACGGCGCGCATCTCCTGAGACTTGGCCAGGAAGCAGAACATAAAGACCAGGACGAGCGTGGCGCCGGTGCCGCCCATGCAGACGACGAAGTATTGGGCACCCTGGGTCAGGACAGCGGAAGCGTGCTGGCCAGCCTGGAACGCAGCTAGGTTGTCGGTCATGTTGGCAACGAGGGCGGCGGCGATGGCGGGCTCGACGATCGAGGGGCCGTGGACGCCGACGAACCAGAACAGGCTCATGGCGCCGTAGATCACAGCGAGACCGATATAGCCGTCGGCAGCGGTGAACAGGGGCTGGAACACCTGGATGACGCCCTGGGCAAAGCAGAAGCCAAAGGCAGCGCGGAAACGATGTCAAAGACCCAAAAGACGGTGATGCAGACGGAAAAGGGGATGATGTCCTTAAAGGTCTGCGAGATGTTGGGCGGAACCTGCTCGGGCATCTTGACGGTGATGTTGCGCTTAATGAAGAACTTGTAGATGATGCCGGTCACAAACGCAGCGATAAAGGCGGTCAGCAGGCCCTTGGAACCAAGGTAGGTGGTGTTGAAGCCGCTGGCGGCGTCCGTGGCGATCGTGTCGCTCGAAAGGAGCAAGAAGCCGATGATGGCCGCGCACATGCACGAGATGAAGTTGATCTGGTTGTTCTTGGGCAGATCGCGGTTCTGAGCGTCGGCGAAGTGCTTGGCCGTGGTGGCAGCGCAGGCGATGGCCAGGATACCCATGGAGTAGTTGTAGCACTTCCACAGGGCGTTGTTGATGTCATCGGGCCAGTAGAAACCCCAGATGTTGGGGACCGAGGCTACCAGGCAAAAGATGGACGAGAAGATGATGATGGGGATGACGGAGATAAAGCCGTCGCGAATCGCCTTGAGGTACTTGTTGCGGGCGATCGCGTTGAAAAAGGGCTGGCCCTTTTCGATGATGGCGATGAGTTGCTCCATGCAATGCTCCTAAGAGTCGGTGGGTTAGCAACGATGGTAGCTTTTGACGTTCGATTGCCAAAATGTTGACGTTGCCATTTTGCGACACAAAAAAAGACGCGAACCGGTGGTTCCTGTGCCTGCGAACCGTCGATTCCTTATGCGTAAACGTTTGAGCCGCCCGGTGGCTCCGTGTTTGCACAATGGCAACGTTAACATTTGCGCGACAAAAGCCGTTCGGGGAAGCAGGATTGTCGGTGAACGGTAGGTTTTGGGTGGTGAGCGTATTGCGGGGGAGGCGTTGGATATACTTGGAGGCGTTCATTTTGTCTGTTGGGATGCCCGCGATGGCATCGTTGACATAGAAAGATCGACCTATGGCCGCTGTTAAAAAATCGGTTTCCGTTAAGGATGTGGCGCGTCTCGCGGGCGTCTCGGAGCAGACAGTCTCGCGTACGGTGCACGATTCGCCCAGCGTGCGCCCAGAGACCAAGGAGCGCGTGCGTGCCGCCATGCGCGAGCTGGGGTATCGCCCCAATTTTGCCGGTCGATCGCTGCGCCGCGGCAAGTTTAAGACCGTCGGCGTCGCCATGTTCAACATTACTGGCACCGGCAACCTCGACCGTATGGAGGGTTTTGCCGCCGCCGCCGACAAACACGGCTACGCCATCACCCTCACTAAAGTAGATGGGCATCCGTATACCCTCGAGAGCGCATCGTCGCGTATGAGCGCACTGCCGGTGGACGGTATGGTCGTGATTATGAACCGCATGCCGGCGGACTTTGGCACCTTCGAGCCGCTGCCCGGTATGCAGACGGTGCTCGTTACCATGCTAGAGCACCCGCTGTGCTCGACGGTCGATAACGACCAGTTCGATTGTTCGCGCCAGGTGGTCGAGTACTTGCTGGAGCAGGGGCACAAGACCGTGCACTTTATCTCGTGTCCCGAGCGCTCGCTTTCGGGCATGCGGCGCGAGGAGGGCTGGCGTGAGACATTGCGTGCGCATGGTATTGAGCCGCCGCGACTCGTCCGTGGCGATTGGACGGCACAGAGCGGATATGCCGCCGGCCAGGTGCTTGCGGATGATCCGACCTGCACGGCCATTTATGCCTCCAACGATGCCATGGCCTACGGCTGCATTCGCGGACTCGAGTCGCGCGGAAAGCGCGTGCCCGAGAACGTGAGTGTGGTGGGTGTTGATGACAGCCTGGGCGATATCGTGCCCGATCGTCGCCTGACCACCGTGCGCTTCGACAACAGGCGCGTCGGCATGTGGGCGGTCGACAAAATCGCCGGCGCCGAGGGCGTTGTGTCTGGCGTGGAGCACATGCTGATCCCCGGCGTGCTCGTAGAGGGCGATACGGTGCGCGATTTGCGTTAGGGTGCGGTCCTGATTGGGTTTCCGTTAATCATGTTTGATATTGTTCGAAATGGTTTGGAAACCGTTCACGGGTGAAAATTGACCGTTCATAGCTTGAAATTATGTTTTGCGTTGTTCTTTTTTGTTTGAATGTTAATGTTTCTGCCATACAGAACGCAGCGCGTATGCCCGGACGCGATGCTCTCCATTGGTTCATATGTGAAAGGAACGCAATATGGCAACCAAAGAAGAAATCTCGATGGTTGGATTCGAGATCGTCGCATACGCAGGTGACGCCCAGACCGATCTGCTTGCAGCGCTCGACGCTGCTCGCGAGGGTGATTTCGAGAAGGCCGAGCAGCTGCACAAGGATGCCAGCGATGCGCTCATCGGTGCCCACGACACGCAGACCAAGCTGCTTTCGCAGGAGGCCGGCGGTGGCGAGATGGAGATGACCTTCATCATGGCTCACGCTCAGGACACTCTCATGACCACTATGATCCTGGAGAAGCAGACCCGCTTTACCATCGATGCCTATAAGCGCATCGCCGAGCTCGAGGCCAAGCTCGCCTAACGAGCCCGCACAACCAAGTCCCCTTCCAAAAGCTCTGCCGCTACCCGCGGCAGGGCTTTTTCTGTCCTCCTCCAAGTTGCGGTGAAATAGGGACTGAATAGGGGCCGGCGGGCACAAAACAAACCCTATTCCACCGCAACTCATCCCGAGACAGTCATTGGGGACGTTCTTAAACGACTAGTCGTTGGGGACAGTCTTGGAGCTTCTGCACGCCCTCCCGTTCGGTTTTTCGATGGGTGGGTATACTTCCATCCGCAATGCAGGCCGGAATGAGGAGGTGTCCAAATGCCGGACAACGGATTGATTCAAAAGACAGATGCGCACGAGCTGGCTCATGGGCGTCCTGTCCAGATAACCGAGCATACGACGGTAACCGAGCTGCAGCCCAGCCTGTCCGATGTCGTGTGCGCAAACAAAAAGCTGCAGATTGGCTTTATCGTTGCGCTCGTGGTACTGGCGCTGCTGTCGGGCTTTGTAGCTCGTCCGCATTTTGCCGATACCAAAACTTGGGACTCTACCATCGAGGTCATCGATCAAAAGAAGGGCAATGTTTTGGCGCTCACGACCTCGTGCGTCGCCCTATCTGCGGGTATCACTGCGCTGCCGGGCGATACGGGAACGCCAGTTGCCGAGCAGCTCGCGCAGCTTTCAGGCAACCTTGGTATCGTGCTTGCTGTGCTCTACCTCGAGAAATACCTGCTGACCATTTTGTGGTCGGTTGGCCTGGGCATCCTGATCCCGTTTGCGCTGGTGCTCTTTGCGGTGTCGCTCGGCATTCACGGGCGCTGGAGCACGAGCGCCGTCCTGCGCCGCGTGGCGACTCGCGTGCTGGTGGTCGCCATGATCGGAATGGCCTTGGTGCCTGCAAGCGTATGGGTGTCGCAAAAGGTCGACGAAACGTATCGAGTGAGCATCGAGGTGGCCGAGCAAAAGGCGGCCGACGCTGCGGGTGCGGCAGATAGCGACAGCTCCAAAGTAAGCAAGAAAAAGACCGAGTCCACAGAGTCCAAGAATGTGCTTGAGCAGCTTGCCGACGGCGCCTCGGGTCTCGTCACGTCGGTAACCAGTGGTGCCAAACAGATGACCGACGAGATCGTACAGCAGGTGACCGATCTGATCGAAGGTGTCATCGTGATGATCGTGACCTCGTGCGTGATTCCACTGCTGGTGCTCGCGGCGTTTTTGTGGCTGGGGCACGTGCTACTGGGGATTGATATTTCCGGCCCGGCGAACTATTTGACGGGTCGCTTTCTGGGCGCTCCGTCCAAGCACGCCAAAAAGGGTGGGCAGTCCGAGTAGCTAAAACAGCTGTATATACCGGGAAATACCGCCGAAGGGCGGTCGAGACACGTTCTCGGCCGCCCTTTTGTTTGTTGAACACATGGTCGCTACGTCCGCGCCCGGTCCAAACGGTCAGCAATCATCTGTGAACGGTATTTGTTCAAAAAAGAACAAAGATAAACAAATAGTTGTTGCAGTTACTGTTCGAATGTGTTCAAATAAACATGAACAGTGAAGAACCGCACATTCAGATGCCCGGACCTGAATGCGATTCAACACTTCCAAACAGAAACTACGCACCTGCGTATCTCTCAAGGAGGATGTCATGAGGGTTGTAATCGCTTCCGATGCCGACGGTATGTCGATGAAGGAGTCCATCAAGGAGATGCTCATCGCCGACGGTCACGAGGTCGTCGACTATTCCGAGACCCCTGCCGCGGACTTTGTCGATTCCGCGACCGCCGTTGCCAAGGACCTGCTGGAGCACAAGGATTCCCAGGGCTTCGCATTCGATAAGTACGGCGTCGGCTCCTATATGGCCGCCGTCAAGATCAAGGGCATGGTCGTCGCCAACATTTCCGACGAGCGTTCCGCTTACATGACCCGCGAGCACAACGGCTCGCGCATGGTCACCATGGGCCCGGGCGTTGTGGGCACCGAGGTCGCTAAGAAGATCGCCCGTGAGTTCCTGCGTGCCCAGTACGCCGGCGGCCGTCACCAGATCCGTGTCGACATGCTCAACAAGATGGCCTAACGAGAGCCACCGAGAACTCGAACTTCTACCTCAACTTGTGAATTCAGACGAAAGGACGTTCTGATGAAGAAGACCATCGCAATCGGTTGCGACCATATCGTTACGGACGAGAAGATCTATCTGGCCGACCGCCTGGAGCAGGCTGGCTACAAGGTGCTCGACTGCGGTACCTACAGCCACACCCGTACGCACTATCCCATCTACGGTAAGGCCGTGGGCGAGGCTGTTGCCAGCGGCAAGGCCGACTTTGGCGTGGCCCTGTGCGGCACCGGCATTGGCATCACCAACGCCGTCAACAAGGTCCCCGGCGCCCGTTGCGCCCTGGTCCGCGACATGACCTCTGCCCTCTATGCCCGTCGTGAGCTCAACGCCAACATCGTGGGCTTTGGCGGCAAGATCACCGGCGAGTTCCTGATGGCCGACATCATGCTTGCCTTCCTGGAGGAGCCCTACGAGAAGACTCCCGAGCACGATGCCCTGATCGCCAAGATCGACGCCTGCAACAAGGCCGACGCCGAGGCCCAGGCCGATCCGCACTTCTTCGATGAGTTCCTCGAGAAGTGGGACCGCGGCGAGTATCACGATTAGCGGGTATCCGGCGTAATTAACTAGTCCGTTGACGGCTCGCGTTTCTGTGATGGGGCGCGGGCCGGTTTTCTAAACAGGAGTTCAACATGATTCTGACCGTTACCATGAACCCGTCGATCGATACGCGCTATCAACTCGACAAGCTGATCATCGACGACGTTAACCGCGTGACGCCCGAAAAGACCGCTGGCGGTAAGGGCCTCAACGTGAGCCGTGTGCTGCTGCAGCTGGGCGACGATGTGCTCGCGACCGGCCTGCTCGGCGGCCACATGGGTGCCTATATGGCCGAGCTTATGGATGCCGACGGCGTCAAGAACGACTTTGTGCCCATCGCCGGTGAGACGCGCATTTGCCTGAATATTCTGCACGAGGGTAATCAGACTGAGCTGCTGGAGAGCGGCCCGCAGATCGCCCCGGCCGAGCTCGAGGCCTTTACGGCCAAGTTTGCCGAGCTTGCTGCGAAGGCGGACGTCGTGACGCTTTCGGGCTCGCTGCCGCGCGGCGTCGATGCCAGCTACTATGCCGAGCTGGTTAAAATCGCCGAGGAGGCGGGCGCCAAGGTGCTGCTCGACACCTCGGGTGCATCGCTGGAGGCCGCGCTGGAGTCCGACGCCAAGCCCGAGCTCGTGAAGCCCAACCTGACCGAGATCAACGGCCTGCTGGGCACGTCCTTTACGACCGACGATGTCGATGCCCTGCGCGAGGCGCTTGCCGCCGACGGCCGTTTTGCCGGTATTCCCTGGGTTGTCGTCTCGATGGGCGCTGCCGGCTCGGTAGGCTTCCATGAGGGTCGTGCGTTCCGCGCCAAGACGCCCGCGATTGCCGCTGTCAACGCGACGGGTTCCGGCGACTCGACGATCGCCGGCTTTGCACATGCTATTGCTGCCGGCGCCGACGACGTTACGGTGCTTAAGACCGCCAACACCTGCGGCAAGCTCAACGCGATGGATCCCAAGACCGGCCACCTGGTCATGGACCGTTGGGACGAGATCTACAACAGTGTTGAGGTAACCGAACTTTAGAGTTACGGCGTTTTGCCAAACGCCGTAACCGGCCGACGCTGCGCGGGCCGCATTTGGACAATCTGACGTTCAACTTCAAGGGCGCGACCAGAAGGTCAGCGCCCTTTCGTTTCACGTCACCTTGTCTCAAGTGCGGCCCGCTCGCTGCCGTTGCCAAGACATCGGCGTTGCCTTGCTTCGGGAATGCGGCAGATGGGGACGTTTCTTTTCTGCCGGCAGTTTGGGACACTCCTTACGGGGCACCCCCTCCACAGCGCCTACGCCAGCTTGTCGATTTGCCCAATCTCCCAGAGCGGAATGTTGACGAGCGTGCCCTCGTCTCTATATGTCGCTAACGATGTTCTCACGCAGCGCTCGAGCTTGAACTTTTCGCAGGCAATCCTCAGGCTCTTTGCTTTGAGGTTCTCTGCCGCCTTGACCTCGAGCGGAAGCACGGTCCCCGCATGGTCGATGGCAAAGTCAGTCTCTGCATTGCCGGAGGAGGATGACCAATACGCGGGAGTTTTGCCTTGGAGCAAAAGCTCCTGTGCGACGTATTGCTCGGTCAGCGAGCCTTTGAACTCCGTAAAAACAGCGGGCCCGTTCAGAACAATGGCTGGCGAGAGGCCGGAGAGTGCTCCGAGGATGCCGGTGTCGATGCAGAACAGCTTGAAGCCCGAGAGATCCTCGTAGCTTGTGAGCGGTGCTCTTAGGGCGGAAACACGTGGTACCTTATGAACGATTCCATAGTCCATGAGCCACTGGAGGCTTTCCTCAAAATCGCGTGCGCGCGCCCCGGGACGAAGCGCGCCGTAGACGAACTTCTTGTTTTCCTTTGCGAGCTGGCCGGGAAGGGATTTCCAAACCAGCCTCATGCGCTCGACGATGCGGGCTGGTGCATGCTTACCAAAATCGGATTCATAAGCTTCGATGATTTGCTGCTGAAGCCTGCGGGCCTCGATGAAATCGTGGGAGGCGGCGAAAGCGGAGACAACTTCTGGCATGCCACCGACGACGAGGTATTCCTTGAGCAGGCGCTCGAGCTTTTCGGAAACGTTTGCCAGCAGGTCCATGTTTGCGGCAAGGATGGCATCTGCGAGCGGATCGCCATCGACGGCACGAACGAACTCGACAAACCCCATGGGGCGCATGGTAAGCTGGTCGATCTTGCCGACGGGGAACGACTCGTTTTCGCGTCGGAGCGCGAGCCCCATATAGGAGCCGGCTGCCACGATATGGTATTCCGGCGCCAGCTCGTTGAAGTATTTGAGCGAGGTGATGCCACGCGGTGCCTCTTGGATTTCGTCGAAGATGATGAGCGTGTCTGTCGGCGTTATGGTCTGGCCGTGCAGGAGCTCTATCTGGGAGATGATGCGTTTGGGGTCAAGGCTTCCGTCGAACAGCGAACGTGCGCCCGGTTCGAGCATAAAGTCAAAACGGATGACGTTTTGATACTGCTGGCCTGCGAATTCGTTGAGAAGCCAGGTTTTTCCCGTCTGGCGGGCCCCCTTAAGCAGGAGGGGCTTGCGATTTGCCCTAGATTTCCAAGCGATGAGTTCGTCCATTAGCTGTCGCTGCATACTGCCCCCTAACGATCATGGTTAGTATAAGACCGTCTTGGTCTTTCCATCGAAAAATGTGGGAGTAAACCACGTTTTTCCATCGAATAATGTGGGAGGCAACCACGTTTTTCCATCGAATAATGTGGGAGGCAACCACGTTTTTCCATCGAATAATGTGGGGTTTAAGTCGGCACCTGGGGGCGTTCCTTCTCTGCCGGCAGTTTGAAACACTCCTTGTTTTGGTGCAAATTAGCTACCCTTGCATCAGAAAACGGCGCCCGTCGGCGATGTTGCCGGCGGGCGCCGTTGTCGTGTAGGCGCTATTTGTTAAGTGCGTGCGTTCGAGCTCGCGTGCTACAGCGAGTCGATGAAGCGCTGTTGGGCGGCGCGGCCGGCCTCGTCCCATTTAAAGACGCCGGCGTTGTCGAGCACGTGGCCAAACACCACGCCGACCTCCTCGTGCAGGATGTCGATGGCGTTATCGGCCGTAAGCTCATTGGCACGACGGGTGTAGACGTCCAGGGCCCACGCGGTGTGGCTGCGGCAAAGGTCGTCGCCCTCGAGTGCGGCGGCAAGATCGTAGCTTGCGTCAGCCTTGGCTGCCAGCAGGTGCTCGCGAACGGCACCAAGCTCGGGAACCAAACGCGGCGGTAAAATGGCCAGGCCCATGACCTCGATCAGGCCAATGTTCTCCTTCTTAATGTGGTGGTATTCGGCATGCGGGTGGAAAACGCCCAGCGGATGCTCGTCGGTCGTGATGTTGCAGCGAAGCGCCAGGTAGGCCTCGTAGATCTCGCCGCCGGCGTTGCCGCGGGAGTCGACGCGGCGAATGACGGGCGTCACGGTGTTGTGGGCCACACCGTCAGCCGTGTGTGCGATGATGCCCACAGACTCATCGGTCCACTCGCGCCAGGCGAGGATAATCTTCTCGGCAGCGTCGAGCAGCTGAGCGCGGTCATGCGAGCGCAGGCGCAGCACCGAGAGCGGCCACTGCAGCACGGTACCGCTAACCTGATCAAATCCGGGCACGCTAAACTGCGAGACATCGGCGGCGTGCATCATGGGGAACTCATGCGCACCGCCCTGGAAGTGGTCGTGCGAAAGAATCGAGCCGCCCACGATGGGCAGGTCGGCGTTGGAGCCAATAAAGTAGTGCGGGAACAGGTCGACAAAGTCGAGCAGACAGGTCAGACCCTTGCGGTCCACGTGCATCGGGCGATGCTCGGAGCTCATGGCAATGCAGTGCTCGTTAAAATACGCATACGGGCTGTACTGGAAACCCCAGCGCTCGCCGTCGAGCTGGATGGGGATAACGCGCAGATTCTGGCGGGCGGGGTGAGCGCCGCCGTCGGCTGCGGCGGAGCGTCCGGGATACCCCTCGTTTTCGATGCAGAGCTGACAGGCGGGATACTTCTCGCCCGTGTTCTTTGCGGCGCCGGCCGCGGCAATATCGCGCGGGTCCTTTTCGGGCTTTGACAGGTTGATGGTGATCTCCAGGTCACCCCAGTTGGTGGAAGTGCTCCATTTGATGTTGCGCGCGATGGCGGCGCGACGCACGTAACCGGCGTCACAGCACAGGCCGTAGAACCAGTCGGTCGCGGCGCGGGGCTCGTTGACGCCCACGCGCCCATTGAACTCCTCGTTTACAACCGAAGGCCTCGGCATGAGTACGCCCATGATGCGCATAGCGATGCGGTCGCGGCCCGACGCCGTGTCCTCGGCAGCGCCGTTGGCAACGGCGGCCTCGGAAAGAACGGCGAGCGTGCCCTCCAGGTCAAAGTCAGGCAGGGTATCGGGGTGCAAGAGCGAGAGTTTCTCAACTTGGAGTGCCCAAGTCATGTCGAGTGCGGGGCCCGTGGCGCCGATGCACTCCAAAATGGTGTTGTATGCCCAGATGCGATCGTCCTGGCCGATCATCGATCGGTGGATAGCGTACTCGATCAGGTTCTGCGCGGCCTCGCGCACGTCAGTCATTACAGCCATGCCGCGTAAGCCCCCTTGTCAGAGATGGCGTAGTGACGGGCAGAGCCTTCGCCCAGCCAGCCGTTCATCTTGGCGATGAAGGTGTCGACCAGGTCGAGCGGCACGAAGGCCTGGATGGTGCCACCAAAGCCGCCACCGTGGATACGAACGGCGCCGCGGCCGTCGAGCACGTGCTCGGCCAGCGCCAGGGCATACATGGAAGGCTGCTCGGAGCCCAGCTTGGCAACGACATTCTGCAGGTACATGGCAGAGCTGGCGCCGGACTCGCGCGTCAGGACCAGGAACTGGTCGATGTCGCCGGCGTTCAGGGCTGCCCAGCGCTTGTCGACCAGGCCGTTTTCGTACCAGTAGTGAACGGCGCGCAGGCAGGCACGGTCGCCCAGCTTGGCGCGCAGCTCGGGGAGCTTGGCGTCAAAGTCCGCCACGTTTACCTCGCACAGGCGTGCCTTGCCAAACTCGGCGGCGACGTCCTGCATCTCGCGCGGAACGGCGGCGTAGTCATCGGTGGCGGCCACGTGGTCGGCACCGACCTTAACGAGCACGAGCGCATAACCGTGATCCTCAAAGTTGAGCTCGAGCTTCTGGGTTTTAGGCTGAGCCTGATCCTCAAAGTCCATGTAGGCGAGGCCGCCCAAGCAAACGGCGGCCTGGTCCATCAGACCGCAGGGCTTGCCGTAATAGTTGTTCTCGGTGCGCTGGCTCATCTGGGCGAGCGCGACGGGCTCGATGGCGGGTGCGTCCCAGAGCGTCTCCATGGCGCGACCGTATGCCGCCTCGACAGCAGCGGAGCTCGAAAGACCGCCGCCCGAGGGGACGGAGCAGGTGAAGGCAAAGTCGAAGCCCTGGGGCTCAACGCCCAGAGAGGCGATTTCGTGGGCCATGCCGCGGACGAGGCTTGCGGACGTGCCCTTCTCGGACTCCTGAACGTCTAGCGTATCGAGCGTGATCTCAAAGGTGGGGTAGCCCTCATCGGCAACGCGGACCTTGTTGGTGTCGGTCGCTACGGCGATGCCGTCGACGGCGACATCGAGCGAGCCGGCGATAACGTGGCCGCCCTCGTGATCGGTGTGGTTGCCACTGATTTCGGAACGGCCGGGCGCGTGCACGTAGAGCACCTGGCGGTCGCCGATGGGGCCAAGCTCCTCCTCAAATAGCTTGGTGAGCGTGGCGAGTGTCTTTTCGTCGGGAGTGGTCATGGGAGTCCTTTCCTTGGCGCGCACGGGTGAGTTTTGCGTCGTTATGAGTACGTTAACAACTTGAAGCGGCATGAACCAGGTGTTCACGATATCGCACGTTACGGGCTATGTTAACGTACTCATAACACAACGCTTGTCACTTTTTGAGAATCTGGTAATCGGTCGATATTTGGCCGTGAACGGTAGTGCCGTATGGACTTATAAAGCAGAAGAGATGCAGATAGAAAAGTAGAGTACGTTAACATGCGTCCGATGATAGCGGGCCTCGGCGCGGGGTGTATTTCTGCCCGGGCCGGCATTCACGCTATTCAGATCTCGCAAGGGTGAAGGTGATTCTGTGGCAAGGCGCCCGTCCAACGATACCAGTTCGCGTCCGGTCTCCATGGCCGACGTCGCCCGCGCTGCCGGCGTTTCGCAGCAGACGGTTTCGCGCGTCGCCAACGGCTTGCCCAACGTTAACGAGCAGACGCGACAGCGCGTGCAGGCCGCCATGCAAGAGCTCGGCTTTCGTCCGAGTTATGCTGGTCGCTCGCTGCGCGACGGCCGTTACCATTCGGTCGGCCTGTGCGTCAACGATGTCACCAAGTTTGGCAACCTCTCAATGATCGACGGCATCGCCAGCGCTGCTCGCGAGCATAATTGCGCTATCACGCTGGTCGAGATGTCCAAGACCGAGGAGTTTTCGCTTGCCGAGGCCACGCGTCGTATGGCCGCATTGCCGGTGGACGGCATCATCATCGGCATGAGCCGCATGGCGCCCGATTTTGAGACGTTTGATCCACTGCCGGGCATTGGCACGGTTATCGTCACCATGTACGCGCACCCGCGGGTGACCACGGTCGACTCCGATCATTACGGCTGCTCGCTCTTGCTTATGGATCACCTGTTTGAGCTGGGGCACGAGCAGATTCGCTATATTGGCGGCCCGTCGTTCTCGGTCGACGAACAATTTCGTCGCGCCGGTTGGCAGGATGCACTCGAGCGTAAACACATCGAGCCGGCAGAGCCGCTCGAGGGCGACTGGTCTGCCAACAGCGGCTACGAGGCCGGCAGGCACCTGGCCGAGCACGATCACACCATGACGGCGATTTACGCGGCAAACGACCAGATGGCAAACGGCGCAATTGCGGCGCTACGCGATGGCGGCCTGCGTGTGCCCGAGGACGTGAGCGTGGTGGGCGTCGACGATTCGCTCGATGATTTTGTGGCACACAACGAGCTCACGACCGTGCGATTCGATTTACATCAGCGCGGACGCGAGGTGTTTGAGCATGCGGTTCCCGAGGCGGGTACGGCGGGCAAAACCGTTGCCATCCGTATTCCCGGCCAGCTCATTATTCGACATAGCACGGCGATACCACACTCATAGTTTGCGCAGGTAAACGGCGATTTATCGTATTTCAATAACAATCGGTATGGATGCTGGCAGATAACAGTTGGGATACTGCCGAGTGTTATGATAGACGGGTTCTTTTGTCTATCTAGGAGGCTTTGCCTGATGGAGATCACCAAGGATATCCGCTACATCGGTGTCGACGATCACGACATTGACCTGTTCGAGGGCCAGTACGATGTGTCCGAGAACGGTATGGCATACAACAGCTACGTTATCTTGGGCGAAAAGATCGCTGTCGCCGATTCAGTCGATGGCGGTTTTGTTGACGAGTGGCTCGGCAACCTCGAGGCCGTGCTCGATGGACGTACGCCCGACTACCTGGTCGTCCATCACATGGAGCCCGATCACTCTGCTGGCATCGCCGCCTTTATGGAGCGCTATCCCCAGGCACAGATTGTGGCCAGCATGGGCGCCTTTCGCATGATGGTCAACTACTTTGGCACCGACTACCCCGAGCGCAAGATGGTCGTCAAAGAGGGCGACGTGCTCGATCTGGGCGGTCACAGCCTAACGTTTGTCGGCGCTCCCAACGTTCACTGGCCCGAGGTGATCTTCTCCTACGAGTCTACCGACAAGGTGCTCTTTAGTGCCGACGGCTTTGGCAAGTTCGGCGCCAACGACATCAAGGACCCGGAAGGCTGGGCTTGCGAAGCGCGCCGCTACTACTTTGGCATCGTCGGCAAGTTCGGCAAGTTCGTGCAGACCGTGCTCAAGAAGGCCGCCGATCTGGATATCCAAATCATCTGTCCGCTCCACGGCCCCGTACTGACCGAGAACCTGGGCTATTACCTCGACACCTATAACACCTGGTCGAGCTATCAGCCCGAGGACGAGGGCATCACGATTGCCTATGCGAGCGTGTACGGCCATCTGAAGGCCGCCGTTGAGGAGCTTGCATCTGCGCTCGAGGCCCGCGGCCAGAAGGTTTCCGTCTTTGACTTGGCTCGCGACGACATGGCCGAGGCCGTTGAGGATGCGTTCCGCTATGACCGTCTGGTGCTCGCCTCCATCACCTATCAGGGCGAGATCTTCCCGTTCATGAGCACCTTTATCCACACGCTTGCCGAGCACGCCTATCAGAACCGTACGGTGGCGCTCGTTGAGGCCGGCTCCTGGGCGCCCACCGCTGCCAAGGTTATGACCAAGGAGCTCGAGGGCATGAAGGACATCACCCTGGCGCAGAACAAGGTGACCGTCCTGGGTTCGCTCAACGACGCCTCGCGTGCTCAGATCGAAGCCCTCGCCGACGAGCTCTCCAAGTAGTAACACACTCGCTTCTGCCGCCAAAACCACCACAAAGGTGCCTGTCCCCTTTGTGGTGGTTTTTGGTTTTAGGCGGTGGCGATGATGAGGGCCGGACGAGTGTCGTCGGCGATCTCGGCGATTGAGGTGGCGACGGCGCCGTCGGCGTCACGGTCCATCACGATGGTGTCGACATCGGTAAGTTCGGCGAAGCGGTACATGCCGCGTCCGTTGACCTTGCTCGCGTCCATCAGGGCGACGCTTTGGCGGGCGGCGGCAATCATCGCCGTTTTGGTCTCGGCCATCTGCGGGAAGTCGGTGGTAAAGCCGCAGCCGGGAACAAAAGCGCCAGGGCACATGACAGCAAGGTCGGCGTGGACCATTTGGAGCGCCTGCATAGTGAGCGGTCCGTACAAATAACGATGGCCTTTGCGCAGCGCGCCTCCCAACATGACGACATCGACCGAGGGCATGCTCTCGTCGATATAATCGGCAATGGTAATGTCTGCCGTGATGACGGTGATGCCGTCGCGTTGGTCGAGCAGGCGGACAAATTCGAGTGCGGTGGTGCCCGAGTCAACGAGCAAGGTATCGCCGTCGCTGACGAGTTCAATGGCGCTTTGCGCGATGGCCTGCTTGGCGGCAACGTTGACGTTGATACGGCGATCCTGCGTGGAGACGGTCAGGCGTTTGTGGAGCGATACGGCCCCGCCATGCGTGCGGCGCAGCTTGCCTGCTTCGGCGAGTGCGTCCAGGTCGGCGCGGGCGGTGACGGAGGACACGCCAAAGGTCTGGGCGATTTCTGCTACCTGCACCGAGGCGTTATGCTCAAGCATCTCCATGATGGCGGCACGACGCTCATCGGCGAAGGCTCGGGTTGTTACATGGGCCATAGCTGCTCCATCCTCAACTGAAATTTGCAGGAATTGTGTTGAGTCCATTTTCGTTCATTTTCTTTTTGAGTAAGAAAACACCTTTCGATTACTTATCTTTTCTATAAAAGAAAGATGATTCGCTTGAAAACTGCACTGTCGTATAGAGGGATCCGGCGCGAATCCCTTCCGTTTGCTTTTCAAAAACGAGTGTCTTGACCTGTGTGCCGGTGATATCTCATACGTGCGACGCCGTCGATTTTCATACAATGGGCGCAGCAAAACGCAAGGTAAAACGCCTTGTGAACAACTACGCCCGATGTCCAGATGCGGGCGAGGGAGAGGAGCAAACGCTCATGGCACTTGTTACCACCGAAAAGATGCTCAAGGACGCTCAGGCCGGCCACTACGCTGTTGGCGCTTTCAACGTCGAGAACCTCGAGTTTGTTATGGCCGTTCTGGCCGCTGCCGAGGAGACCAAGTCCCCCGTCATCATGCAGACCACCCCGGGCACCATCAAGACCGCTGGTCTGGACTACTTCTACGGCATGGTCAAGGCTGCCGCCGAGCGCGCTTCCGTGCCCGTCGCTCTGCACCTCGATCACGGCGATGGCTATGACCGCTGCATGCAGGCTTTCCGCACGGGCTACACCTCTGTCATGATCGACGGTTCGCACGAGTCCTTCGAGGACAACATCGCCCTGACCAAGTCCGTCGCCGACGCTGGCCGCGCCATGGGCGTGCCCGTCGAGGCCGAGCTTGGCAAGGTTGGCGGCAAGGAGGATGACGGTCCCGCGGTTGAGGGCGAGAGCCCCTACACCGATCCCGCCGAGGCCAAGGAGTTCGTCGAGCGCACCGGCTGCACGTCCCTCGCTATTGGCGTTGGCACCAGCCACGGCGTGTACACGAGCGATCCGCACATCGAGCAGTCCGTGGTCAAGGCCATCCGCGACGCCGTTGACGTGCCGCTGGTCCTTCACGGCACCTCCGGTGTGCCCGATGAGCAAGTTGCCGAGGCTGTGAAGAACGGCATCTGCAAGGTCAACTACGCCACCGAGCTGCGTCAGGCCTACACCAAGGGCTTCATGGCCTACATGGCCGAGAACCCTGCCTGCTTCGACCCCAAGAAGCCGGCCAAGGAGGGCATGCGCGAGATCACCGAGCTGGTTAAGATCCGCATGACCAACCTTAACTCTGTGGGCAAAGCAGAGTAACAGCAAGGGTACTCTGATCCCACCGGACGGCTTGGGCGGGTCCCCGTACTTAGTTTCCAAAACGTCCTCGCGCATGAAGGCCCCCGTTGCCTCGCTTCTACGAAGCGTTGGCAACGGGGGCCTTCGCGCTGCGGAATGATTTTGGAAACTAAGTACGGGGACCCGCCCAAGCCGTCCTGCTCGATCGCCCTTGTGGCGTTAGTGTCGGAAAAATAAGACGTTGCTTTTTGCCCCCTGCGGAAAGATTGGGGAACTAAGCCCTCGTCCCTCCCAAGTTGACCTTCTCGAGGTCGTCGCCCTTGTGGCGTTAGGACTGCGAATTTGGGATGGGAGGGTTACTTGGTTGTTAGGGTTAACAGGTCGTTGGGGGTTTTGAGGTTGTAGGTGGCGTTTGGGATATCTTGGTGTGATCCCCATGCTGCTCGGGCAAAACTGACCCCTGCCGAAGTTGCGCATTGTTCGTCGTAGACGGTGTCGCCAACGTAGACGACGTTGCCAGGATTCGCGCCCGTACGCCGGAGATATTCGAGCATGGGTGCGGGTGCGGGTTTATGTTCGGTTGTGTCTTCGACAAGGATGATGTGCTCAAAATACTTATCGAAACCAAGGGGTGCAATTTCTTTTGCGTATTCGTCGCGCGCACGTGAGGAGACGATGCCAAGTTTGCAGCCGCTATCGGCGAGTGTTGCGATGACTTCAAGCAAACCTGGAAACACGCTGATGGTGCTTTTAAAGCTGGCGGCAACTTGGCACCAGCGATCCAACGTTGCCTGCGAGTAGATTCCAAGTTTCTCAAGGGCATCCTTGCCGGGTATGCCGAGGGCAAATTCAAGCTCGTGTCGGGGGAGCGTTTTGCCGGTCTCTTCTTGGACAATCTGGACAAGCGATGATAGAACGCTTTCTTCTGTATCTGCCAATGTCCCATCAACGTCAAATACGATATGGTCGAATTGTTTCATGGCATTCCTTCCTCTAATCTGTCTGATAGTGTGGGACAGGCGAGGTGGAAGCGCTAGCGTTATTTCTGTCCTGTAGTATCGAAATTCTGCCTCATGGCTCGATATTGAGAAGGGGTGCAGCCCATTTGTTCCTTGAATACCTGCCCAAGGTGGCTCGCCGTTGCAAAGCCGCATTGGTGAGCGATCGTCTGTACCGTTCGCGTGGTGTGCGTCAAGAGCGTGCAGGCGCGGGTGATGCGGTATGCGCGTAGATACGCGGCCGGGGTTGTTCCCGCGCAAGCTTTGATAGTTCGATAACAATCTCTTTCGCTGATGCCGACAGCGGACGCAATTTGGGGAACATCTATGCTGTCTGCATAGTGTGCGCGGATATAGGCAAGAATTTCCTTAAACCGATTTTCACGGCTGGTCATCAAAGAACTATTGTCCAAAGCGAATTGTGGTTCAGCTTTGGCATAGATCTGAACCCAGAGTTCTGACAGGCTATTTCGAAGCGCCATCTCGTTCTGCGGCCGTTGAAGGTCGTGGTTAAAGGAGCTCTTCAGCAAATCGATAAAGGGCATATCGTCGGGGTTGGCAGGCGACCATTTGAGCATATCGACGCCTTGACATTGCAGTAAAGGATCGATGTAGCGCTTTTGAAGGCGTCCCGCAGGATCGCTGAGCATTGACGGCTGAAAGATGTGCAACAGCTGAATTGCCGGCGCCGAATTGGATGATTGCAGGGTGCTGTGCAAAACGCCGCCGTTGATAAAACCGGCGGACCCTTCCTCAAAGCGCATGTGCTCATGAGCCGCACGCGTGCGATAGTCAATTGCTCCCTGCTCCATGTAGAAAAGCTCGACTTCGGAATGCCAATGCCAGGGGACGGAATTGCCCGGATAGCGAGCGAATTCTGCGCGTTCGGCAATATAGGGCCAGTCTTCGGCGGTCTCGGGAAACGCTTCCTCGCGTCCTCCGCGGTGCAATTCTATGTGATCCATGTTTCGCATGGCATCAGTATAAAGCGCGATGGGCTTAGATTGCCCTTGCCTGTTCGGGGAACGCCTTGTCTAGGGATGCTTGGAGCTTTTCGAACGATGCTCGCAAGTTGAGGCTCTGATTGGTTGAGCGTTTGGCTTTTGTGGTGGGGGAGTCGAGGAGACCGTCTCTCTGTGTCGGGGGGAAGGAGAAAAGATTTGCATGTTTTAGGGATGGCTGCTGTGCTGCGTCATTGGAAGAATGCATGCTTATGCGGCCTCCTCGATATCCACCAAAAGGTTGCGCACGGGGTGTGCTGCTAGGTCCCGTGCGTTGGCAGTATTATGCCGCGCCCGTTGCAAAGAAGCGCTAAAGAAAGGCTTAATGAGGTTTGCAATTACGATGAAACCGCAGGTCAGAGCTATCGAGTAACACCTTTGAAAGGTTTTGAGCTTAAGGGCTTTCTAAGGTTTGTGACGCGGATGTGGCTCGTCTGTGCGGGACCTGTGAATGACTCGTTTTAGCGCTGCGGGGTCGCGGCGCGAACTTGCTCGATGACCTTTTCCATCGTGGCGTCGATGCGGTCCTTTTTGAGTTCGCATTCCCAGATGGTTATGGGCGTCCAACCCATCTCGGTGAGTGCTGCCACGGCGGCGCGGTCGCGCTCGACGTTGCGGCGGAACTTTGCTTCCCAAAACTCGACATTGCGTTTGGGCTGGCTGGGATTGCATTTGGGGCAACGGTGCCAAAAGCAGCCGTTGACGAAGATGGCGATCTTGCGCCCGGGGAAAGCGATGTCGGGCTTGCCGGGGACTTTCCATTCCAGGCGATAGCCGGTGAGGCCGGCGGCGCGCAGGCGCTGGCGAACGAGCAGCTCGGGTTTGGTGTTGGCTCGTTTGTTGCCCTTCATGGACTTTTTGATGGCGGCACGGCGGCGCACCAATTCGCGCTCGTCGGCGGAGAGATCCGAGGTGTCGATGCCGTCGAGCAGGCCGGGCTTGGGACGCTTTTTGCTGCGACGTTTGTTTTTGCGCTTGGGTTTTGCGGCGGGCTCGTCGGCCGAGGCGGGGTCGCCGTCGCCGCTGGCGCTGGCCTCAAGCCGGTCTTCCTTCAGCTCAATTAACGCATCGATCAGCCCCTTGTCGGCGGGCATCCACTCTACTGTTGCCAGTGAGGTGCGTGGAATCCAGCGGATGTCGAGCTGGCGGTCGTGTTTCTGCGGCTCGCCGGACTCATTGGTCAGCGAGCAGTAATAGCACTCCATGGAGAGGTGGAATTCGGGGTAGTCGTACTCAACGGTATAGAAATCGCGCAGGTTGGTGACCTTCACCTGCAGCTCTTCCATAAGTTCGCGGCGCACGGCGTCTTCGGGCGTCTCGCCACGCATGAGCTTGCCGCCCGGGAACTCCCAAAGTCCCTGCATGTCGCCGTAGCCGCGCTGCACGGCAAGCAGCTCGTCAGATCCTTCCTTGCGAATGATCCCAGCGGCAACATGAACAGTCTTCAACAGGAGTCCTCTCTCAACATCAACACGTGACAGGGTAGCTACCCGTACCTTACACAACGGTAAGGCAAGCGTAAGCCATATCGATGGTAGCTGACTCGTCTTCTTGCGACTATAGATGCCGTAGACTAATCGCAAGAAAGGACTCGGTATGCAAACCACGCACATGGCGACCCCGGTACTGGAGGTCGCGCATCTCGAAAAGGTATATGGAGCGCTGGGCAACGTGACCCGTGCGCTCAACGACGTCAGCTTTACCGTCAACCGCGGCGAATTCGTCGGTATCATGGGTGCTTCGGGCTCGGGCAAGTCGACGTTGCTCAACTGCGTGTCGACCATCGATAGCGCCACGAGCGGCACCATCCGCATCAACGGGCAGGACGTAACACGCATGAAGCAGGCTAAGCTTTCGCAGTTCCGCCGCGAGGAGCTCGGCTTTATCTTCCAGGATTCCAACCTGCTCGATACGCTCACGGCGCGCGAGAACATCGCCCTGCCGCTCACCATTGCCCGCACAAACTCGGCAGAGATCTCGACCCGCGTGCAGGATGTGGCAGCGCGCCTCTCCATCAGTCAGGTGCTCGACAAGTATCCCTACCAGATGTCCGGCGGTCAGCAGCAGCGCGTTGCCGCGGCTCGCGCGCTCGTCACCGACCCCACCATGATTATGGCCGACGAGCCCACCGGCGCCCTCGATTCCAAGAGCGCCCGCCTGCTGCTCGAGAGCCTGGAGGCCCTCAATCGCCGCCTGCGCGCCACGGTGCTCATGGTCACGCACGACAGCTTTGCCGCTAGCTACACGAGCCGTGTGCTGTTTATTCGCGACGGCAAGATCTTCACCGAGCTGCGCCGCGGCGACACCGACCGCCGAGAGTTCTTCGACCGCATTATGGAGGTCGTTGCCATGATGGGCGGTGAGGGCTCCGATGCTCTGTAAACTCGCTTGGGGCAACGTCCGCCGCGCCGGCCGCGACTACCTCGTCTACCTTTTGACGCTCACCCTGGGCGTCACGGTCTTCTATGCCTTTAACACCATCTCGATGCAGGTCAACATCGCCGGCATCGATGAAGAGGGCTTGGCACAGGTTATGGGCAGCATGCTCGGCGACCTAACGTACTTTTTGGCCGGTGTCATGGCTTTTTTGATGGTGTACGCCAATAACTTCATCATGAAACGCCGCAAAAAGGAGTTTGGCCTGTACCAGGTGCTCGGCATGGGGCGCGGGCGCGTCGCCACGATCATGGCGCTCGAGACCGTGATAGTATCGGTCGTGGCCTTTGTCGCCGGCATTGTGCTGGGTGTGGGACTCTCCCAGCTTATGACGTTCTTTACGGCCTCGCTTTTTAAGACACAGATCGCCAATTTCCACTTCTTTTTCTCGGTGCATGCGTTCAATCTGACCCTTGCCTGCATGCTCGTAATGTTTGTGCTCACGCTACTGCTGAACCTTCGCGCCGTGCGTCGTACCAAACTCATCGAGCTTATGGGTGCCGAGCGTCGCAACGAGAGCATCAAGACACGTAACCCCTGGATCGCGATTGCCATCTTTGCCGTGGGCGTGTTGCTGGTGGGCGTGGCCTATTACCGTCTGCTACGTGATGGGTTCCCGCTAACCGCGACGGACAGCAAGCTGCAAGAGGCCATGAACCAGTTTGGTATTACGACCGCTATGGTTACAGTTGGCACCTTCGCTCTGTTCTGGGGACTCTCGGGCATGCTCATTAAGCTGCTGCAGAGCCTGCGCGGCGTGTATTGGCGCGGCCTCAACATGTTTACCGTGCGCCAGCTTGCGGCCAAGGTCAACACGGTGTGCTTTTCGATGGGCGTCATCGCGATGCTCCTGTTTTTGGCCATCACCTCGGTGACGTGCGGTATGTCGATTGCCAACGTGATGAACGAGAACCTGGAGCGCTGTAACCCTGTTGACGTGTCTCAGACGTATGTCTATTACACGCCCGATACGCTTGACTACTACAAAGAGTACAAAGGGTATGTCAATCCGTCTGAGGCCGATCGCATGGTGTTGGCCGATACAACGGTCGATTTGTACCCTGCATGGCACGGCAAGGGCAAGTCGGCGGACAACAACGACGGGACCGGCAAGAAGGTCGATATCGCCGATGTTGCCGGTGAGCATGTGCAGATCGATTCGTATCTGAGTTACCCATTTGGCGGCTCGAATCCTTCGGTGACCCCAAGTGAGATGTGCAAGACCATGGGCGAAAAGCTTCCCAAGGCATTCGGGGGTAGCAATGCCGATACGATGGGTCTGTTTGTGACGCCGGCGAGCCAGTACAACAAACTGCGTCAGATGATGGGCGAGGAGCCGGTGCACATCGGTCACGACCAGTATCTGCTCACATGTGATATGGGCGGCGAGCTGGTCGACCTGTACACCAAGTATATGGCTGGCGGCCATGCCCTTACCTTGGGCGGGCATACGCTCAAGCCCGCAACCGATAAGTCGGACGAAGATACGGCGGCCATCGCCAACTCGGCGATGGGCAGCAATCCGGGTACCGTCGTCGTTGCCGACGAGCTGTTGTCCCAGCTTAATCTGCAGCCGTATTCCAGTAGCCTGCTCGTTAACTACAAACAGGGGATGGATACGACCGAGGCAGACGAGAGCATTAAACACACTCTGCTCGACAATCTGCTCGTTGACGGCAAGGAGCCGGGGTCGTGGGGAATCTTTATCACACGCTCCGAGATGTACACGCAAGCAGCGCAAATGAACGGTCTTATTAGCTACCTAGCCATCTACATCGGCTTTGTATTGGTCGTTGCATGCGCGGCGATTCTGTCGATCCAGCAGCTCTCCAACGTGGCCGACGGCAGCCGCAGCTATCGTGTGCTGGCACAGATCGGCTGCGACGACCGCCAGATCCGCCATTCGGTGATGGCGCAGCAAGCGGTATTCTTCCTGTTCCCGCTGGCAGTGGGCCTGGCGCACTCCTTTGTGGCACTTAAGGTGATCATCGAGCTGGTGAGCATATTCGGAAATATGAGCATCGGTGGCACCGTGGGCCTCACCTGTGCAATCTTCCTGGCAGCCTACGGCGGCTACTTCCTGGTGACCTACCTCATGAGCACCGGCATGGTGCGAGCCGCCATCGCCACCCGCTACAGCGAGTAACTCACCCAGTTTGGAATTATCGTAGGTTGAGCATAAGTCAGTGAAAACGCCCCTAAGCGAGCAAGGTGACGTGAAAGAGGAGGGAAGCGTACTTTGGGTACGCGACCGACGACTGAACGTCAGATTGCCGCCTAGGGGCGCTTGCAGCGTCGGACGGTTACGGCGTTTGGTAAAACGCCGTAACTCTAAATACGTTCCGCGATCTCGTGGATGAGGTAGTCGGTCTTTTCCCAGCCCAGGCACGGGTCGGTGATCGACTTGCCAAAGACGCCGCCGTCGACCGGCTGGTTGCCGTCCTCCAGGTAGGACTCGATCATAAAGCCCTTGACCAGCTTAGAGATGGACTCGTTGCGGCGGCAGCTGTCGAGCACCTCCTTGCAAATGCGGTACTGCTCCAGCGGGCGCTTGCCCGAGTTGTCGTGGTTGCAGTCGATGACCGCCGCCGGGTTGGCGTAGCCGGCGTGCTCGGTATAGCGCTCGGCCAGGCGCTCCAGGTGCTCGTAGTGGTAATTAGGGTAGGTACGACCATCGAGACCGATGTAGCCACGCATAACGGCGTGTGCGAGCGGATTGCCGTCGCACTCGACCTCCCAGTTGCGGAAGATGAAGCTCTGGTGCGCCTGCGCGGCGTAAATGGAGTTGAGCATAACGGTGGTAGAGCCGGCAGTGGGATTCTTCATGCCGACGGGTACCGAAATGCCGCTCGACACCAGGCGATGCTCCTGGTTCTCGACCGAGCGTGCGCCCACGGCAACATAGCTCAGCAGGTCAACGAGGTATTGGTAGTTGGACGGGTAGAGCATCTCATCGGCGGTGAAGAAGCCGGTCTCCTCGATGACGCGCAGGTGCATGTGGCGGATGGCCTTGACGCCCTCGAGCAGGTCGTCGGGAGCCTCGGGGTTGGGGTTGTGCAGAAGACCCTTGTAGCCGGTGCCCTTGGTGCGCGGCTTATTGGTGTAGACGCGCGGAATGATGATGAGCTTGTCCTTGACCTCTTCGGCGGTCTTGGCCAGTCGGTTCATATACTCGAGCACCGAATCCTCGCGGTCGGCAGAGCACGGGCCGATGATGAGCACCTTACGTGCGTCCTCGCCGGTAAAGACTTTGGCGACCTCGGCGTCAAATGCCTGCTTTTTGGCGGTAAGCTCGGCAGAAAGTGGCATTTCCTCGCGGATCTCCATGGGGATCGGCAGCCTGCGTTTGAATTCCATGGCCATAGGGGTCTCCTCAATCTATAGAAAGAGCAATAAGCGTATTGTCGAATGCTCGGCATTATCCGCTGTCGCACGCTAAAGTGCAAGCCCTTGCCACCCCGAAACCTGCCAAAAGGGACAGGTTTATTTTGGCAGGTTTTATATGGGGGAACGTCGGCGGATACCGGGAGGGAGTGGCGTCGCGCGGGACCCTAAGGCTATTGTCGGTTCCCCAGGAAACACCCTGTGGGCAAAAAATGCCAAATATGAGTACGGTTGCTAGCTTAGTAGCATATTGCCTTCGCAAAATAATAGACATAACAGCAAAATATGTTCATTAACGCAAACACATATAAGTCCGCTATAGGGCTGTTTGATCAATTTAGGGACGCGTGTAAGCCGTGAAAACGGCATTTGGGGCTGTTTTGGCTGTTACTAAAAGGGTAACAGTACTCATATTTGCCATTTTTTGCCCACGGGGCCTCGAAGGGGCTGTCAATCAGGTCCCAGGGGAGGCGGTTTGAGGGTCGCAGAGCAAAAACGGGGGCGCAGGTTGTCCTGCGCCCCCGTTTTCTGGGCATTGCGGTTGTTTGCCGCCGGTTGTTACGCCGCCTCGTCGAATTGCGAGTTGTACAGGTCGGCGTAGAAGCCGCCCTGGGCGAGCAGCTCGTCGTGCGTGCCCTTCTCGACGATGTCGCCGTCGCGAATCACCAAGATCACGTCGGCGTTTCGGATCGTGGACAGGCGATGCGCGATAACAAAGCTGGTACGGCCCTGCATCAGCGCATCCATGGCGCGCTGAATAAGCTCCTCGGTGCGGGTGTCCACGTTGGAGGTCGCCTCGTCCAAAATCAGCGCCGGACGGTCGGCCAAAATGGCGCGGGCGATGGTCACGAGCTGGCGCTGACCCTGCGACAGGTTAGTGCCTTCCTCGTTGATCATAAAGTCGTAGCCGCCGGCGAGCGTATGGATAAAGTGATCGCAGCGCGCGGCACGAGCGGCGGCCTCGACCTCGGCATCGCTCGCATCGGGGCGTCCGTAGCGGATGTTCTCGCGGATGGTGCCGTTAAACAGCCAGGTATCCTGCAGTACCATGGCAAACTCGCCGCGCAGTGCCGCGCGGTCCCAGTCGCGCACGTCGACACCCTCGACGCGCAGCGAACCGCCGTCCACATCGTAGAAGCGCTGCAGCAGCTTGATGAGCGTGGTCTTGCCAGCTCCGGTGGGACCGACGATGGCGATGGTTTGGCCGGGCTGCGCCTCGCAGCTAAAGTCGTGGATGATGGTCTTGTCGGGCGTGTAGCCAAACTTGACATGGTCAAACTCAACGTGGCCGGGGCGCTTCTCGGGAATCTGCGCGTCGGCCTTCTGCTCCTCCTCGGGCGCGGCCAGGAACTCAAAGACGCGCTCGGTGGCAGCGGCCATCGACTGCATCGTGTTGCTCACGTTGCCCAGCTGCTGCACGGGTTGCGTAAAGTTGCGAACGTACTGGATAAAGCTCTGAATGTCGCCGGGCGTGGCATTGCCGGTCAGCGCGAGCTGTGCACCCACCACGACGACGCCCACGTAGCCCATGTTGCCCACCAAGCTCATAAGCGGCATCATCAGACCCGACAGGAACTGCGAGCGCCAGCCACTAATAAAGAGACGGTCGTTTTGGCGGTCGAACTCCTCGATCGAGGCCTCGGCGCGGTCGAACACCTGGATGACGTTCTGGCCGGCAAAGTCCTCCTCGATAATGCCGTTGACGGCGCCCAGAACCTGCTGTTGCTCGCGGAAGTACGGCTGCGAGAAGTGAATCATTACGGTCAGGATAATCGCGGCGGCCGGCAGCGTGAGCACGGTGACGCCGGTAAGCGGCAGGCTGATCGAAAGCATCATGACGAGCACGCCGATAATCTGCGTCACCGACGTGATGAGCTGCGTCACGCTCTGGTTGAGCGACTGACCCAGCGTATCGACGTCGTTGGTGATGCGGCTGAGTACGTCTCCCTTGCTGTGACCGTTGAAGTAACTCATCGGCACGACGGCAATCTTGGCGGCGATTTCCTTGCGCATGCGGTAGCAAATCTTTTGCGTGACGCCGGTCATGAGCCAGCCCTGGACCAGGCTGCAGACAGAGCTCGCCAGATACAGGCAGAGCAAAAAGCCGAGCGTCTTGGCGATCCAGTCAAAGTCAACGTCGCCGGTACCGTTGACCTTGGCAACCAGGCCCTCGAACAGTTTGGTGGTAACCTGGCCGAGCACCTTGGGCCCCACAATGTTAAAGATGACCGAGCACACGGCAAAGGCGACGGCGGTAAACACAGCAATCTTGTGCTGGCCGATATAGCCGAGCAGCTGCCTCATGGTGCCCTTAAAGTCCTTGGCCTTTTCGCCACGACGCATGCCGCCCATGCGGCCCATGGGTCCACGCTGACGGGTGGGCTTGGGAATTTGAGTCTTGGTCTCGTCTGCCATTAGCGCTCGCCTCCTTCCATGACGGCTGCAATTTCTTCTTGGGTAAGCCCCAGCTCCTCGGCGGAAAGCTGCGACTGTGCGATCTCCAGGTACGCCGGGCAGCCGTGCAGCAGCTCCTCGTGTGTGCCGGTGCCCACCACGTGGCCGTCGTCGAGCACGATAATCTGGTCGGCGTGCATGATGGTCGCGATACGCTGCGCCACGACCACGAGCGCGGCGTCGGTGACGTTTTTGGCGAGCTCCTCGCGCAGGCGCGCGTCGGTCTTGTAGTCAAGCGCGCTAAACGAGTCATCGAACACCACGACCTCGGGCTTCTTGGCCAACGCGCGGGCGATGGCCAGGCGCTGGCGCTGGCCGCCCGAGACATTGGAGCCGCCCTGGCTGATGGAGGAGTCGTAGCCGCCCTCGCGCTCGGCGATAAAGTCCTCGGCTTGTGCGATGCGCGCGGCCTGGTGCATGTCATCATCGCTTACCATGTCGCCGGCAAACTTGAGGTTGCTCTCGACAGTGCCCGAGAATAGGCGCCCCTGCTGCGGGATGTAACCAATGCGGCGGCGCAGCTCGGAAAGGGTCATGTCGCGCACGTCGATGCCGTCGAGCGAAATGCTGCCGCCCGTGACGTCGTACAGGCGCGGAATCAGCTGCACGAGCGTGGACTTACCCGAGCCCGTGGAGCCAATGATGCCGAGCATCTGACCGGCATGCGTGGTGAAGTTCACGCCGCTGATGACATCGGCGCGGGCATCGGGATACTGGAAGCTCACGTCACGGAAGGTGAGCTCACCGCGCGGCGCGCTGGCAGCAGGCAGTTTGGGCGAGGCAGGGTCGTTGATGCTGGTGGGGCAGGTGAGAACCTCTTCCACGCGCTCAGCGGCAACCTCGGCGCGGGGCAGGATGACCGACACCATGGTGAGGATCATAAACGCCATGACGATCTGCATGGTGTAGGAGATAAACGCCATCATGTTGCCGACCTGCATCACGCCGTCGGACACGCCCTGCGCGCCAAACCAGACGATAAGCACGGTGATGCAGTTCATGACGAGCATCATAAGCGGCATCATAAAACTCATAGCGCGGTTGGTGTAGAGCTGTGTGGTCATCAGGTCGAGCGAAGCCTTGTCAAAGCGCTCGAGCTCATGTTCCTCGCGGTTGAACGAGCGGATGGGCATAAGGCCGTCGAGCAGCTCACGGGCGGTAAGGTTCACGCGGTCCACAAAGCTCTGCATCTTTTTGAACTTGGGCATGGTGAGGCCCATGAGCACGCCGACGACGGCCGAGACCGCGATGATGGCAACGGCGATGGTCCACTCTAGGCCGGTATGGTTGGCCAGGACGCGCATGACGGCGACGATGCCCATGACGGGGGCCATCAGACACATGCGGATAAACAGGGTTGCGGCCATCTGGATCTGCTGAATGTCGTTGGTGCAGCGGGTGATGAGCGAGGCCTGGCTAAACTTGCCCACCTCGGCCGGCGAGAAGTGCATAACCTTGTTGAAGGTCTCGCGGCGCAGGTCGCGGGCGATGGAGCAGGCGGTGCGCGAAGCCACGGCACCGGTCAGGATGGTGGCGACGAGCGAGATCAGGCACAGACCAAACATCGTGGTCGCCATGCGGCCCAGGTAGGCGTTCTGCACGTCGGCGGGGTCGATGCCCTGCGCCTTGTACTCGTCTTGCACATAGCTCACGGCGCGTTGGGTCACGATGGAACCCGACATGGAGCCCATTTTGTCCGCCATATCGTTGGCGCCCTCCACGAGCTTGCCCTGGTCGATTAGGCCGCCTTCAACGCCTAGACGCAGACCCTTCATGGTGATCTTACCGCCGTCGGCATCAATCTGCTTTTGCATGTTCTGCGCCGCTGCGGCTTTCTGCTGCATCTCGGCGAGCTGCTCGGGCGTCATCGCTGCCATTTGCTCGGGCGTGGGCATGGCCTGAGCGCCGCTGTTGTCTTTCTCACCGGACGAGCCCATCATGCCGCCCATGGAGTTGGCATCGATGCCCTGGTTGAACGAAAGGACGACAGTCTCGGGCAGGCTCATGATGTCGGCAATCTTGCCGCCGTCGGCACGCTCCTCCTCGGTGCCCTTGTACGTTCGAATGCCGTTATTGTCCGCCTTGCTAAACACGGCCTCCACAGCCTTGGCGTCCTTGGAGCTCATAAAGAGTTCGAGGTCATCGAGCGATTCGGCACGGATGGTGTCGGGCACGGGCGACGCGATGCCGCCTTGCTGCACACCCACGTCGACGATGTCACTCATATAGGTAGGCAGCGCCAGATCGGCGTTGCAGCTGATTACGATAAGTACGATAGCTGCGAACAGTGCCAGGATATGTTTTTTAAAGAGCTTGAGAATCCTCACTCGGCATCTCTCCTTTCTTGATTGCGGTCGATAATTTCGTTGGCACGTCTAAGAAGGCGCACCATCTCTTGGGTATCTGTTTCGCCAAGCTGCTCGAGGAAGGCCGCGGTGCGGTCCTCGAATTCCCGACGTTTGATTTCGATAACCTGGAATCCTTTGTCGGTCACCGTGACGTGTACGCGACGACGGTCGGTCTTTGAGTGCTCGCGCTCGACCCAGCCCTTGGCCTCGAGGGCGCGCAGGATATTGGCGATGCGGGCGCTCGAGACCCAGGCACGATCGGCGAGTTCGCTCGGCGTGAGCGAGCCGCCGGCGCGCATGAGGGCGCGCATGACGGCCATCTCGCCACCCAGGGCCTGGTCGGCAAAGCGCGAAACGCGCTGGTGTATGCTGCCAAACTCGGTAAAGAGCTGACGCCCAAGCTCATGGAAATCGGTATCTTCCACCGAAAACCCCTAACACTAGAAACTATTTTCGGTGAAAGATGATACCCCCGCTCAAGCATCCCATTCGGTAGATTTCTAGGCATGTCTCAAAAATCTACTTGGCCGCTAGGCAATATAAAGAGCGTATAAAGAATTAAAATAATTCAATAATTGTAGCGTTTCAAAGAATTATCATGCACGCGGTTAGGCGAGGGGTTGTCACCACCATGACGACTGGGACTCATATAATCGCCACGTGCGATGCTCCAACTTCCCGCGAGGAGACACCTTATATAAAGGGGGATGGAGTCATGGCATTTGACTTTACGGGCAAGACCGCGATTGTCACGGGCGGCACTCAGGGCATTGGCCTCGAGATCGCCAAGGGCATCGTCGCGGGCGGCGGACATGTCGCGCTCATCGCAAGGAACGCTGCTAAGGGCAAGGCCGCGGTGGCCGAGCTTGGCGAGGGCAACAAGTTCTATCAGCTCGATGTCGCCGATGCACCCAAGGCGCGCGAGACCGTCGAGCAGATTTTTACGGACCTGCCGCAAACCAACATCCTGATCAACTGCGCTGGCGTCATCAGCACCAAGAAGTTCGACGAGATCGATGACACCGAGTGGCGTCGCACCATCGACATCAACCTCAACGGTACCTTCACTATGATGAACGCCGTGTACCCGCACTTTAAGGCGGCCCATGCCGGCACTATCGTCAACGTGAGTTCCGTTGCGGGCAAGATCGGTGGCGGCCTGCTCGGCACCGCCGCCTACGCCAGCTCCAAGGCCGGTGTTAACGGTCTAACCAAGGCAGTCGCCAAGGAAGGCGGCAAGTTTGGCGTCCGCTGCAACGCCGTGTGCCCGTCGCTCACGTTGACCGATATGACCTCGATTCTCTCTGACGAGAACTCTCAGCGCATCATCAACGGTATTCCTCTGGGCCGCGCCGCCCAGGCCAGCGAGCCTGCGCAGATGGTGCTGTTCTTCGCTTCCGACCTTGCCAGCTTCGTGAACGGCGAGATCGGCGACTGCGACGGCGGCATCGTCCTGGACGGGTAATACCCCACGACGATTATTCGGCGACGGCCCCTGCGACTCGGGACCGTCGCCTTCTTTCTGATATAGGCGCGTGCGGCTACGATTCGCATGCATCCAAAGGAGATATATATGAGTGAATCGACTGCGGTGGAGGCGCCGGCGGCAAAGGAGCCGTTCTTTAAGATGTCCTCCATCCCGGGTGCCAATATTTTGGTGCCGCTTTTGCTGGGTTGCCTGCTCAACACGCTGTTCCCTGACCTGTTCAAAACGCTCGGCAGCTTTACGCTTGGCATGACCCAGCAGGGTGCAGGCCCGCTCGTGGGCGCTTTTTTGCTTATCGTCGGTACGACGATTTCGTTTAAGAGTGCTCCTGCCGCCGCTGCCCGCGGTGCCATCATCATCGCCATCAAGCAAATCGTGGTCGTTGCCGTGTCGCTGCTCATCCTTTATGTGTTCAACGACAACCTGTTTGGCATCTCTGCCATGGTGATGCTGGCGGCTTGCACCGGCGCCAACAACGCTATGTACGCTGGTCTGATGGGCACCATGGGCAACGAGGCCGAGCGTGGCGCTGTCGCAATCACCACGCTCGTTGTCGGCCCTCCGGTCACGATGATCGTGCTCGGCGCTGCCGGCCAGGCTCCGATCGGCTGGTCGCTCGTGGGTGCCATCCTGCCGATCGTCGTCGGCATTATTCTAGGCAACCTCTTCCCCAGCTTTAAGAAGATGATGGCACCGGCACTTTCCGCCATCATTGTGCTCGTCTTCTTTGCCATGGGCTCGACCATGACCTTTGGCCAGCTCATTAATGGCGGTCTTCCCGGTATTCTGCTCGGCGTGATTTGCTCGGTAGTCTTTGCAATTCCCGTCATCGCGGTCGATAAGCTCACGGGTGGTACGGGTGTCGCAGGTGCGGCCATTTCGAGCTGCGCCGGAGCCAATGTGGCCACGCCTGCTGCCATGGCAAGCGTCAACGAGGCCATGTACGGCGGTGCGGTGCTCGCGACGGCTACGGCGCAGGTTGCTGCCTGCGCTATCGTGACGGCTATTTTGACCCCGCTGGTCACCAGCTGGTGCCACAAGCATTTTGAGGGCCAGGGCCACAGCAAGGCAACGACCGACAAGGCCGCCGCAGCCGCCTAATGCCAAGCGGAAATCAAAGCTAAATAACTAGCCACGCCACAGGGCGGCCACGGGAAAATCCCGTGGCCGCCCTGCAGTTTCTGTAGAGTCTCTGGGACACTTTACCCTGATAAAGCTGGCATAACAGCTAGAGTGAACGTCGTACAAAGGCAAGGAAAAATACCAAACAAATCGGTGAACGGTAGTTGCTCGCGCTCGCATTTCCTGCGGATTTGTTAAAAACGCCCTAATGGTATAAAAAAAGAAACATATAACAGCCATGATGAAGGGGGTGGCTATGTTATCCTTCTCAAACGGGTGAAATCTTGGGTTTTGGGTTGCAGCTCCAAGGTGGACAAACGTTTTTCCCTGTACCAACGTGTGGTGAAGAGCGGAAGAAGCCGGTAGTGCAAGCCGATAATTCAAGAATTCAATAAGCAGCGGTGTGAGAGAGCACCGCATTACACGTAACTAGGAGCGTGGTTACACAATGCAGGAGGCATGGGAAGGCTTCAAGGAAGGCATCTGGACGGGAGAGGTTGACGTCCGAGACTTCATCCAGAAGAACTACACCCCCTACGAGGGCGACGAGTCGTTCCTCGCCGGCCCGACTGAGCGTACCAAGGAGCTGTGGGGCGAGGTTCTCGACCTGCTGCTCAAGGAGCGCGAGCAGGGCGGTGTCCTCGATATGGACACCAAGACCGTCACGGGCATCGTGAGCCATCCCGCTGGCTACATCGATAACGCCCATCGCGAGAAGGAGACTATCGTCGGTCTTCAGACCGACAAGCCGCTCAAGCGCGCGCTGCACGTCAACGGCGGTATCCGCATCGCTTGCCAGGCTGCCAGCCAGCACGGCTACAAGGTCGACGAGAACGTTGTCGAGCGCTACACCTTCGAGCGCAAGACTCACAACGCCGGCGTCTTCGATGTTTACACCCCCGAGATGCGTGCTTGCCGCTCGGCTCACATCATCACCGGTCTGCCCGATGGCTATGGCCGCGGCCGCATCATCGGCGACTACCGTCGTGTTGCCCTGTACGGCGTCGACTACCTGATCAAGGACAAGGAGGCCCAGAAGGCTTCCACCCCGACGGTCATGACCGCCGACAACATCCGCGATCGTGAGGAGCTGCAGGAGCAGATCCGTGCCCTCGGCGAGCTCAAGATGATGGCCGAGACCTATGGTTTCGATATTTCCAATCCTGCTACCAACACGCAGGAGGCCATCCAGTGGATGTACTTCGCCTACCTCGCTTCCGTCAAGGAGCAGAACGGCGCCGCTATGTCCATCGGCCGTACCTCTACGTTCATCGACATCTACGCTGAGCGCGACCTCGCCAACGGTACTTTCACCGAGGAGCAGATCCAGGAGTTCGTGGATCACTTCATCATGAAGCTCCGCATGGTCAAGTTTGCCCGTACCCCCGAGTACCAGGCCCTGTTTACCGGCGATCCGCAGTGGGTCACCGAGTCCATCGGCGGCATGGGTGTTGACGGCCGTACGCTCGTTACCAAGATGAGCTACCGCTACCTGCACACGCTCGAGAACATGGGCACCAGCCCCGAGCCCAACATGACCGTTCTGTGGTCGACCCGTCTGCCCGAGAACTTCAAGAAGTTCTGCGCCAAGACTTCTGTCGCCAGCTCCTCGATCCAGTACGAGAACGACGACCTCATGCGCGTCTATCATGGCGACGACTACGGTATTGCCTGCTGCGTGTCCTCCATGCGCATCGGCAAGGAGATGCAGTTCTTCGGCGCCCGTGCCAACCTGGCCAAGTGCCTGCTGTACGCACTCAACGGCGGCGTCGACGAAGTCTCCAAGAAGCAGGTCGGCCCCAAGTATCGCGCCGTCGAGGGCGATACGCTCGATTACGACGACGTTGTGGCCAAGTACAACGACATGATGAAGTGGCTCGCTGGCGTGTACGTCAACTCGCTGAACATCATTCACTACATGCACGACAAGTATTGCTACGAGCGCATCCAGATGGCTCTGCACGACAAGCACGTGCACCGCTGGTTCGCTACGGGCATCGCTGGCCTTTCCGTCGTGGCTGACTCCCTGTCCGCCATCAAGTACGCCAAGGTCCACCCCGTCCGTGACGAGAACGGCATCATCGTCGACTTCGAGACCGAGGGCGAGTTCCCCAAGTACGGTAACGACGACGACCGCGTCGACCAGATCGCTCACGACGTTGTGCACCAGTTCATGGAGTACATCCGCATGAACGACACCTACCGCAACTCCGTGCCCACGACCTCGGTTCTGACCATTACCTCCAACGTTGTGTACGGTAAGAAGACCGGTTCCACGCCTGACGGCCGCAAGGCTGGTCAGCCGTTCGCCCCGGGTGCTAACCCCATGCACAAGCGCGATAGCCACGGCGCCATCGCTTCGCTGTCTTCGGTTTCCAAGCTCCCGTTCCGCGATGCTCAGGACGGCATCTCCAACACCTTCTCCATCATCCCGAGTGCGCTCGGCAAGGAGGACCAGGTGTTCTTTGGCGATATCGACCTTGATCAGCTGGGCGAGTAACTATTGTTAGTGCTATACTAACAATAACGATTACTGATTAGCGCGCCGGTTTCGGCCGGCGCCTATTAATCGAAGGAGACACATTATGAAGGTTTCTGAAGTTTCTGAGACTCAGGCCGATAACCTGGTCCACATGCTCGACGCTTACGCCGAGAAGGGTGGCCACCACCTGAACATCAACGTCTTCAACCGTGAGACGCTGCTCGACGCTCAGGCCCACCCCGAGAAGTACCCGCAGCTGACCATCCGCGTTTCCGGCTATGCCGTGAACTTCCACACGCTCACCAAGGAGCAGCAGGACGAGGTCATTTCGCGTACCTTCCACGACAAGTTCTAAAGGGGTTTAACTCCCGCAGGATCGCCGGGCCGCTTTGGGTTACTTTCCAAAACGTCCTCGGACATGCAAAGGGCTCCGCTGCGCGCTTCGCGCGGCGGAGCCCTTTGCGTCCTGCGGAAATGTTTTGGAAAGTAACCCAAAGCGGCCCGGCGGGGGTCCTGTGTAGTTACCCTTTAGGCGGAACTCTCCTAATTATTTGGATGAGTCGTTTACTTACTTGTACTGTTACCGTCTTCCCGCTCTTGTTGGGGTATGCTTTGTTCGTATGTAAACGTATGACATGTTGATGGGGGAGGGTGCTATGGCTCGCGAGAGTGCTCGTTCTAAGGATACGGCTAAGCCTGGCATCAAGGAAGTTGCGGCGGTGGCGGGGGTTTCGCCTACTACGGTATCTCGTGTGCTTAATAATCGTGGCTATATTAGCCAAGAGACCCGCGATAAGGTCCATGCCGCGATGAAGCGCATCAACTATACGCCCAACGATATCGCCCGTGCCATGCTCAACGGTCGCCTGAATCTTATCGGTATGATCGTCCCCTATGTCAGCAGTCCGTTTCATGCCCAAGTGGTTCAAGTCATTGAGCATACCCTGGCCGAAAACGGTTTTAAGATGCTGCTGTGCAATAGCGCCAATCGACCCGAGCTTGAGCGCTCTTATATCGACATGCTTCGACGCAATATGGTTGATGGCGTCATCGTCAACTCGCTTAATATCGGTGCCGAGGCGTATGCCGAGATGGGCTTGAGTCTGGTTGGTATCGACTGCGACCTTGGCGAAGCCTCTGTTCAGATTGCGAGCGACAGCTATAGCATCGGCGAACTTGCCACGCGTCGCCTAATCGATGACGGGTGTTCGCGCATCCTGTGCCTGCGCAGCAATAGCCGCATGCGCATGCCTGCCAATAAGCGTACCGATGCCTACCTCGATGTTGTTGAGCAGGCCGGTTTGCCCGCGCTTGTCCGTGAGGTCGAGTTCGTTAAGCCCGACGACGAAAAGAGCGCGGTCGTTGCGAAGATCCTCGATGAGAACCCCGATATTGACGGCATCTTTGCGGGAGACGACACGATGGCGGCCATCTGTCTCAACGTTATGAAGCAGCGAGGCTTGAGCGCTCCGGGCGATATTAAGGTCGTGGGCGCGGATGGTGCCCGCCGCACTATGACGTTTATGCCTGACTTAACAACCGTACGCCAAGATATCGATCGCATCGGAGAGCTCGCGGCGCAATCCATCATTGCTCTTATTAACGGCGAAAAGCCCGAATCGAATATCAAGCTCCCCGTTGAACTCATTGAGGGTAAAACCGCGTAGTTCATCCCGTGCCAAAAGAATTCCTCAAACACCTCTGATGACCGTTCACCGGCATATGTCAACCGTTTGCCGACGAATGGACCTGCGAAAAGACGTATCGGTGTGAAAACGTTTGACACATGAAAACGATTGACATATCTTTCAGTCGTACCGAGTTGGTCTGCCGTGGGAAAGGAAGTCTCGGATGCATAAGGTGTATTACCAGCCTGAGGGAGTTTGGGTGGGCGACATCATGCCGTACGGCGAGGATGGCACGTTCTATCTGTATCATCAGCGCGACACGCGTAACCCTGGTCCTTTTGGTGAGCCGTTTGGTTGGGCGCTTGCTACGACCAAGGACTTTGTCGACTATAAGGACTTCGGCGAGAGCCTCGAGCGTGGCGGCGACGAAGAGGTCGATCAGTACGTCTACGCCGGCACCGTGTTTAAGGTGGGCGACAAGTACCATGCGCTCTACACGGGTTGCAACCGCGATAAGGTTAAGGCACGCCTGATGAAGCAGGTCCTGCTCCACGCCACGAGCGATGACGCCGTCAAGTGGGAGAAGAACATCGCCGAGACGCTGCTTCCGCCCCAGGAGGGCTATGACGATCGCAACTGGCGTGATCCCTTTGTCCTGTGGGACGAGGAGAACGAGGAGTACATGCTCATCCTCGGCACGCGCGTGGGCGAGGACAAGCGTCTGATGACCGGTCGCCTGGTCAAGTTCACCTCCAAGGACCTCGAGAACTGGGAGTTCCAGGGCGATTGGTGGAACCCGGGTCTGTACACCATGTTCGAGATGCCCGACCTGTTTAAGATGGGCGACTGGTGGTATCTCGTGTTCTCGGAGTACAGCGATGGCAACAAGACGCGTTACCGCATGTCTCGCTCCATCAACGGCCCGTGGATCACTCCCGCCGATGATTCCTTTGACGGTCGCGCCTACTACGCCGCCCGCACCGCATTTGACGGCGAGCGCCGTGTGCTCTTTGGTTGGGTTCCCACGCGCGATGAGGGCGGCGACCCCAGCTCGTATCTGTGGGGCGGTACCTTTATGCCCCTCCAGATCGTGCAGCGTGAGGACGGCACGCTGGGCACCAAGCTTCCCGAGAGCATGCTCTCCGCGTTTGGCGAGGCCAAGGCTGTTGAGGCTTTTGAGCTTTCCTGCGAGAGCGGTAAGGCCGAGCATGTCCTGGCTGCGGATGCCGGCTCGACCTATCTGCTCGATGCCGATATCGAGCTTGGCGGCAACGCGGCAGGCTTCTCGGTGAAATTTGCCGAGGACGCCGAGACCGGCCTTGCCTATGAGTTCCGCGCCAACCTGCGCGAGGGCAAGCTCGAGTTTACGCCCGCGCCGCAGTACCCGTGGTTCCAGGTCAACAACATGGGGCTGGAGCGTCCGCTGTTCTTTAAGGGTGAGGGCAGCCACCATGTGCGCCTCGTCGTCGACGACGACATCGCGACGATCTTTGTCGACGATGTCGCACTCAATGCGCGCTTCTGCAATAAGCAGGGCCAGGGCGTGGCAATTACCGTTACCGACGGCACGCTCAGCTGCTCGTCGGCAACGATTGCAAGCCTTTCATAAGGCATTAATCTAGTGGTGTAGTAATCAGGATTGGAATGGGTCATGGATTACAAAGAGATATCTCAGCAAGTCGTCGATAACGTCGGCGGTCTGGAGAACATCGAGGGCGCTACGCACTGCGTTACGCGTCTTCGTCTGGTGCTCAAGGATACGAGCAAGTACAACAAGGCCGAGCTCGAGAACATCGACGGCGTCAAGGGCGTGCTGTACAACAGCGGTCAGCTCATGGTCATCTTCGGCACCGGTACCGTCAACAAGGTCTACGACGCCTTTATGGCCCTGACCGGCGTCAAGGAGATCAGCGCCTCCGAGGTCAAGGGCGCCGAGGCGGACAAGAAGGGCAAGGTCTTTGCCGTCCTCAAGGTGTTTTCCGACATCTTCATCCCCATCATCCCCGCCTTCGTCGGTGCGGCCATCATCATCGGCCTTAAGTCGCTGATTGTTGCCAACGGCCTCTTCGGTATGGAAGGCAGCCTCGCCGATCACAGCGAGTTCCTCAAGAATCTTGCAAGCTTCTTCGCTATCATCGCTACCACCTTCGACTACCTGCCTGTCCTTGTGATGTACAGCGCGGTTAAGCGTTTTGGCGGTAACCCGATTCTGGGTATCCTCGTCGGTATCGTCATGGTTCACCCGAACCTTATGAACCGCAACGCGTTCGTTATGGATCCGTCGGGTGCTGACTATTGGAACTTCGGCCCGCTCTCTATCCCCATGGTTGCTTTCCAGGGCGGCGTGTTCCCTGCAATCCTGACCGCCTGGTTTATGGCTAAGGTCGAAAAGATTGCCCAGAAGTACATTCCCGAGATCGTCTCGTTCGTCTTTGTCCCGACCGTTACCCTGATTCTTGCCAACATTGCCCTGTTCACCGTGTTCGGCCCGGTCGGCAACCTGATTGGTGATGTGCTCGCCGGCGTGATCGATTTCCTGTACAACAGGATGGGTGTCTTTGGCGCCTTCGTGTTCGCCGCGTTCCTGCAGCCGCTCGTTGTTACCGGTACGCAGCAGTTCATCCAGGGTATCGAGGCCAACCTCATCGCTACGACTGGCTTCAACTACATCCAGGCCATCTGGTCCGTCTCCATCATCGCCCAGGGTGGCGGCGCCATCGGCATGTACCTCATCCACAAGAAGCACTCCAAGGAGCGCAATATCTGCATGTCCTCCTTCATCCCCACGCTGGTTGGTATCTCCGAGCCTGCAATCTTTGCTGCGAACATGCGTTACTCGATCATCCCGTTTATCTGCGCCTGCATCGGTGCCGGCTGCGGTGGTGCCTTCGTGAAGCTCATGGAGGTGCGCGCTATCGGCCAGGGTCTGACTGGCGTGCTCGGCCTGCTGATCGTCACCCCCGAGACCTTCGTGTGGTATGTGGTCGGCAACCTGATCGCCTTTATCGTGCCGATCGTCCTGATCTTTGCCTACAACAAGGCAAAGGGTGTTCCGACGACCGACGCTGAGGGCGCGGGCGCTGGCTTCGATGTCAGCTTCTAGGCCAAAGTTCACGATGTAATCAAAGGGCTAGCCCGTTAGGGAAGGGCGTTCGGTTCGTGCGAGCCGGGCGTCCTTTCCCTCAATAAGAAGGACAAATGACATGTTCAATCAAAAGAGCAAGGTGACGCGTTTGGACTACGAGCGTTGGCGTGCGGGACAGGACGAGGCGGCGGCTTGTATTGCGGCTGATCCGGACAGGCTTCTGTTCCATGTGGAGCCCGAGCTTGGCTGGCTCAATGATCCCAATGGTCTGGTCCAGGTTGGCGATACCTACCACATCTATCATCAATACGACCCGTTTGATGCCCTGCATGGTGGTCCCGTCCTTTGGAATCATGTGACAACGAAGGACTTTGTGACGTACGAGAATCTTGGGCCGGCGTTGTTCCCCGATTCCGATTTGGATTCGAGCGGCGCGTACTCTGGGTCGGCCTTTATGCGAGACGGCAGGATTCACTACTTTTATACCGGTAACGTCAAACACTTTGATCGCGATGACTACGATTACGTACTCACCGGCCGCGAGCAAAACCAGATCCATATGGTTACCGATAACCCCGACGAGCTGGGCGAGAAGCAGCTGGCCATCGGCCCGCTCGATTATCCTAGCGACATTGGCACACATGTGCGCGATCCCAAGGTTCTTGAGCACAATGGCGTGTACTACATGGTGCTGGGCGCGCGCACGAAAGATGACCGTGGATGCGTGCTCGTGTTCACGTCGTGCGATCTGGAATCTTGGGCGTATGCGACGCGCATTGAGCTGGACGAGAAGTTTGGCTTTATGTGGGAGTGCCCCGACCTGTTTGAGCTGGATGGCGAGCTCGTGCTCGTCTGCTGTCCACAGGGTGTGCCCGCCGAGGGCTGGCGTTACCACAATCCGCACCAGTGCGTGTGGTTCCGCATCGAGGCCGATTGGGATGCCCGGAGTTTTAAGATTGCCGACCAGGGCATGCCGCCGATGGTTGATGCGGGCTTCGACTTCTATGCCCCGCAATCTTTTGAGGACGCCGCCGGGCGGCGCTTGATGATCGGCTGGGTGGGCTGCCCCGATGCAACGGTGAAAAACCCAACGGTCGAGCGCGGATGGCAGTGCGCGCTGACGGTGCCGCGCCAACTGAGCATGCGCAACGGCAAACTCTGCCAGTGGCCTGCCCGTGAGCTCGAAAAGCTGCGCGGTGCGGGCGTGCACGTTCATGTCGGTGAGGGCGCCGCGGAGCCCGGTCGTCTATTTGATGCCGTCGTCTCCTGCTCGGAAGCGAAGGCCGTCGAGCTTAGGATCCGTGAGGGCGTTACCGTGCGCTATGCGGATGGCATGCTTACGCTCGACATGGACGATGAGGGCTACGGACGTGACGTAAGGTCGGTTGAGGTCGATGAGCTGCGTGATTTGCGCGTGCTATCGGACACGACCCTGGTTGAGATTTTTGCCAACGGTGGAGAGGCTGCGCTCACAAGCCGTACGTATTCGCCTGCGGTATCCACGATGGAGCTGCATGCCGAGGGTTCGGCCGAGATGGAGTTCTATCGACTGGCTCAGTAGGCTGCAGGAGGCAACGAGTGCGCATGTCGGCTACCGTTTATCCCATATAGCTACCGTTTGCGGAATAAGTAACACTCCTTAATAAACCGTGTAGAATCTCTGATAAGCACGGAGTTTTCCAGGGAGACGCTGTCCTTTGTCATGTGCAAAGGGCGGCGTCTTTCTGGCGCTTATATGCCGTTGCACAACAGTGCGGCAGCAGCGTGTCGAACAGTGAACATGACAACGACGAGATGGGTAGTGATGGTAATGGGCAAGTACGTAATCGTGGTCGAGTCTGGGTCGGATGTGACGCCGGAGCTTTGTGAGCGCTACGGTATCGTGCGCGTGCCCATGCACGTCACGATGGGCGATGAGACGGTTGAGGACGGCTCGATCGATCCGCTCGAGATTTATTCGCGCTGCAACGAGTTTGGCGTGATGCCCAAGACCAGTGGCTGCGCGCCGGCAGATTTTGCGCACGTGTACGATCGCATCCATGCCGAGCAGCCCGACGCGACCATTCTGCACCTTGCGTATTCCGAGGCCACGACCTGCTCACACCAGTCTTCTAAGATTGCCGCCAAGGGTCGCGAGTACGTCTTCTCCATGGATACGCGCTTTGTTTCGGTGGGCCAGTCACTCGTTGTTGTCGAAACCGCCAAATACATCGAGGCTCACCCCGATGCCACCGTCGACGAGATCTTTGCATTTACGAACTCCGTCATGGACCGTGTGCTGCTGGGTTTTGTTCCTACCGACCTTGCCTTCCTTAAGGCGGGCGGTCGCTTGTCCAACGTCGCGTTCCTAGGCGCCCATCTGCTCAAGATTAAGCCCTGCATTGAGGTGACGGGCGGCAAGTTCGTGGCGACTAAGAAGTTCCGCGGCTCTATGCTCAAGTGCGCCCGCGCCTTTATTGACCACATGGTTGCGAAGGGCGAGATTGACTACTCGCACATTGGCCTGGCGTATTCGGTGGGCCTTTCCCAGGAGCTGCGCGATGACATGGAAGTCTATGCACACGACCTGGGCTTTGAGGACGTTACCTGGACTCAGGTTGGCGGCGTCATCTCGAGCCATTGCGGCCCGACCGCCTTCGGTGCGGTGCTCACGCTTAAGGAGTAAGGTCTGGCGTCTATCGATTCCTATTGCCTCGGCGGCGGGCGGGTTGCGACAACCTTCTCGCCGCTCTTGCGTGGGGCCAAGTGGAACAACCCAATTGACCGCTAAACCGTTTCGCCATCATGCATATGGGCTAGAATGACTCTGGCATTTATGTAGCTAAAACCAATGAGAGGCAAGGTAGCGGGAATGGCTGAGATGACGCTTGAGGGTGTGGACGCTCATCCCGAGGACTCTGCGTTTGCCCTGGGCCGCGTGCATTCGATTGAGACGATGGGAACGGTCGATGGACCCGGTATCCGCTTTGTGGTATTTGTTCAGGGCTGTCCCATGCGCTGCGCGTATTGTCACAATCCCGATACCTGGTCTGTTAACGGCGGCACCATGGTGACCGTCGAGCACCTGATGGACGAGTTCCAGAGCAACCACGAGTTCTATCGCAGCGGCGGAATTACGGTGTCCGGCGGCGAGCCGCTCCTACAGCCTGAGTTTTTGGCCGACCTGTTCCGTGCAATGCACAACAACCCCGATGGCCGCGTGCATACCTGCTTGGATAGCTGCGGCTATGCGTTCGATCCCGCGCATCCCGAGAAGTTCGATGCCGTACTCAACGAGACCGACATGGTACTGCTCGATATTAAGCATGCCGACCCGGTCGAGCATAAAAAGCTGACCGGTTGTGATCCCGCACGCATCCTGGCGTTTGGCGATGAGCTTGCACGTCGCAAGATTAAGGTCGTTATCCGCCACGTGGTGGTGCCGGGCATTACCGACACGGTGGAGGAGTGCGAGGCACTCGGTCGTCTGATCGCTCCATGGCACAACGTGGTCGGTCTGGAGATGCTGCCGTATCACACCATGGGTGTCGTCAAATATGAGCAGTTGGGGATTCCCTATAAGCTTGAGGGCGTGCCCCAGATGGATACCGCGCGCATGCCCGAGCTGCGCAACGCCGTCATGACGGGCATGAAAAAGCGCCGTGCGGAGCTCAGGTCGGCCATCGGCTAACAAGCCCGTCCCAAATTGACTACCTTTTAAGATGTGTAACAAGGCGGGTTGGATCAGCGAGGACGGTTGCTATTCGACATGCGATGGCGGACTGATCGAAGCCGACGGCTGTACCTATGTCATGGGTATCATGACATCGATGCCGTGGAGCGACCGCTCGAGCGAGGTTACGGCCGCGATTGCAAAGGCTCTGTTTGATACGCGAGCTGCACTGGCTTAGCGTGTTCGTTTGGCGAGGTCAAACAAAATGCTGGTACCATACCTTGGTTGAGAATTTCGTATAGGTTTGGGGAATGGCATGGCTACCATCGCGATTATCGGTGCACTCGAAAAAGAGATCATGCAGATTAAGGAAGAGCTGAGCGACGTTTGCGAGGCACAGGAGGCAGGCCTGACCGTTGTGAGCGGTGAGTTCGACGGCCTGACGCTTGTCGCCACAACGGCGGGCATGGGCACGGTGAATGCCGCTGCCGCAACACAGCACCTCATTAGCAAGTATGCTCCGCAGGCAGTTGTGCTTTCGGGTATCGCGGGCGGTTTGAACCCCAAGCTCCATATCGACGACGTGGTCATCGGCAAACGCCTGCGTTATCTGGATACCGATACCGCGCTTATCGCCGAGTCTGCACCGGGGCTCGAGGAGTTTGGCTCGACGCCTGCGCTGGTCGATATTGCTGCCGATGTGCTTACTGAGCGTGGGTTTGTCGATGCTTCGACAAATGCAGCCGCTTCGAACGAGGGCACCAAGCAGTTCCTGGTCGGCACGATTGCCACGGGTAACCGTTTTGTGACGGGCGCCGTCATGCGCAACGACGCTATCGAGGCGACGCATGCCGATTGTGTCGGTATGGAGGGCGCGGCGATTGCCCATGTCGCAACTAAAAATGGTGTCGATTGCCTGGTGCTGCGCGCTATCAGCGATAATTGTGACGAGGCGTACGATGCGATTTGCGACCGCGAGTTCGACCTGTTCGAGTATGCCCGTACCGCGAGTGGCATTACGCTCGATATCGTTCGCCGTATCGCTGCTATCTACTAACGCGCTCTTTTGTAAGAACCTACGACCAAGGAGTGTCCATGGCCGATTCCATTAACTACCAGCTTGCCAAGTTCGTTGCCAGCTATGGCAAGGTTTCGCAGATTCCCGAGTCCACCTGCCCCGAGGTGAGCTTCGTCGGCCGCTCCAACGTGGGCAAGTCGTCGATCATGAACAAGCTTTTTGGCCGCAAGAACCTCGTCAAGGTTTCGAGCACACCGGGCAAGACGAGCAACATCAACTTCTTTGAGGCCGACGACGTGCACTTTGTGGACCTGCCGGGTTACGGTTTCGCCCGTCGTTCCAAGGCCGAGCGCGACCGCTGGGCCGAGCTCATCGGCGACTTCTTTGACTCCGAGCGCAGCTTTAACCTGGTCGTTTCGCTGGTTGACATTCGTCACGATCCCAGCAAGCTCGATCATGACATGATCGACTACCTGCAGGGCAATGAGTTCAACTTTATCGTCTGCCTCACCAAAGCCGACAAGCTCAGCCGCACCCAGCAGGCCCGCCAGGCAGCAGCCATCAAAAAGCAACTCAACGTCCCGGCCGAGAACGTAATCATTACGAGCTCCCAGACCGGCACCGGCATCGACGAACTCAAAAAGCGCATCGCCGAGGCCTGCCTCTAGTAAGGGCTCTTGGCAGGCAATAGTTTGCATCTATCTATATCACCCCAGTGATAGTTGTTGGTACACTATCACTGGGGTGATATTTGTATTTGGAGGTCACAATGGAGCTTTGGCACGGGTCGGAGGTTGTTGTCGAGCATCCGTCGTTGGATAAATGCAGACAATTCAATGACTATGGTCGTGGGTTTTATTGCACGCCACATGAGGAAATGGCGATGGAATGGGCATGCCGGACCGAGGCCGATGGCATTGCGAATCGATACGAACTCAATGCGGATGGCCTTTCAGTTTTGGATTTGGAGTCCGGCGATTATTCAATTCTCAACTGGCTTGCGATTTTGGCCGACAACAGGGAATTCAATGTCTCGACGCCGTTGGCGCGCGAAGGGCTTCGTTATTTACTCGATAACTATCTGATTGACATTTCTTCATATGACATCATCCGGGGCTATCGTGCTGACGACTCATATTTTTCGTTCGCAAGACAGTTTGTCAGCGGCATGATTTCGCTCAGGCAGCTGCAGCGCATTATGCGTTTAGGAGATTTGGGTATCCAATATGCGCTCATGAGCGAGAGTGCGTTTTCGGCAATTACATTTTGCGATTGGAAGCAGGCAACCGGCTCCGAATACTATCCCAAGCGTTTTAAGCGAGAGCAGAACGCGCGATGCAAGTACTTGGACACAGTAAATGGATTCGACGCTGAGGGCGTCTACATTAGGGATTTAATGGCAGGGAGGGTTGATTTAGATGATCCAAGTGTTAACGGATTGTGGGCCGAGTAGAACATATCCCGTCTATTATCTTGAGGACGCAATGAACAACCTCGGCGACTGCTTCGACTATGCCGTGAACGATTATGGAGCAGAAGGATCAGAAGTCGCTGAACTCTTTTGCCTGAGCGGCGTAGCCCGCGAGTTTGAGCGTGGCAACGCATGGGTAGTATCGGGAAAATCGGGCGTGGAGTTGTTTGCGCTCATTGCTGAAAGGTCTGGCTATCAATCGGGGTCGATGCCTGATCGTGCCTATCGATTTGAGAAGACGCCGGAATACTGGGCAGGCTGGATATTGGCATACCTGCAGTGGCGTCTAGGAGAGTCGTTCGAAGACCTGTTGCATGTTGTTCCCTTTGATGAGCTCTGCGGCATGTATTACCCCTGGCATGAAGCCTCGGAAGAGCGCGTGGCGCGTCTTGTTTGCGACATGGCGAAGAAAACGTCTCGCCAAACCAAACTGGCGCTAGCAAGAAAGAGGCTCAAGAAAACCCAACAAGACCTGGCATACGAATCGGGTGTGTCACTCCGCTCAATCCAAATGTACGAGCAGCGCCAGAGAAACATCAATGAAGCTTCGGTAACAAGCGTAAGAGCCATAGCAAAAGCCCTCCACTGCAACATCGAAGATCTCCTAGAGCCAGTCTTCGAATACAAAGAAACCAGCGCCGCCTAAACCAATATATTGCCAAGGTTTGTATCTAGTAAGCGCTCCTTACCAGCAAGAGTCCCTACCAATAGATAGCGGCTTAAAGGGCTGAAATCGTATGAATGGCATTGCGACTTCGGCTTATAGGACAAAATGTGTGTCCCGATAGAACATCCGTTTCCATCCATTAATCCAGCCAGAACGGGTACGGGTCCCTGTGGTGGAGGTC
>CALHDP010000044.1 GCA_938023085.1 uncultured Collinsella sp.
AGCAGATCGCCATCATCATGGTGAAGTAGCCCATCATGTACGAGCGCAGGCGCGAAGCCTCAACGTCCTGGTACAAATGGTAGGACTCCATCATGATGCGCGTAACGCGGAACTGTTGGTCCAGACGCTTGACCATCGTGGCCTCGTTAACGCTCTGGCCCTCACGGCCAATAAAGTACCGGTAGAGGTCGATATCGGCGTAATACATGGTCTTGCAACGCGGCAGCGGCACGTAAGCGTAGATGTTGTCCACGTAGAAGGTGTGCGGCGGCATGGGCAGGTTAGACTCGCGCAGCACATCCGTGCGATAGCACAGGCTGTGCATGAGCAGATTCTGGTCCAGACGGAAATGACCGATCTGATCCCAGGTAAAGATCTTTTTGCGCGGCAGGGCAAACTTGTAGCCAATAGCGGTATGTGTGCCCTCGTAGACCTTCTCGTACACATAATTCGAGATAAACAGGTCGACGCGCTGGTCGCGCTCCTCAAAGCCACGTAGAATCGACAGCATGGTCGAAAGCGCCGCGCCATCGAGCCAGTCATCCGAGTCAACGACCTTGTAGTACGTACCGTGCGCCTCACGCAGGCCCGAGAGGACGGCGATACCGTGGCCGCCGTTTTCCTGGTGCACCGCGCGGATAATGCCGGGATAGCGGGCCTCCCACTCGTCGGCCTTGGCGGCCGTCTCGTCCTTGGAGCCGTCGTCCACCACGATAATCTCGATATCGGTAGCGTAATTGCTCCCCTCCAGAATGGAGGTGATGCAATGGTCCATGTCCTTGGCGGCGTTATACGAGGGAATACCGAATGTTATGACTTTATGCATGGCAGGCGATAATCTCATCCGAAAGATCGAGGGCAGAATTGGTTACGGCGTCCATGTCGTAGTAGCGATACTCGGCCAGACGACCCACCGGGTGGAAGTTCGTCAGGTTCTGAACGCGCTCAAGATAGCGTTCATAGAGCTCACGGTTCTCGGGCTCAAGAATGGCGTAGTATGGCGTCTCGCCCGAGCCGGGCGTATAAGCCTTGGAGTACTCCTTCATGATGGTGGTCTTGCCGGGCAGGACCTGACCGGTCATGTTCTTGAACTCGGTAATGCGCGTGTAGTCCTCGCTCGTAGTGTAGTTGACGGTGCCCACGGGCTGGAACTGGTCCATTTCGAGCGTCTCGAATTTCATGTCAAGCGTGCGGTACGGCAGGGCGCCCAGGTCGAGGTTGAACAGCTCGTCGAGCGGACCGGTGTAGACGATCTCGCCGCCATAGACCTTGCCGTCGATCTTGACGGTGGTCTCGTCGATCTCGAAGAGATCGCGAGCATCCACGTCACAGAACACGTCAATCAGATCGTGGTCGAGCATATGCTCGAACAGCGCGGTGTAGCCGTCCTGCGGCATACCCTGGAAGGGGGCCTGCGGGAAGTAGCGATCATCGTCGCCCACAAAGACGGGAACGCGGCCGGTGATCGAGGGATCGATTTGATCAGGCGTCTGGCCCCACTGCTTCATGGTGTAGTGCAAAAAGACGTTCTCGTAGACGTAGTCGGCGACCTCAGCCAAGTCGGGGTCGTTCTTCTTGCGCAGCTCCATAATGGGTACCTTGACGTCCTTGCCAAAGGTCTCCACGAGCTTCTGATACAGCTCCTCGCCACGCTCGTCACCAAAGGCGAGCTTAAGGCTCGCGTGGTTAAAGGGCACGGGCATGAGGGTGCCGTTGATGTTGGCGAGCACCTTGTGCTGGTAGTCCGTCCACTTGGTAAAGCGCGACAGGAAGTTGTGCACGCGCTCGTTAAAGGTGTGGTAGATGTGCGGACCGTACTCGTGGACCAGGATTCCCGCCTCGTCAGTGCAGTCGAAGGCATTACCCGCAATGTGGCTACGGCGCTCCAAAACGGCAACACGATAGCCGATAGTTTCGGCAAGACGGCGGGCGCAAACGGCACCGGCATAACCGGCGCCGACAACGATCATGTCGTACGCACCGGCATTAAAGCCTTCAGGCAGGCCTGAGGTAATCTGCATCGATACTCCTTGTCAAAAGCCACACGCTTTTTAACTGGGCTTTTTCTCGAACATACGTCGAGACATATTTATCAGAGCGATTATAGCGCTAATGCGTCCTATAATGAGCTTGCCACACAAGGAAAGCTCAAGCACCGCGGCGTACATTATTGAAAGGTAAACCCGCTAGCAGCGGGTTTATTCGTGTACAGCCGGGCGCCTGGAGCTTAGCGAAACGCTTGTAAGGAGTAACATGAGCGATTTCCTAAACCGTATGAAGTCTGCCGCCAAGGCCGACCTTAAGACCATCGTCCTGCCCGAGGGCGAGGACCCGCGCACCATCGTCGCCGCCACCAAGATCATCGAGGAGGGCCTGGCAAAGATCGTCATCCTGGGCAACCCCGACGAGATCGACGTTCCCGGCGCTACCGTCATCGACCCGCGCAATGCCGAGAAGCACGAGGAGTACGCGCAGAAGTTTGCCGAGCTCCGCGCCAAGAAGGGCGTTACCATCGAGCAGGCTCGCGCCCAGGTGATGGACGCCACCTACTTTGGCACCATGATGGTCAAGATGGGCGACGCCGACGGCCTGGTCTCCGGCGCCTGCCACTCCACCGCCGACACTCTGCGCCCCGCGCTGCAGATCCTCAAGACCGCCCCGGGCACCAAGCTGGTCTCGGCCTTCTTCGTGATGTGCACCGATACCCCGCAGTTCGGCACCGACGGCACGCTGATCTTCGCCGACTGCGGCCTCAACATCAACCCGTCCTCCGACGAGCTCTCCGAGATCGCCATCGCCTCCGCTCACTCCTGGTCCACCTTTATGGGCAGCGTCGAGCCGCACGTGGCCATGCTCTCCTACTCCACCATGGGCTCCGCCGGCGGCGAGGTCGCCAAGAAGGTCCAGGAGGCCGTTAAGTTCTGCAAGGAGAAGGCTCCCGAGCTCGCCATCGATGGCGACCTGCAGCTCGACGCCGCTATCGTTCCCACCGTCGCCCAGCTCAAGGCCCCCGGCTCCTCCGTTGCCGGCAAGGCCAACGTGCTTGTGTTCCCCGATCTCGAGGCCGGCAACATCGGCTACAAGCTGGTCCAGCGCTTCGCCGGCGCCGACGCTTACGGCCCCATCCTGCAGGGCATCGCCAAGCCGGTCAACGACCTTTCGCGCGGCTGCTCTGCCGACGACATCGTGGGTGTCGTGGCCATCACCGCCGTCCAGGCTCAGATGGCTGAGTAGCAGACATATCCCCTCGGGACCCTACAGGGTAAAGCTCTGAAAACGTCCTCGGACATGCATGAAACCCCCGCTACGCACTTCGTGCGGCGGGGGTTTCATGCGTCCTGCGGAATATTTTCAGAGCTTTACCCTGTAGGGTCCCTGCCGCCACGTAGCAATCAGGGAATCCGGGGTGGACGGCAGCTTGGCTACGAGCTGGGGCTGAAAATCTGAATGGATGGGTGCCGTTGCTGGGAGCGCAGGCGTTGTTAGCGTCGGAATAATTTAGCCAAATATAGTCGGCCGAGATTGACCAATCCCGGCCGACCCATTTTAGCCAACACGCCCGCATCTATGACTTTCCTATCGCTTCCCTACATCCCCTCGGGCTGGATCCCCCTCACCTTCACCGCCTGGGGGACGGCCTCCACCGAGTAGGTGTCGAGCCCCCTGCCGCGGTAGCTCGGGCCCCGCATCACGAACACCGACGCCTTGTCGAACAGCCTGTCGAGGGCGCAGAGGAGCGTGTCGTCGCCCGTGAAGAACTCATCCCACCCGCTCGGGGCGATGTTGCTCGTGAGGACCATCGCGTTCGGCCCCTCCTTCTCGTAGCGCCTGTCGACGACATCGAAGAACAGGTCGGTGCACGGCCTGTCGTAGACGCATCTCCCCACCTCGTCCACGATGAGGCACGACGGCTTGACGAGCGAGGAGACGACCCGCGAGGTGTTTCCCCGCTGGACGGCCTTCTGGAACCTGTCCCTGAGCTCGGTCGCCTTGATGTAGTAGGTCTTGAGCCCCCGCATGCAGCACTCGCGCCCGTAGGCCTGCGCGAGGTGCGTCTTCCCTATGCCGCCGGGCCCGACGAAGGCGACGTTGCGGTGCGCGTAGAGGTCGGCCAGCGACGGGAGCTTGCCCAGCGCGGCCGCGTCCCGGCCCTGGATCCTGGAGAAGTCGAAGCCCTCGAAGGTCTTGGGCTCGCGCCTGGGCAGCCTGCTCAGCCTCAGCAGCGTCTCGATGGAGGCGAGCCTCCTCTTCTCCGCAAGGTAGGAGAAGGTGGCGGCCACGGCGGCCATCTCCCCGTCGCCGAGGTCGAGGTCCGAGGCGAGGGTCGCGAGCTCCTCCGCCCCGACGGCGATCCCGAGCCTCGACGCGGCGTCGCTCGCGAGCTCGTAGGGGCTCGCCCCCGCGCCCGCCATCATTCGGCCCTCCCGAAGTCGAACCTCTCGAAACCTGTTAGCGTCAATCTATTTTTCACCAGTTTCGCTAAACAGGCGCGCCGTTCGCGC
>CALHDP010000045.1 GCA_938023085.1 uncultured Collinsella sp.
CCATGACGGGCGACGGCGTCAACGACGTGCTCGCGCTCAAGGAGGCCGACTGCTCCGTGGCCATGGCTGCCGGTTCCGATGCCGCGCGCAACGTGGCCGAGATCGTACTCGTCGACAACGACTTTGCCTCGATGCCCGCCGTGGTGGCCGAGGGCCGTCGCTCCATCAACAACCTGCAGCGTTCGGCCTCGCTGTTCCTTACCAAGACGCTGTTCTCGATGGGCCTGGCCGCGCTGTGCATCGCGCTGCCGCCGTACCCCTTCGAGCCCATCCAGATGACGCTCATTAACTTCTTCTGCATCGGCGCGCCGGGCTTTGTGTTGGGCCTGGAGCCCAACAATGCTCGCGTGAAGGGTGCGTTTTTGACCAACGTACTCAAGCGTGCATTGCCGGCGTCGATTGCGGTCATTTTGGCTGCGGCGCTCGATATCTTTGTGGCGCGCGTGTTTGGCTTTAGCCAGCTCACGCTGTCTACGATGTGTCTGCTTACGTCGTGCGCGGCGAGCGTCAGCCTGATCTGGCGCATCTCGCAGCCCCTCACGCCCTTACGTGTTGTGCTCTTTGTGTTTGTGGTCGCCGGCATCCTGGTGGGCGTTATCGGATTCCCGGAGCTGCTGTCCATTGCCAACCTGTCGATGGGCCAGATGTTTATCTTGGCTGTCATCGTGGTCTTTACCTGCTCGGTGTTCTTTAAGCTCGCCACGATGATGGATTCGCTCAAGCCGCGTCGTCGTCATGCCGCAACTGGTTTTGGCCGCGGTGTGCGCGTCCACCTAGGTCGCGGTGGCGGCAAGGTGAGCTCGACGGGTTCGACGGCCGAGCGTTTTGCCAAGCGCGTCGCCGCCGACATGGCGCAGCGCCGCGAAGATCGCACCGCTCGCGAGGCCGAGGCCCGTGCACTCGAGGGCGTGGCCCAGGCCCAGCCCAAAAAAAAGAAGAGTACCGGAGCCAAGCGCTCTCGCGTGACCAAGTCCGCCCAAGGCATCAAAGTCTCAATGCCAAGCAAAAAGAAGAAGTAACTACGCGCCCTCGCGATGTTGAATTGGTGCCTTGCTCCTGTGGGGCCGTGGCGATGTTATGCTCTAACCTCGATTGTTTGAATTGCTTCGAAAAGAGGATGCCGTGATCTGCCCGCATTGCCTTAAGACTATCGAGGACGGCGCCTCGTTCTGCCCCTACTGCAACGCCTATGTGGGTCCGGGCGATGGTCCCGAGCACACCGAGTTCGTGTTCTGCGAGGGCTGCGGTGCCCGTCTTTCTCCGCATGATCGTACGTGCCCCAAATGCGGACGCCCCGCTCCGGGTATCCTCTCCGAGGACGCGGCCGCATCCGACCTGGCAGCGGGCCGCACGGCGGGCTTTCCGCGCCTAACGCAAGAGCAGATCGATACCGAGGTGCCGCATGCGCCGGCCTCTGCCGCTGCGGTGCTTTCAGACGCTGCCGACCCCAATGAGACCTGCGTGCTGCCGGCTTTCGATAAGGATTTCGGTATCCCCAAGGTCGATATTCCCACGCCAGTTTCCCTGCATGACGATGCTCAAAAACCCAAGCGCAAGGTGCACCCCGACGAGGACGCCTATCACAAGCACAAGCGTCATATCCCCAAGCCGCTCATCGTCATCGCGGTCCTTGCCGTCCTTTGCGGCGGTGCCTATTGGTTCGTGACGACCGATCCCATGGGTGTTATGCCCGGCTTCTATGACCAGTTTGGCCAGGCTGCGCAGACGACCTTCCCTACGCGCCAAAAGGGCGAGGCGACTGAGGACGATACCAAGCAGGACGATTCTGCCGAGGTGGTCCAGGAAGAAACCGTGCTGACCGATGATCAGCTCTATACCAGGCTCGACGGTCTGTATCAGACCATCGTGTCCTACGGTGACGAGGACCAGATCGGCGAGGTCATCGATTCCTTTAACAACGGCTATCTCCGAACGCCGCTGTCCACCCGTCAGGAGCTGTCGCAGAGTGCCTACGCCCTGCGCGACCAGATCAAAAAGACGCAAGATGAGCTCAACAACCTTAAGTACCAGGACGATACGGTCTATGCGGATGACATCGCCCACTTAAATCAGCTTGCCGAGTGGATGTACGAGCGTGTCGACGTGATCTGCCAGAGTTGGGACATCTCGCTGGCCATTCCCGATGGCGAGTCGATGAGTTCCCACCAAAGCGAGATCCTGGCTCCCATCGCGCAGGGCGGCAACAGCGCGCTGAACCAGTACGACGCCAATGTGGGTTCCTGGAAGCCGCAGCAGCGTTCCTAAAATTAGTTCGCCATAGTCGGCATAACCTACGTGCGCAATTGATGTAAGCCTGTGCTTATTGCTACAATTCGTACAAATATGCTTTAAACGCACGAGGAAGGAACCACATGTTTGGTTTTAAGAAAGAGCTCTACACGCCCGAGTATCAGCTTGCCGGCGACGAGTGCGCCGTAATCGAGACGTCGAAGGGTACCATCAAGGTCAAGTTTGACGGCGAGGGCGCTCCCATTCATGTCGCGAACTTCTGCGAGCTTTCCACGATGGGTTTCTATGATGGCCTTAAGTTCCATCGCTATGTTCCCGGCTTCGTCATTCAGGGCGGCGACCCCAATACCCGCGATATGTCCGGCGCCGACGTCGCTGCCGGTCTTGAGGGCCCCGACGGCATGCCCGGTACCGGTGGCCCCGGCTACTGCATCAAGGGCGAGTTTGCCACCAATCCGCGCAACAGCCATGTCGATGGCGCCCTTGCCATGGCACGCTCCATGGACCCCGATTCCGCGGGTTCGCAGTTCTACTTCTGCCTGGGCGCCCAGCATAACCTCGATTCCGGTTACACCGTCTTTGGTACCACGGTCGAGGGTCTCGATGTGATTTCGCAGCTGCGTGCCGGCGACGAGATCGTCCATGTCGAGATCGTTCACGAGTAAAGGGGATTTCCTTGAATAGCCAGCTGATCCAACAGGGCCGCGCCGCTTACCGCGCGGGTGATTTTTCCGCTGCAGCCCAGATGCTTGGGGCGGCAAAGACTCCCGATGAGATTATGGGCGAGGCCGATCACCTTCGTGGTAACGCCTTGATGCACCTGGGCATGTATGCCGAGGCCGCCGAGGCCTACGCCGCCGCCCTCAACGACGGCACCTATGGCAAGCGCGGCGCGCTGCTCACCAACCGCGGCAAGGCGCTCGCCGCCGTGGGCGACTACACGACGGCCGCTCAGGCGTTCTCTGCTGCTACGCAGGACGCTTCTTATGCCACGCCGTTCAAGGCCTATCTGGGCCTGGGTAACGCGCTGTTCCAGGCGGGCGACTACGCCAACGCCGGCACTGCCTTCCGTCAGGCCGCTATCGACGGCGCCAATCCGGCTCCTGCCGCCGCGCTCGGCGAGCTCGGTCGTTGCTTCATCAAGCTCGGCCGTCCGGCGGATGCCGTGGAGACCTACCGCACGGCTATCGACTTTGCCGGCCCCCGCGACGACACGCGTGCGCTCAACGCCGGCATGGGTCAGGCGCTTTCTGCCGCCGGCCGTCCCTCCGACGCACTCGACGCCTTTAACGCCGCTACTGCCGATGGCATCTACCAGCTCACCTCCGAGCAGGCCGATGAGCTTGCCCGCGTGCACGATTCGCTTGCCGCGCTGTCTGCCCAGACGGCTATGGCCACGGCTCCGGCGCCCGCGATGGACGCTCCTGCCGTCGATCCGCTCGATCCTACGGGCGCGACCGGTCAGTTTATGCCCGATCCCTCGGACACCGGCTTCTTTACGCTGTCCGAGTCCGAGATGGTCCAGCAGGACCGTCAGGATCGTAAGCAGGCCAAGGTCCGTCGTCGCCACCGCCACACGGGTCTCAAAGTCTTCATCGTGCTGCTTCTGCTCATTTTGATCGCCGTGGGCGGTCTGGGCTTTGCCTACACGCGCGGCTTTGGTTTCCCGTCTCAGGAGTCTGTCGTTACCGATCTGTTCCAGGCTGCCGGCGACGGTGATACGGCAAAGGCCGAGTCTTGCCTGGCCTCGAGCCTGTCCGAGGACGCTAAGTCGATGATCATCTCCTCGATTCCGCAGGGTGCCACCGTGTCCGTCGAGGGCATGGATCAGTCCATGACCGAGACGACCGCCAAGGTGAAGGCATCGCTGTCCAAGGGCGGCGAGCAGGAGTACACCGTCAAATTCGTGCGCTCCGACAACCATATCGGCTGGGCCGTTTCCTCGCTCGATATGGATTTCTCGGCTGCTGACAACCAGTAGTGACCTTATGGGATTTAGCTTTGCCCGGCGCTTCACCGCAAGTGAGGTGCCGGGCTTGCGCTAGTATGATGAGCTAGTAGTTTTCCAGCAATCATCCAACACATCAGGAGTTGCGTTGTTTTCTTTGATGGATATGTTCTTCGGTAGCTATGCGGGCGATCTTGCCATCGACCTCGGCACCGCCAATACGCTTGTCTCCGTGCGCGGCAAGGGCATCGTCATTCGCGAGCCCTCTGTAGTCGCCATCGACAAGAACGACGAGCGCATCCTAGCGGTCGGTATCGAGGCAAAGCGCATGCTCGGCCGTACGCCCGGCAACATCGTGGCCGTTCGTCCCCTGAAGGACGGCGTCATCGCCGACTTCGATGTTACCGAGGCCATGCTTCGCTACTTTATCGACAAGGCGTCCGAGAAGCGCTATCCGTGGACCCCGCGTCCGCGCGTTGTCGTCTGCGTTCCCTCCGGCGTCACGTCGGTCGAGAAGCGTGCCGTCTTTGAGGCCACGATCCAGGCTGGCGCTCGCCAGGCCTATCTGATCGAGGAGCCCATGGCTGCCGCTATCGGCGCCGACCTGCCCGTCGAGGAGCCCACCGGCTCCATGGTCATCGACATCGGTGGCGGTACCACCGAGGTTGCCGTTATCGCTATGGGCGGCATCGTCGTCTCGCAGTCCATCCGTATTGCAGGCGACGAGTTCGATCAGGCCATCCTCACGCACGTTCGTGATGCCTACAACCTTGCCATCGGCGAGCGTAC
>CALHDP010000046.1 GCA_938023085.1 uncultured Collinsella sp.
CTCAACCAGATGGTGGAGCAGGCGGTGTACGGCGTCTATCAGACCGGCGGCAAGAGCGAGCGCAGCGATGCGCTTATGGGGACGACGTACAAGATCGCGTTGGGCTTTGAGCTCTTTCGAAGCGGTATCAGTGGTATGGGTATGCATTGCGGTATTCCTTCCAACTGCTTTGTAAAACGTTACTGAGCGGAGCCGTCCGCAGCCGATGCCTCGGTGGTATCCGAAACCGGATCCTGGGCATCCTTGGGCAAAAAATGAGCTTTGAGCGTGGTCTTGCCGATGAGGCCATCGAGCACATACAGGAAACCCGGCAGCGCAAAGAGTACGGCGACTAGGGAGATGCTCACGCCGACGCCCAGGAACCAGCCGATCTGCTTGAGCACGCCGTGGCTCGAGATCGCATGGATCAGGAAGCCACTGATCAGCAGAACCGATCCAGAGGTCAAAACAGGAATCGCGCAAGCTTCCATGGTCTCGAGTAGCGCTTCGCGCTTATGCATGGTCACGCGGTCCTCACGATAGCGGTCAGCAATCAGGATGCCGTAGTCGACGGCAACGCCCAGCTGGATGGAGCTCACAATTAAGTAGGCGAGGAAGAACTCGTGCATACCGGTGTAGAGCGGTGCAGCAAAGTTGATCCAGATCGAGGTCTCAATCACGAGCACCAAGATGATCGGCAGGCTCAGCGACTTGGTGGCCAGCAGCAAGACCGCGAACACGGCCACGACGGCGATGAGGTCGACCTTGCCCTTATCGACGGTGATGGTGTCCTTAAGGTCGGTGGTGCTCACGCCCTCGCCGGCGAGCATTGCCTTACCCGGATAATGTTTGTCCGCGATACAACGAATCTTCTTGACCAGCTTAAATGTACTCGGACCCTCGTAGGGCGCGGTAACCGTGAGCACCAAACGGCTGTAGTGCTCTCCCTCCACCAGATCGAGCGTGTCCTTTTCGGCCATGCCCGTGGGGATATAGGGACTCGCAACGTCAACATAGCTCTGGATGGACTTGATCTCGGGGAGCGCCTTGAGCTCATTGGAGAGTGCCTGCTCCTCGCTCACCTCTCCACGGGGAACGAGCACAACGTAGGTATCGGAGTTGCCAAAGACCTCCTTGACCTTGTCCATATCCTGACCAAGCCGCGTATCCGAACCAAAAATGTGCGAAGTGCCGTAGTAGTACGTGATATCGCTGGAGGTCGATGCCACGCGCGCAGGGTAAACCACGGCGAGGATCACGACGGCAGCGGGGATACAGACCTTGAGCACCAGACGGGCGAACTTACCCAGCGGCGGGACAAAGGGCCTGTGCTGCGATTTTTGCACAAAGCCATCGAACTGAACGAACATCGAAGGAACAAAGGTAAAGACCGATACCAGGCTGATGGCGATACCCTTTGCAAGGGCAAGACCAAGGTCGGGGCCGATCTTAAACTGCATGGCGGCAAGCGCGATAAAGCCGATGCAGACCGTGCAACCGCTCGAAAACACGGCGACCGAGGACAGGCAGCACGACTGCACCATGTCTTCGGCAACGCTGCCGTGGCGGCCACGCTCCTCGTTAAAGCGGTGCAGCAAAAAGACCGAGAAGTCCAGCGCGATGGCAACCTGCAAAATGGAGCCCGCAGAGTTGGTGACAAAGCTAATCTCGCCAAAGATGAGGTTGGTGCCCCAGTTGATAAACACCGAGACGCCCAGGCCCAGCAGCACCAGGATGGGTTCGGCCCAGCTGGTAGTCGTGATGACCAGAATCACGAAGATAATCGCTATGACAGCGACCGTGATAATGCTGATCTGCTGCTCGGTCGATGTGGTGGCGAGCGCGTTAGACATGGCCGAGCCCGTAATGGCGCCCTCGTCGCCCACGATATCTCGAATAGCGTCGGTTGCCTCGATCTCCTTTTCGGAATTAACCGTCACCGTAAACAGGGCGTTGTTCTTTTTGTAATAGGTCTCAACGGTGTCTTTGTCTTGCGTGGCAAGCGGCTGATCGATATCTGCCGCGTCGTCAAGCCATAGGACCTCCTCGACGCCGTCGACCTTTTTGATTTTGTCCTTGTATTTGAGCGCCTGAGCGATCGAGACATTGGGCACCATAACGCGACAGTTGGGAATGTCACCCTCAAACTCATCACCCATGGTATTCAGAGCGACGGTCGACGCCGCTTCGTCGGGCAGATAGCTCGTAATGTCGTAGTTAACGCCTACAAACTGGCGCAGGAACAGGCATACCAGTGCTGCCACCGCATAGAACGCGATGATGGGTTTGCGGTGCTTCACGACCCATCGAAATAGCTTCTCTTTCAACCTCAATCCTCCATAACGCTCAGCCTATGTTTTGCTCTTTGTTATATTCCACATTTGGTAGTTATACAACATGTGTAGGATAAAGGCGCCATAAAGATATGCGATTGACGCGGTCCCGGAGCCAAAACAGCCGCTGCAGAAGCAGTTCGGATAGTCCTCAGCGGAAACTGCATCCCAGTTTTTAGACGAAAAACGGGATATGGTTTCTGGTTGGCCTAGATAATCGTCAGATTTAGCTGAGCGTCTGCCCCTATGTTTCCAAATGAATACGGTGTGAGCTGCGGACAAGGATTTTCCCCGCAAGCACTCTAGTATGCTAAAGTACCCAGAAGACCGGCGGAGCTATGCCGGTCTTCTGTTCTATACGAAGCACAGCATGAGGAGGCTCACCAGATGACGGCCACACCGTGGGGATTCCGGGACATATTGCCCGAGGAGGCTCAGGCGCGCGAGGAGATCGCATGTACGGTGAAGGGCTGCTTCAGGGAGCATCATTACCTTCCGGTCGAGACGCCGCTGCTCGAGGACAAGAGTTCGCTCGAGGAGGGCGGCCGCATTGCGGACACCCCGTTTAAGCTCTTTGATGACGACGGTCGCCTGCTGGTGGTCCGTCCCGACAACACGCTGCCGATCGTTCGCCTGGTTTCGACTCGCATGCGCGCGGCCGATCTGCCGCTGCGCCTGCGCTATGAGGCGCCGGTGGTCCGCGAGTGTCAGCGCAATGCCGGCGGCTCGCGTCAGTTTACGCAGCTGGGCTTTGAGCTTATCGGCGCGGGCGATACCGCGGGCGATGTCGAGATTGTCTCGCTCGTGGCCGAGGCCGTGCGTAAGCTGGCACTGCCCGATGCGCGCATTATCGCAGGTAGCGTGCGTCCGTTTAAGGAACTGCTCGCGGCGTGCGAGGATCGCGAGCTGGCCGCTGAGGCCCTGCGCTGCGTGCACGCCAACGACTTTGTGGGCCTCGATGCCCGCGTGGCGGCAAGCACCGAGTCCGATGCCGTCAAGGCCGCCATTAGCGAGCTGCCGCGTCTGCACGGCGGTGCCGAGGTGCTCGACTGCGTGGACGCGCTGCTGGAGGCCGCCGGTATCGTCGCGCCGCTGACGTGCGAGCTGCGTGCCCTGGTTGAGGGCCTGGCATCCGAGGACGCCCAGGTGCTGTCGTTCGACTTCTCTATCATGAACTCTTTCGATTACTACACGGGCCTGGTCTTTAAGGCCTATGCCGGCGGACTGCCCGATCCGGTCGGTTCGGGCGGACGCTATGACTCCATCTTTACCGGCGCATTTGGCGACGGTATCGAGGTGCCGGCGGCGGGCTTCGCCTTTTCGCTCGAGCGTCTGGAGGCCGCGCGCACCTCGGCCGAGGACGCCGCTTCCGACGGCGATCACGCTGTGGGCCGTGGCGCCGAGGATCCGCTGCGCATTGCCGTGCCCAAGGGCTCGCTTAAGGCCGACACGCTCGACGTGCTCGAGGCAGCGGGCTTAGACGTCTCTGAGCTGCGCGATCCCGGTCGTCACCTGATCGTACGCGGTCGCGACACGCGTGCCGGCGAGGGCGCGGTCGGCGATATCGAGTTTGTCATCGTGCGTCCCAGCGATGCGCCTGCCTTTGTGGGCTGCGGTGGTGCCGATTGCGGCATCTGCGGCTGGGACTCGCTCATCGAGGCAGACCTCAACCTGCTGCAGCTGGTCGACCTGGGCTATGGCCTGTGCACGTTTATCG
>CALHDP010000047.1 GCA_938023085.1 uncultured Collinsella sp.
CAAGCTCCGCGGCACCGGCCAGGTCCGCCCCTAACGACCGCGCAAGAAAAACCGCCACAAAGGTGCCTGTCCCCTTTGTGGCGGTTTAAGGTGGCGTGGGCGGTTAGGCCTGGAAGGTGTCGCGGTCGGGGGCGAAGGACTGCATGGCCGCGATGGTGCGGTCAAAGAGCTCGGGGAGTTCCCAGCCGAGCATCTCGGCGCCCTGCGAAATCACGTCGCGCGAGCAGCCGGCGGCAAAGCGCTTGTCCTTGAACTTCTTCTTGAGCGACTTGGTCGTAAAGTCCATAACGCTCTTGCTCGGGCGCATGATGACGGCGGCGCCGATCAGGCCGGTGAGCTCATCGCAGGCAAACAGGATCTTTTCCATCTGCAGCTCGGGCTTGGGCAGCGAGGTGTTGAAGTCGGACGTGTGCGTCTGGATGGCGCGAATGAGCTCGGGAGACGCACCTTCGCCCTCAAGAATCTCGGCAGCATAGATGGTATGGTTCATGGGGTCGTCCTCATGCTCCTCCCAATCCAGGTCGTGCAGCAGACCGACGATGCCCCAAAACTCCTCGTTCTCGGGGTCGAACTCGCGCGCAAAGTAGCGCATAGTGCCCTCGACCGTCTCGCCATGGGTGATGTGGAACGGGTCCTTGTTGTGCTCGTTGAGCAGTTCGAACGCGCGGTCGCGGGTGATTCCGGCGGTAAGCGGCTCTGCCATAGGAGACTCCTTGTGCTCGTGGGTATCGATAAGAATGAATACTACTAGAACAAGAAAACCACCACAAAGGTGCCTGTCCCCTTTGTGGTGGTTTTGGCGCGGTTGGGTTAGTTGAGGGCGGCTTGGGCTAGGCGGGCTTCAGCGTCCTCCTCGGTGACGCCCAAGGCCACAGCGAACTCCTCGATGGAGCGGCGTTTGGCTTCCTTGAGTACGCGCATGTAGTAGGAGCTGGGTTTTTTATCAGCTTCCTCGGCCTGGCGAATGCGGTGCATCATGGTCTTTGCCACGCGGACCGTCTCGGGCGCGCCCAGCTTGAGCTGCTGCTTAAAGTGCGTCTCCTCAAGTGAACTGTTGCGCTCGGTAAAAGTGTCGCACTCCAGCTCGTCATAGTGGCTCAGCAGGTGCTCGGCATCTTGCTGCGAGATGGCGGCGTGCAAACGGTCGGCCTGCGCCACGGGGTACATGAGGATCGTCTGCGCATGTCCCTGCTTGGTCTCGAGCAGCAGCATGGGCTGCGGTGTGTCGTCCCTAAAACCGACGACGGTGCAGACTCCCTGGCCCGGATGAATGACGTGTTGACCGATTGAGAACATGCTACCTCCAACTTATACGAATTTACGTATGTCTAGAATAACACGCTGACGTGCGCAAACCCTTACTTTATGCAGGAAAAGCACACAACTCTGATAGGTAAGAGTATTCGATAACAGGCGCAGCTCATTCACACCTTTATGCATTTTCAACGCCTGCATAATCTGCAGGCAGACTGGCATCTTTGAGAGACTCCATACAAGCTGTAGTCAATTTTGTGCATATGCAATATCGATTGGCTTTACCCTGCGACAGTGCCCGTCGCTTGTGATAGAGTGCTACAAACTCTGGCTTTTGCCCTACGAGTGACCAAGAGCTCGGGGGCTTTAACACAAGGAGGACCTATGCCCGAGAAGATTGAAGAGCTGGTACGCGCTGCGCTTGCTGCGGCCCAGGAGGCCGGCGACCTTTCCGCATTTGAACTTGACGATTGCGCCATCGAGCGACCGGCTGACACTTCTCATGGCGAGTGGACCTCCACCATGGCCCTGAAGTCCGCCAAGCTGGCTCACTGTGCCCCGCGCAAGATCGCCGAGGCTGTCGTTGCCCATATGCCCGAGGACCCCGCGATCGAGAAGGTCGAGATCGCAGGCCCTGGCTTCATCAACTTCTACCTCTCCGTTGCCGTCAAGAATGCCATCTTTGGCGAGGCTCGCGAAAAGGGTATGGACTTCGCTAAGTCCAACGTCGGTGGTGGCCTGAAGACCCAGGTCGAGTTCGTCTCCGCCAACCCCGTCGGCCCCATGCACATCGGCCACGGCCGCTGGGCCGCGCTGGGCGATTCGCTCTGCCGCGTCATGGACCACGCCGGTTACGACATCCAGCGTGAGTTCTACATCAACGACCACGGCTCTCAGATGAACACCTTCGGCAACTCCATCAGCACGCGCTATATGCAGCTTGCCGACATCATCGCCAAGCAGGGCGTGGATATCGATGAGGCTCACAAGCTGCTGATCGCCGACCGCGACGCCTTTGTTGCCGACGAGAACGACGAGCATCCCGAGACCCATCCGTACCAGGACAACTTTGCCGAGACTCTGGGCAAGGACTCCTACGGCGGCGACTACATCATCGACGAGGCCGCCGAGTTCTGGCGCACCGACGGCGATAAGTGGGTCAACGCCGATCCGCAGGAGCGCATGGAGAGCTTCCGCGAGCGCGGCTATGTAAAGATGGTCGACAACATGCGCGACCTTTGCCATGCCGTTAACTGCGACTTCGATCGTTGGTTCTCCGAGCGCTCGCTGTATGTGAAGGACACCGAGGGCGAGACCGCCGGCACCTCCGCCGTCGACCGCGCTTTTGAGAAGCTCGACAAGATGGGCTACCTCTACACCAAGGACGGCGCCCTGTGGTTCCGCTCCACCGACCTGGGCGATGACAAGGACCGCGTCCTGATCAAGTCCGACGGCGAGTACACCTACTTCGCCTCCGACGTTGCCTATCACTGGGATAAGTTCCAGCGCGTCGACCACGTCATCGACATCTGGGGCGCCGACCACCACGGCTACATCGAGCGCGTCCGCTGCGTCTGCGACGCTCTTGGCTATCCCGGCAAGTTTGAGGTTCTGCTGGGCCAGCTCGTCAACCTGCTGCGTAACGGCAAGCCCGTCCGTATGTCCAAGCGCAAGGGCACCATGGTGACCCTGCAGGAGCTCGTCGACGAGGTCGGCTCCGACGCTGCCCGTTACACGCTCATCTCCAAGAGCTCCAACCAGATGGTCGACTTCGATATCGAGGCCGTCAAGAAGCGCGATAACTCCAACCCGGTGTACTACGTGCAGTACGCTCACGCCCGCGTGTGCTCCATTCTGCGCCGTGCCGCTGACGTTACGCCCGAGCAGGCTGACGAGATGGGCATGAAGGCCGTCGCTGCCAAGGCCATCGGTGAGAACGTCGATTACTCGCTGCTGACCGACCCGACCGAGCTCGCCCTTTCGCGTAAGCTCAACGAGCTCACCGACCTCATCGCCAGCTGCGCTCGCGACCGCGCTCCGTTCCGTCTGACGCACTTTGCCGAGGAGCTCGCCGGCGACTTCCACAGCTTCTATGCTGCCTGCCAGGTGCTGCCGAGCGAGGGCCGTCCCGTCGACCCCGAGCTTTCGCGTGCCCGTCTGGCCGCTTGCGACGCCGTCCGCGTGACGCTCGCCCTGGTGCTCACCCTTGTTGGCGTTTCCGCGCCCGAGCAGATGTAAGCTACGGGTCATTTGACCGCGCAGGTTTGGTTTAACTGAGCCTTGAAAGCCCGATCTCACCACGGAGGTCGGGCTTTTTGCGTTTGGCTAGACTATTTGGTTTGCTGAGAAATGCTACCAAATCGCAACTATACCGGTTTACGGGGCTGAATCGCCAACTGGCGACCATGGTGCCAATAGCAAAATTAAACCCGCAGTTAGATGGCTTATTGTTTCTTGAAAATGCAGGGTATGGTTGGCTTGCAGCATTCTGGCCCCGTAATCCGGCGTAGTTTTGAAAAATGTCTCTTGGGGACGGAGGAAAATGGATCATTTTTGTCTCGCGGAGGGGTGGCGCGGACCCGTCCGCCGCGAATCGTGCTCATCTCCTACGTTTTGCCGCATACCCCGAACCATACCGTAAAGTTCGATATAAAACCGCAAGTAGCGGACTCGCTGTTTTTGATAAAACAAGGGTATGGTCAGGGGTCCGGGGGCAAGCGTAGTAGATAGGTGCGTTTCGTGACACGGCGAATCCCGACGCCACGGATTTGCTCCTTAGTCGCTCCATTTCAAGGCGCCTTAGGGGAAGAGTGTCCCTTTTGACTAGTCGTTTAAGAACGTCCCCAATGACTAAGTTGCAGGTGACGGCGGTTGTGTTACACTAACGCTGCGTATATGACGCAAATATCTCGATACAGATCAATGATGTCCGTCGGTATTTGACGGAGCTAGACTGTTTAGCCGCCCTGAAGGTTTATGCAGGGAGCATGTGATCACAGGGCTTGAAAAGAAAGTTGAGCAAACACTGTGTCTGATCAACAGCAAGAAAACGAAATAACGACGACGCAGGCCGCTCCCGCTGCACCGGTTGTGTCGGACCAGGTCGCGGCGCCCGCGCAAGCCTCGGCTCCTAAGACGCCTAAGGCTGCTTCGACGCCTACGCCTTCAGCGGCTGAGAAAGCCGTGCCTGCAACTGGTGAGGAGGCTGTTCCGGCAAAGCCCAAGCGCACGCGCCGCACGGCCAAGCCTGCCACAGACGGCGAGGAGGTCACCAAGCCCAAGCGCCGTACCACGCGCACGACGCGCGCCAAGCGCACCGTTGCAGCTGACTCCTCGGCGCCGATTTCCGATGAGGTCGCGCAGGCACGTGCGTTGGCTCAGATTAGCGAGGCTCAGGTGGTGCGCGCCCGCCGTCGTGCTGCCGAGCGTGAGGCCGCGGCTCTGACCGAGCTTGCAGCTCCGTCTGTGCCTGAGACGCCTGCCGCCGACCAGCCGACCGAGAAGCCGGTACCGCGCACACGCCGACGCACGGCTGCTAAGGCCGAGCAGGTTGCCGATCAGGTAACCCCTGAGCTCACCGAGGCTTCGGTCCGTTCCGCGGCAGGGGAGGGCGCATCGCCTGCTGAGTCCGCTGCGCCTGTCGAGGCCAGCGAAGTTCCCGTTGTCGATCCGGCTTTGCGCCCGCACCGTCGCGGTCGCAAGCCCAAGGCCTTCGTCGAGGCAGAGAAGGCCGCAGCCGCAGCTGCGGCCGCTCGGGATGCTGCTGCGGCTGCCGAGTCTGCAACCGCTGCCGATGCACCTGTCCAGGATGCTACGACTTCCGAGGCCGCTCCCGCCGATGTCGAGCCCGCCGACGTCCGTCCCGGTCGCAGCCGTCGCACTGCTGCTAAGCGCACGTCCAAGGCTAAGACTGCCAAGAAGGGTGCGTCCGAGGATTCCGCCGAGACGATCGCCGATGCATCGACTGATGCCACCGAGCCCCAGGACGTCGAACAGCCTGCGTCTGAGAAGCCCAAGCGCGGTCGTAAGAAGTCCGCTAAGGCCAAGGCGTCCGAGCAGCAGGCCGAGGCCGAGCTGCAGGGCGATTCCAAGGCCGAGGCCAGCGATGATACTGCGGCCAATGCCGACGCCACCGCAACCGATGGCGCCGCTCCCGCCGAGGCCGAAGACGGTACTCGTCCCAACCGTCGCCAGCACAAGCGCAACGACGAGCGAAGCGAGCGCAAGGACGACCGCAACAACGACCGCCGCAACCGCCAGCGCGATCGCAAGCAGCGCAACAAGGAGCGCAATGCCGCTCCCACCGAGCCCACGCTTTCGCGCGAGGAACTCGCGGCCATGAAGGTCGCCGAGCTGCGCGAGAAGGCCAAGGAGTTCGAGATCGAGACGACCGGCAAGAAGAAAGCCGAGCTCGTCGAGGAGATCTACGTCACCGCCGCGAAGGCCGAGGGCTTCCGCGACATCAAGGGCATCCTGCAGATTCGTCCGGACAGCTCCGGTATCATCCATGCCCATGGCTACATGAAGTCCAACGACGACGCCTTCGTGCCTGCCTACCTCATCCGCTCCGCGCGCCTGCGCACGGGCGACGTCATCGAGGGCTCGCTGCGTCCTTCGCGCGGCGGCGACAAGCGCGCCGGCCTCGCCAAAATCACGACCGTCAACGGTCTAGATCCCGAGCAGATTCGCAACCGCCCCAAGTTTGGTGATCTCACCCCGGTCTATCCCAACGAGCCGCTGCGCATGGAGCACGGCAAGGACTCCATTACCGGTCGCGCCATCGACATCGTGTCGCCGATCGGCAAGGGTCAGCGTGGCCTGATCGTGTCCCCGCCCAAGGCCGGCAAGACCACGATCCTCAAGAAGATCTGCCAGTCTATCTCGATTAACAACCCCGAGGTGCACCTCATCTGCCTGCTCGTCGACGAGCGCCCCGAAGAGGTCACCGATATGCAGCGCTCCATTAAGGGCGAGGTCGTGGCCTCGACCTTCGATATGCCCGCCGACAACCACACCCGCGTGGCCGAGCTCGTCATCGAGCGCGCCAAGCGCATCGTGGAGCTGGGCGGCGATGTCGTGGTGGTGCTCGACTCCATCACGCGTCTTGCCCGCGCCTACAACTTGGCGGCGCCCGCCTCGGGCCGCATCCTTTCGGGCGGCGTCGATTCGGCGGCACTGTATCCGCCCAAGCGCTTCCTGGGCGCAGCCCGCAATATCGAGAACGGTGGCTCGCTCACCATCCTGGCCTCTGCCCTCATCGACACCGGCTCCAAGATGGACGAAGTCATCTTTGAGGAGTTCAAGGGCACCGGCAACATGGAGCTTAAGCTCGACCGCGACCTGGCCGATCGCCGCATCTTCCCGGCTATCGACCCCGTTGCCTCCGGTACGCGCAACGAGGACCTGTTGGTTGACGAGCAGATGCGTCCGTTTGTCTTTGGCCTGCGTCGCATTCTTGCCGGCATGAACAACACCGAGCGCGCGGCCGCATCGTTTATCAAGGGTCTTAAGGGCACCAACACCAACCAGGAGTTCCTGGTGCGTTCGGCCAAAAAGCACAGCGACTACGAGCAGACGTTCTAGGTTATCATCCACACGCAGCGATAGTCATCAATGCAATAAAGGGTCGGGGCTTTGAGCCTCGGCTCTTTTCTATATCGCCTATCCGCGCTTATTTTTGACCATAAGACTGGCAAGCAGCAGGTTTCCCGTTTCAATCCGACATCGTCGCTTGCAATCGACAGGGCGGTTTCGCATAATAGCTTTTAAGCTTCGCGACGGAAAACGCAGATGAAACGAACCATATACCGTTGCTTTGGGGCATAGCCCCGCTTCATCTTCTCTCGCGCAGCCAACTGAATGATGCGATTTGGGTGCTGGAAGATGGGGAGAGCTCATGGCTTCTTCTGATGCAACACAACGAGCAGTCCTTGCCGGACTTTCGTGCGGGATCGGCCTTGCCGCTCCCGTGGTTATGTATGCCGCGACGCTGCCGTTTTCGTCGGTGAACGAGACGGTCGTGGCGGGTGCGGTTCCCTTCGCCGTGGGCGCGGTGGCGGGCGTGGGTATCTATGCCGCCTCGCTGGGTATCTCCGAGTACCGTGCGCAGCGTGAAGAGCGTCTGTTCCAGCCCGATGCCATGGGCGGTGCCGCCAATCTCAATCAGCATCAAAGCGAGTTCAAGACCGCCTCGATTCCAGCCCAGCAGCAGGATGCGACTCCTTACGCTGCGGCTTCTGCTTCTCAGGCTCAGGCGGAGCAGTCTACCTCGGCATTCCTTTCCGGCCTGACTGGTGCGTTCCAGCGCCGTCATGCCGATGATGGTGTCCCTACCATCGCTCGAGCCGCAGATGCCATGGACGAGGCCGAGGCTTGGTCTATGATCGACAGTATGCTCGACGACGATTCGCCGGTGAGCTGCGACCCTGCACACTCGCGTGACGTCTATCAAGTCGCCATCGACGAGCTCACCAACGGCGGGCAGACCGGCTCCTTCAATCGCGACGACATCGCCGCCGCGGCACGCGCCGTGTCTGGCTCCCAGGCCGCCCCTGCGGGCAGCACGGCGGCTTTCGTGGCACTCGTCGCCAACGCGGCAGCCAATAACGCCTACAGCGCTACCTCGGCGGACGCGAACGCTTCTGCCGATAATTCGTACGTTGATGAAGCCATGGCCGCGGACGAGGAGGCCGTTGCCGCCCGCCGTGCCGCCGAAAGCTCGCTGTGGGGCGCTCCTGCTCAGCAGCAGGCGGCTGAGGCTGCGCCATACAATGCAAACCTCGCCAGCATGCCTATCATCTCCGGTGCCGCGGACATCGATCTCGATGACCTCGATGAGCCTGCAGCCATCACCGCATCGATTGATGCCCAAGATCGCATCGACACCGGCGACCTTCCGGACGCCTCGCTCGAGGTTGATGTCCCCATGGCCGATTACTCGGGCCACGAGGACATGTGGGCCGCCGCCACCGCGATCCTGGATGAGATTGACGAGCCTGCTACTGTTGCAGCCCCCACTCCCGTCGCTGCCCCTCAGCCTGCTGCCCCCGCCTATGTCGGCCGTCACAGCGCTGTGTTCCCCGAGGATACTGCCCGTATCTCGCGCGAGAGCATCGAGCGGGCCGAGGCTATTGCCGCCGGCATTATGGAAAACCGTCGTCACGAGCGCGTCAATCAGATCCTCGAGGAAGAGATCGAGCGCCTGCAGTCCTCAACCGCCAAGCGTACGGGCCGTGCCTATCTGAGCGTTATCGAGGGCGGTACCGCCAGCTTCGCGCCGCTCCGCGCGGAGGCATAACTTCTGCATGGTTAAGATCAATCGAAAATGGGCGGTTGTAACCTGCCTGATGGCGCTCTTGATCTGGGGCAATTCGCTGGTTCCCGGCTCGGGGTCGGGCTCGCTGAGCCTAACGGTCATGGAAGCTATCCGCGGTTTCCTGCACGGCGTGGGACTTCCATATGAATGGGTGACCAACTTTGTTGTTCGCAAGTGCGCGCATTTTACCGAGTATATGGTGCTCGGCATCTTGGCAACGCACGCCTTTGATTTTGAGTGCCGGCGCACCTTTGACGTGCTGCTGCCCACGGCGGTGTTCCTGCTGCTGATTCCCTCGATCGACGAGACGATTCAGCTCTTTGTGCCGGGACGCGCCGGCATGATCACTGATGTGATGATCGACTACTGTGGAGCGGCAACGGGCGTTGTGCTCAGATATCTACTACGATCGCTCATATGTGCCAAAAAGGCCGCCTAGGACGTATGTTTGGTCCTAGGCGGCCTTTTTTATTTGAGGACTTATATGAGGCGTGGTGGCGTCGTTCCGTAGGTCGGATTTGCCGGGCGCGCCACGCCCTGTGGGTGCGTCTGCTACTGAAGCGCCTGTGCGCCCAGGGCCAGGCAGCCCATAATGCCCTGCTTGCCCTCGAGGCTGTTGTTGACGATGTAGTTATCGATGTCGTTGACCTCGGGCGTGACGATATAGCCGTTGAGCATCTCGGCACACTTTTTGCGTGCGAGCGGCACGATGGGGGTGTGGTCGGCCACACCGCCGCCGATGATGATCTTTTGCGGCGCGTAGCACAGCGTGTAGGTCATGAGTGCCTGTGCCAGATAGCCGGCGAGCAGGTCCATGGCCTCCGGGTCATCGGCCATGTCTCCGGCGCTCTTGCCATCCCAGCGCTTTTTGACGCCGGGACCTGCGATGAGGCCCTCGAGGCAGTTGTCGTGGAAGGGGCAGGCGCTATGCTCGCCGATGGTGTCGCGCGGGTCGCGCGTGACCAGGATGTGGCCGGCCTCGGGATGCATCATGCCGTGCACAAGCTGGCCGCCCGAGAGTACACCAGCGCCCACGCCGGTACCGATGGTCAGATACACAACGTCAGTGAGGCCCTGGGCGCAACCAAAGGTGACCTCGCCCAGGCAGGCGACGTTGACGTCGGTGTCGTAGCCGCAGGGGATATTGAGCTCGTTTTGGATAGTGCCCAGCAGGTCAAAGTAGCGCCATGCCGTTTTGGGCGTCTCCAGGATCTTGCCGTATTGGGGCGAGGCAGGGTTGACTGCGGTGGGGCCAAAGGCGCCGATGCCCAGCGCGGCGATGCCCTTGTCGGCAAACCACGCGTTGACGGCCTCAACGGTCTCCTGCGGGGTCGTGGTCGCGATCTGCTCGCGCTTTAGGACCGTACCGTCCGCATAGCCCGTGGCGCAGACCATCTTGGTGCCACCGGCCTCGAGCGCTCCGATAAGCTGCTGCTCTGCCATAGTATTCCTCTCTCTGGGACGAGTTGCTCCGTGACTAAAGTATAGAGCTCTAAACCATTTAAGAAAGCGCTATAGAAAGAAGCCTCGCAACGCGGCGGGCGGTGCGGGGCTTCTTTGGTTGCTTTAGTTGCCGGGCCGTCCTTACCCGCGCGGCTTGATTTTATCACGTAGCGACTTGAGGTTCTCCAGCGCCGCGTTAAGCGTCTCGTCTCGCTTGGCAAAGTGGAAACGAATCAGATGGTTGACGGGCTCGCGGAAGAAGCTCGAGCCGGGCACGGCGCCCACACCCACTTTAGACGCGAGGTCTTCACAGAACTCGAGGTCGCTGTCATAGCCAAACTCAGAGATGTCCATCATGACGTAGTAGGCGCCCTGCGGCACGTTATGCTCAAGACCGATGCTGTCGAGTCCCTGGCAGAACAGGTCGCGCTTGGCGGTATAGAGGTCAAGGACCTCATCGTAATAGCTGTCGTCGAAGTTGAGGGCGGTGACGACGGCTTCCTGCAGGGGAGCGGCGGCGCCCACGGTGAGGAAGTCGTGGACCTTTTTGATGCGCTCGGTGATTTCGGCAGGGGCGATAGTGTAGCCCAGACGCCAGCCGGTGATGGAGTAGGTCTTGGACAGCGAGCTGCAGCTGATGGTGCGCTCAAACATGCCGGGCAGCGTGGCCATATAGACGTGCTCGTGGGGCGCGTAGACGATGTGCTCGTATACCTCGTCGGTGATGCAGTAGGCGTCGTACTTTTTGCAGAGGTCGGCGATAAAGGTGAGCTCATCGCGTGTAAAGACCTTGCCGCAGGGGTTGGAAGGGTTACACAGGACGATGGCCTTGGGGTCGTTGTCGCGGAAGGCCGCCTCGAGTGTCTCGCGGTCAAAGTCGAATGTGGGCGGGTTGAGCGGCACGTAGATGGGCTCGGCACCCGAAAGGATCGTGTCGGCGCCGTAGTTCTCGTAGAACGGCGAGAAGATGACGACCTTGTCGCCGGGGTTGGTGACCGTCATCATGGCGGCCATCATGGCCTCGGTGGAGCCGCAGGTGACTACGATATTCTCGTTGGGGTTCACCGGTATGCCCATAAAGTGCTCCTGTTTGGCGGCGAGCGCCTCGCGCATGGCCTGGGAGCCCCAGGTGATGGAGTACTGGTGATAGAGCGGCTTGGGGTCGCTGGCGATGGCGCTGAGGCTATCGAGCAGCTGCGCCGGGGGATCGAAGTCGGGGAAGCCCTGCGACAGGTTGACGGCGCCGTACTTGTTGGAGATGCGCGTCATACGGCGGATGACGGAATCGGTAAACGTTGCCGTGCGGTTGGAGAGTTCTTTCATGCCGGTCCTTTCGAGCATTTGCAGTGGGGCAAGTTTACTCCTATGGAACCGGTAGGATTTGCCCGAAATGGATCCAAAAAACTCTTTTCAAAATTATTGAAAATTGGGGCTTGCATCGCGTGGCGTTCCTTGCAATAATAGTCGAGCGCGAAGCGCACAGGACACGGTGGGTGTAGCTCAGTTGGCTAGAGCGACGGGTTGTGGTCCCGTAGGTCGAGGGTTCGAGTCCCTTTACCCACCCCAGTTCTTGCTTCGTGTTGATATCGGGTCGTTAGCTCAGTTGGTAGAGCAGGGGACTCTTAATCCCAAGGTCCAGGGTTCGACCCCCTGACGGCCCACCACACGATATCTCCTCTAAAGTCCGCCACAACGGACTTTAGCTTTGGGTCGTTAGCTCAGTTGGTAGAGCAGGGGACTCTTAATCCCAAGGTCCAGGGTTCGACCCCCTGACGGCCCACCCAAAGATTGTTAAAGCGACCGGCCCAGGCTGGTCGCTTTTTTGTTGACCTCGCATGGGGTCGAACCCGTCGGGGCGCGGAGCTGAGGAAATGCGTAAGCATTTGCCAGCGCAGCGCGCAAGGCGCGAAGCGCCGCAGCGACCGCCTGCACAGCAGGCTGACCCCCTGACGGCCCACCCAAAGCATGTTAAAGCGACTGGCTCAGGCTGGTCGTTTTTTGTTGACCACGCATGGGGTCGAACCCGAAAGGGCGCGGAGCTGAGTAATCTGCACCGTGATTCCCTTAGGGAAACACGGCTAAAGCCCCGTAGGCGTGTTCTCCTTAGGGGAATCATGTTTACGGGGCTCGATGCATGTTGAGAAGTTGTGATCAAACTCAAAGTGAGAATCGATTTAGTCTGCTCGATAGTGCGAACCCAAGCTTTCAGTTCGCTTGCGCATGGCTTTGACCATTTCCTGTGCTAGTCGAATCTGCGATTGCAGGCGGGCGAGGGCTGCGATCTCGCTGTCATCGGCATGCGGCTTGCTCAGCGCCATGGCCTTGTCTTGCAGGCTTTCAAGCTGTTGCAGGGCCTCGGATAGGCCTGTTTCGGTCCTGTTGATCATGCAATAGGTGCTCATCGTGTGCCTAAGGCTGTGTGTCAGGCGATCGGCATCTGTTGTGGCAATGCCGTACTGGGGGAGGGTGATATCCGCCTTCAGGGCCGCTTCAGGCTCTTTCTGCGCTGTGAGGGCTGCCGATGCGCCCGCGATACGTCCGAATACGATGCCGTTGGCGCTTGACAAGCCACCAATGCGGTCGGCGCCGTGCATGCCGCCTGTCGCCTCGCCGCAAGCGTAGAGGCCCTCAACGCCCGTGTGCGCGGTCTTATCGATCTTGATGCCGCCGTTAGCAGCGTGGGCATACATCGCAACGCGCATCTCGTCGGTCGGCGCGATGCCGTGCTCGTCTTGCAGCCAGGTGGCAAAGGTCTGCACAAACTCTGGGACATCCTCGCGGGGGAAGTCGTAGTGGAGTGCCAGGCCTTCGACACCTGCCTGATCAATGACGAGATCGATAGCGCGGGAGGCCAAGCGTGACGTGAAGGGACCATATCCAGAGCGCTGCTCGAGCAGGTCGTCCAGCTTGTCGTCGGCAATATCTACCGGCTGGTCTACGTGCACGTAGCGCCAGGTTTTCTCATTGAAGACCAAGTTACGCCTGGGCTCGATGAAGCCGGGCATCATCTGCATGAACTCTATATTAGTAAGTGTTGCGCCGTGCGCCAGCGCGATGGCCTGCGAGGAACTGAGCACATCAGCCGACGTAAGGCTGCGCTCGAACAGGCCGCCTGTGCCACCGGCTGCGATGACCGTGGCCTTGGCAGCAAAGGGCACGATTCGATTTTCGGTAAGGTCGTAGAGCACGGTTCCGATGATTCTGCCGTTCGTGTCCTCAACAAGGTCGATAAGCTCATGGCGGGGGAGCAGGCGAATACCGAGCGACTCGATCCGGGTCGTCAGAGCGTCCTCAAGCGGCTTGCGGGTGAGGCCGCGCCACATGCGCGTCTTGTGGTCAAAGCAGGGGATAAACTGCTTTTGCTGAGCGCTCTCAGCGCTTTGCGGACGCTGGAGCTCAACGCCCAGGTCTTGCTCGAGCCAGTCAATCGCTTGGGGAATGCCGTGGACGAACGCTTGGACGAGTTCGGGGTCGGCGACGCCGCCACCGACGGTCTGGATGGTGTCGATGAGGTCTTGTTCGTCGTCTTGGTTAACGGGTCCGATAAGCCCCAGGCCCCAGGTTCCGGGGAAGAAGCTCGATCCACTCATAGTCTTGCCGGCGCTTGCCACAGCGACGGTTGCGCCCGTGCGTGCCGCTTCGATGGCGGCACAAAGGCCCGCAATGCCAGATCCAATTACCAGTACATCAGTCGATTCCATCGGATTCCTTTCTCGTCCGGCGCATTGTCGCACGGGTGATCGGCAATGGGGCCGCAAAGACCCGGCAAATCGGTAAAGGGTAAATATGGCAGGTGGGCGTCATGGACGCTCTGACGCTCCATCTCTTCACATCTCGTATTTCGCCCCAGCTGATATACCGGCATTAGCTACCCTGCGCCAGCGCAAACAAAAAGAGCCGCTACCTCGAAAGGTAGCGACTCCAAAGCTCAACTATATGAGCATCGCGCGGGCGCGATTAGGCCTTGAGGGCCTCCTCGACGGCGACAGCGCAGGCGACGGTGGCACCGACCATGGGGTTGTTGCCCATGCCGATGAGACCCATCATGTCAACGTGCGCAGGCACGGAGGAAGAACCGGCGAACTGGGCGTCGGAGTGCATACGGCCCATGGTGTCGGTCATGCCGTAAGAGGCAGGGCCGGCGCCCATGTTGTCCGGGTGCAGGGTACGGCCAGTGCCGCCACCAGAAGCGACGGAGAAGTACTTCTTGCCAGCCTCGAGGCGCTCCTTCTTGTAGGTGCCAGCGACGGGGTGCTGGAAGCGCGTGGGGTTGGTGGAGTTACCGGTGATCGAGATGTCGACGTTCTCGTGCCACATGATGGCAACGCCCTCGCGGACGTCGTCGGAGCCGTAGCAGTTAACGGCAGCGCGGGGACCATCGGAGTAGGGGATGGTCTCGACGACCTTGAGCTCGCCCGTGTAGTAGTCGAACTGGGTCTTCACGTAGGTGAAGCCGTTGATGCGGGCGATGATCTGAGCGGCGTCCTTGCCCAGACCGTTGAGGATAACGCGCAGCGGCTTCTTGCGAGCCTTGTTGGCGTTCAGAGCCAGGCCGATAGCGCCCTCAGCGGCAGCGAAGGACTCGTGGCCGGCCAGGAAGGCGAAGCACTCGGTGTCGTCGGAGAGCAGCATAGCGCCCAGGTTGCCGTGGCCCAGACCAACCTTGCGGTCCTCGGCGACGGAGCCGGGAACGGTGAAGGCCTGGATGCCCTCGCCGATGATGGCGGCAGCCTCAGAAGCGGACTTGGCGCCACGCTTGACAGCGAGAGCGCAACCGAGGGTGTAGGCCCACTCGGCGTTCTGGAAGGCGATGGACTGGGTGTTGTTGACGATCTCACGCGGGTTGAAGCCCTTGTCGGTGCAGATCTGCAGAGCTTCCTCGAGGGAGGCGATGCCGTTGTCGGCGAGGCACTTGTTGATCTTGTCAGCGCGGCGCTCGTAACCTTCGAACGTAACAGTCATAGTTATTTCCCTCCCTTTCTACTCGTGAACCGGGAACACGCTGGCGACGGAGTGAGTCTCCTCGTCGGTGCGCGGGTCGATGTACTTGGCAGCGTTCTCCCACTGACCATAGTGGCCCATAGCGCCAGCGATGGCCTCCTCGGGGGTCTTGCCGGCCTTGACGGCGTCGGTGAACTTGCCGAGGTTCAGGAACTCGAATGCGATGATCTCGTTCTTGTCGTTGAGAGCCATGCGGGTGACGTAGCCCTGAGCGAGCTCGAGGTAACGAGCGCCCTTGGCCTTGGTGCCGAACATGGTGCCGACCTGAGAGCGAAGGCCCTTGCCGAGGTCGTCGAGGGAGGCGCCCACGGGCAGGCCGCCCTCGGAGAACGCGGTCTGGCTGCGGCCGTAAACGATCTGCAGGAAGATCTCGCGCATAGCAACGTTGATGGCGTCGCAGACGAGGTCGGTGTTGAGGGCCTCGAGGATGGTCTTACCGGGAAGGATCTCGGAAGCCATGGCGGCAGAGTGGGTCATACCCGAGCAGCCGATGGTCTCAACGAGGGCCTCCTCGATGATGCCGTCCTTGACGTTCAGCGTGAGCTTGCAGGCGCCCTGCTGAGGTGCGCACCAACCCACACCGTGCGTAAGACCGGAGATGTCGGAAATCTCCTTAGCCTGGACCCACTTGCCCTCCTCGGGGATGGGTGCGGGGCCGTGGTATGCACCCTTGGCAACGGGGCACATGTTCTCCACTTCCTGTGAGTACTGCATGCCTCTCCTCTCTATCGTGTTGGCGTCCCGTCTGGGGGTCGTGGCTGGCGATTGCCGGGCGACCCTTCGAAAGGGACATGACATGCAGCCCCTATAATACCGCGAAATGCACGGAATATTCGGCGAACGGCTCAGTTTTCGTAGCGAGAAGTCCGGAAGTTTTAATTGAAACGGTTTAACGCTATGTTCTGTGGTCGCGAACTTCCGTAGAGGGGGTCCGTCTTTGGCAAGCTTTTGGTCAGCTCTTGTAAGCGTTGCAGGGGTTGACCTGTTGCAACGGTGCCGTTCGCCGCCTGATTACTGCCTTTGGCCGCGCGAGTGTATTGTTTTGCGTGAATGTTTTGATGGCACGCTTCAATCGTGCTGTATTGGATGGCAAGCAGATCCCGGCGAAGGGAGCGCCATGCAGCGCGTTTGGAGAACGGTTACCGGCTTTTACCATGTCTGTGCCCGCGGTACGGACAAGCAGCTCATCTTTGAGGGCGATGAAGACCGGTGGGAGTTTTTGGAGCTGATGCGCGAGTGCTGCCGCGAGGAGGGTGTGACGGTTATCGCCTGGTGCCTTATGGGCACTCACGTGCATTTGGTGCTTGCAGATTACGAGGACAGGATGAGCGCGGCGATGCACCGGTTGCTCTTGACGTACGCGCGGCGGTTCAATAAACGCACGGGGCGCACAGGCCATCTGTTCCAGAACCGTTTTGACCGGCGCTCGCTCGATACCGACTGGCAGGTGATGGAGGCTATTCGCTCCGTACACGCCGATCCACAGGAGGCGGGCGTTAGCCTAACCGAGCGTTATCCCTGGAGCAGCTTTGCGGAGCATTTGTGCGCTTACGACGGTGACGTGCCTGATGTCGCGAGGGGATTTTCTGATCCTTCTTGCGTGCTTGAGCTCTTTGGTTCTGCCGAGGACTTTATTGCCCATTCGCTTTCGACGCCCGACGGCAGTGAGCCAGCGCTGCGCGATATGAAAGAGATGGAATGGGAACGCCACGCCTTTGCCGACAAGATGGCGAAGAGTCTCGGGGTTCCGCTCAACGGGGTTAAAACTGCACCGCCGGCGCAGCGCGATACCGTTATTGTTGGATTGAACAATGCCGGTTTTACAGTGCGTCAGATTGAGCGGTATACCGGGATTGGCAAAAGTACCGTCTCTCGTATCGTGCGCGCCCGCGCGCGAACGGCGATGCGGGCTGGCGGAGACGTGATGTAGGGTCGCCTGTTCACCGCAGCTGGGGTCGTCCATGCGCCGCAACCAGCGTTCAAAAGCTTGGTACGGTAACTGCACTTCTTAATATGCATAGAACAATCGTCATCTTGCATAAAATAACAGCTCAGTCCGGGTTTGCCCGTGCCTACCCCCGTCTGCGCCGTGCAAAAAACGGAGTTTTCAGCATCGTGGTGCTGTCGGCACTGCCACAATCTTGCAACATACGGGCCCCTAAGCTATTGATCCCTGCCGTTGCACCCCCGGAGTATGTGCCTGCGTCCCGTCAGACCGCGATGTCTGGTCTAAAACACAATATTTATGCGCCTGGAGACGTTGATTAACGCTTCCGATGCGTATACACACAGCTTGGCGTGCTGAATACTCGCAAAAATGCACGCCGCATCCTATGGGACCCTTCTGCGGCAGGCGCGAAGCGAGTCGGAGCTCAGCAGAACGGGGCTTGGCACATTGCTTGGCGGGTCCGGGGCCCTGCCGCAGGCCTTTGGTGCTGTGGAAAACGCCCGTGTTCGCGTCTGCTGTGTGGTAAATGACAGACGGAGCGCCGGACGCGCGGACTTCGTGCGTCCGGCGCTCATTAGGAAAAACAGAGCAGCCCGTATCGGGCGGCTCGGCAATCAAAAACCTTGGATTCGGGGCATACGCTACTGGTTAGTTTACCCCTCGAGCATGCCGTTGAGGGTGCGCCAGGCGAGCTCGGCGCATTTGACGCGGGCGGGCATGTGCGAGATGTCCTGGAGCTGGGCGGCCTCGTCCAGGTCTTCCAGGTCCTCCTCGGAGAGCTTCTCGCCGCGGATCATGGCGAGGAAGAGCTCTGCCAGGCGGCGAGCTTCCTCGACGGTCTTGCCGGTGATGAGGTCGGCCATGATGTCGGCACTGGCCTGACTGATGGCGCAGCCGTGGCCGGTAAAGGAGGCCTCCTCGATCACGCCGTTCTCGACGCGCAGCTGCAAGGTGAGCTCGTCGCCGCAGCTGGGGTTGATGCCGTCGTGCTCGTGCGTGGGAGCATCCATCTCGTACTTATAGTCGGGGTGCGAGTTGTGCTCCATAAATGTGGTGGAGGTGTACAGATTACCCATTGAACGTGCTCCAAACGTGATGCAGGCCGGCGATGAACTTGTCGATGTCGGCCTTGTCGTTGTAGAAGGCCACGCTGGCGCGGCAGCAGGCGAGGTTCTCGACGCCCAGCCAGGTGAGCAGCGGCTGTGCACAGTGGTGACCGGCGCGAATGCAGACGCCGTCCATGTCCATGATGCTCGCGACGTCGTGCGGGTGGATGCCCTTGACGTTAAAGCTCACAACGCCGTGGTGGTTGTCCCAATAGATGGAGCCGATGATCTGGACAAAGTCGAGCTGCATGAGCTCGCCCATCAGGTAGTGGACGAGTGCCTGCTCGCGGGCCTGGATGTTCTCGTAACCCACCGTGTTGACCAGGTAATCAAGGGCGGCTCCCGTGGCGAAGATGCCGGCGGCGTCCTGCGTGCCGGCCTCGAACTTCTCGGGGACGGGCGCCCAGACGGCGTCCTGCTCGGTGACAGAGTCGATCATTTCGCCGCCGGTGAGCATGGGCGGCATGGCGTTGAGCAGGTCCATCTTGCCCCACAGCACGCCGATGCCCATGGGGCCCATGGCCTTGTGTGCGCTAAAGGCAAAGAAGTCGGCTCCTAGGTCGGCCACATCGACCGGCATGTGCGGCAGCGACTGCGCGCCGTCGACGACCAGATAGCCGCCGTACTTGTGGACGAGCTTGCCGAGGTTCTTGACCGGGTTCTCGACGCCCAGCACGTTAGAAACCTGACCCACGGCCAGAATCTTGGTCTTGGGACCAACCTTGGCAAGAACCTCCTCGGTGGTGAGCTGGCCGGTCTTAGTGGGGTAGAGGTAGACGAGCTTGGCGCCGGTTTCGCGGCAGACCTGCTGCCACGGGATTAGGTTGGAGTGGTGCTCCATGATGGTGATGACGACCTCGTCACCGGGCTCGAGCACCGTGGGTGCAAAGCTCTTGGCGACCAGGTTGAGCGACTCGCTCGTGTTGCGAGTGAAGACGACCTCGTTGGCCTGGGGAGCGCCGATGAGGTCGGCGATCTGCTGGCGGACCTTCGCGATGGCCTCGGTGGCCTCGACGGACAGCGAGTACAGGCCACGCAGGGGGTTGGCGTTCATGCGCTGATAGAAGTCGCGCTCGGCGTCGAGCACGCAGGCAGGGCGCTGCGCGGTGGCGGCGCTATCGAGGAAGGCGATCTCGGGGTGTTGCTGGAACAGCGGGAACTGTGCCTTGTAGGGATTGGTCTCGATGTCGACGGTAGGCCAGCCGCGCGAGGCCTCGTCGCTGGCGTCGAGCTCCATAGGCTCCGGTGCGGTACAGGTATCGCATTTAACGTGCTCGGTGTCGATCATGCGAGCTCCTCTTCAAAGTTGTCGATCAGGTTGTTGCCCAGGCGGACGACGGCGGCGCGGGTGCGCTCGTCGGTGGCGGAAAGCGCGGCGTCCTCCAGCTTGGCACGGACGAACAGGTCCTCGGCGGCGTTTTGGTCAAGGCCGCGGCAGGCGAGGTAGAACAGCTGCTCGTCGCGGACGTGACCGATGGTGGCGCCGTGGTTGCCGGCGACGTCGTCCTCGTCGCAGAGAATGACGGGAATGGTCTTGTTGTCGACGCCCTTGTTGGCCAAAAGCACCGTCTCGCGCTCGGTGCCGGTTGCACCCTTGCAGCCGTGCACGAGGTCGATGGTGCCACGGTAGACCTTCTTGGACGTGCCGGTCAGCACGCCGTTGGCGTCGATCTCGCACTCGGTCTTGCGACCGCGGTGGCGCAGCTCGTAGTTAAAGTCGCGCACCTGCTCGCGGGCGCCAAGGTAGTCAGTATCGATGGTGACCTTGGCGGTATCGCCCAACAGATCGCCGGCAAGGCCGGTGGCGCTGGCGCCGGCACCCAGGACGGTGTGTTGCACGTTGACGCACGCGCCCTCGTCCAGGAACAGGCCGGTGTCGTCGAGTGCGATCCAGCTATCGTCGAGCGTCTGCGTGCAGGCCACGTTGACGGTGGCGTACTCGTGGGCGCACACGCGCAGCACGGATCCCACGACGCCCTCGCCGGCAACGGGGGAGTCCAGGGCGATCTGCAGGTCGAGCGTTGCCTGCGGACGGGCGACGACATCGATGGCGGCGATGGCCGCGGCTACATCGACACCGCTCACGCGCACGGTAACCGTGGCGTGCTTGTATGCGGGTACATCGATGACGACGCGCTTGGTGGCGTGGTCGGCCAGGTAGGTGTAGGCGGCCTCGCCCATGCCAGTCTCGAAGGCCTCGGCAGGAGAGAGCTCCTCCTCGAGCTTGATGGCGCCGGCCTGGTAGACGGAGGTGGCGGGCACGTCGAGCTCGGTCTCGGGCGTGATGCGGGCGCGGTCGGCGGCATCGCCGGGGGCGGAGGCGCGGCGCTCGGGGAAGCGCTCGGCCATGGCGTCCATGGCGGTATCGAAGGCGTCGGCCGTGCCAGCAAACTGCTCGTCCAAGCCCTCAACCTCAACGGCTCCGGCGGGGGCGGCGGCAAGTTCGTCCGAAAACTCAAGCTTGGTCTGGTTCATGCGCAGCCAGCCCCATGTGGCAGCCGGCATCGCATTGACCTGCTCAAGGGTGGTAGCAGCGGTGTTGGTGGTCTGATTCATTATCCGATCGCTCCTTCCATCTCGAGCTTGATCAGGTTGTTCATCTCGACGGCGTACTCCAGCGGCAGCTCCTTGGAGACCGGGTTGGCAAAGCCGTTGACGATCATGGTACGGGCTTCTTCCTCCGAGATACCGCGGCTCATCAGGTAGAACACCTTGTCGTCGCCGATACGTCCGATGGTGGCCTCGTGGCCGATGTCGAGGTTCTTGGCGCGGATGTCCATGGCCGGAATAGTGTCGGAGCGGCTCTGGTCGTCGAGCATCAGCGACTGGCAGCTCACGGTTGCCTTGGAGCCCTCGGCCTTGGGTGTCGCCACGATAGAGCTGCGGAACGTTTGGAT
>CALHDP010000048.1 GCA_938023085.1 uncultured Collinsella sp.
TGCCGCGCCCCGCAGTGCCCGCTTCCCCCGAGAACAATTATCAGTGCAGGTAGAAGGCCTGTCGATTTTCGAAAAAGGCGGTCATGGTTGGCCTCATCGAGTTAAACGTAGTAGATGGCCCCTTTTCGTGGCGGACCATCAAACGAACGCCGACGCTTGTGCTGTAGCCGCTCCGATCATTCGTAAGTTGCGGTGGAATAGTTCCTAAACTCGACTACTCAAGGCTAAAACCGGAACTATATCACCGCAACTTAGGAGGGATGGGCGGGGGAGTACTAGTTGGTTGTTGCTGTCGGACTGGGATGGTTTAGGCTCGCTTGCGATGCTTCCATTGTTTACAGCACCAACGCATGAGTGCTTTTACGACCGGGATGGTGATGAGGATTACCCAGGCGGGATGGGGTTGCCCCAGGCAGAGCCACATGTAGAGGAACCATGCCTCGGCACTGACTGAATAGACGACATCGATCAGCTTAGATAAGTGGCGTTGGTCGATAAGGTCGCCAAGCGCGTAATAGACGGGAATCAGAAAGACGAGGAAGAGTCCCGTAGCCCATGTGCCGTAGACAATGCCGAGCACCAGATAGGCGAGGGCGACAAGCGCGGGGAAGGGGAATTTGTTCCATGTACGTCCGACCTTGGTGTGGAAATGCTTGCCATGATGGTCGAGCTTGTCGTGTGCTTCCTTCCAGCTGGAAAACGTCTCGCCGTCGATGGTGACGGTGCCGTCGTCATTGGTATGCACACTATGTCCATCGTCCTCAAGCGTATCGATATGCAATCCGCCCGGCCCCACATGGACCTCTTCACCCTTGCGCTCGTTAGCCACATGGATGCCATTCCAGCCAACATGAACCTCTTCGCCTTTGTTGGGATCAATAACGTGGATGCCGCGCGCAAGGGAAATATCGGCAAGTGGCTTATCGCTGCAATCAGCGTGCTCAGTAGAAGCCTCAGCCTCTTCAGCCTTATCTGAAGATTTGGTGCCGGCGTCGCTGTCTTGTGCCTCATCATCAGCCTGCGAGTCGTCAGTGCTATCCACCGCCTCCCCATACAACAGCTCATCCAGCGACACACCATACAGCGCGGCGAGCGCAATAAGGTTATCGGTATCGGGCGAGGATTCGCTGCGCTCCCATTTACTGACAGCCTGGCGGCTTACACCCAGCTGGGCGGCAAGCGCCTCCTGAGAAAGCCCGGCAGTCTTGCGGCGATCAACGAGCCGCTGCGCCATCGCAAGATCCATGACAGTTCCTTTCATATGGTGACCGTAATCGAATGAGCCGAGTATGCCGAGAACAACCGGTAGCGACCACCATTTCTAGTTAGAATCTGCCCCAACCCTACCGCAACTACCGGTAGCAACCCCTAACGACCAGCCATTTCAGGACAAATGTCAGTGCAAGTAGCAGCCAAGAGCCTCCACTCAGTAAGTTGCGGTGGAATAGTTCCCAGATTCAGTTAATTGAGCCCAAGCAGGAACTATTTCACCGCAACTTAATTTCAGACCAGGCACCCGCAGCAAGAAGACAAATAGCCTCGGTCTCCCTAGTTACCGTAGGAGGCCCCAGGGCTTACCTCCCAAATCTTTCCGCAGGACGGAAGGATCCCGCCGCGCGAAGCGCGCAGCGGGGCCCTGACATGTCCGAGGACGATTTGGGAGGTAAGCCCTGGGGCCTCCGATGAGAGCGGTTCCAGCCGAGGCTATTCGTCGCCGAAGCTGATGCCCAACGCCTTGGCCTCGCGCACCAGGTCGCTCTGGGGATCGACATACTTGAGCTTGCCGGCGACATCCTCGAGCGGCATGTGACACATCTTGCCGTCACGCAGGGCGATCATGTAGCCAAACTCGCCGCGTAGACAGCCCAGTGCCGCCTCGACGCCGCACTGGGTCGCAAAGATGCGGTCCTGGGCGTCGGGCTGGCCGCCGCGCTGCGTGTGGCCGGGGATGGCGACGCGGGTCTCGCGACCGGTCTTGGCCTCGATCTCCTTGGCGATGTCGTAGACGATCGACGGGCTCGTGCGCTCGGCGAGTTTCTTCTTGTACTCCTTCTTGGACAGCGCCGCGTCCTCCTTGGAGATAGCGCCCTCGGCGACGGCCACGATAGTAAAGCGGCTGCCGGTCTCCATGCGATGCTCGATGGTCTTGATGACGTTATCCATGTCGTAGGGGATCTCGGGAATCAAGATGACATCCGCGCCGCCCGCGACGCCGGCGTATAGCGGGATCCAGCCAACCTTGTGGCCCATGATCTCGATAACGAACACGCGGCCGTGGCTCGAAGCGGTGGTGTGAATGTCGTCGATGCACTTGGTGGCGACGTCGATGGCGCTCGTAAAGCCAAACGTCAGCTCGGTGCCCCAGGTGTCGTTATCGATGGTCTTAGGCAGGGCGATAACGTTGAGGCCCTCTTCGCGCAGACGGTTGGCGGTCTTGGTGGAGCCGTTGCCGCCCAGCATAAACAGGCAGTCGAGCTGCAGCTTATGATAGGTGTGGACCATTGCCGGCACCTTCTCGACGCCGTCGGCCTCGGGAATATCCAGGCGCTTGAACGGCGTACGGCTCGTGCCCAGGATGGTGCCGCCACGGGTAAGGATGCCGCTAAAATCGGCGGGCGTCATGACGCGGAACCGGCTGTAGATAAGGCCCTGGTAGCCGTCCTCAAAACCATAGATCTCAATAGGCTCTTCGCTATTGGTCATAAGCGTTTTGACAATGCCGCGCATGGTGGCGTTGAGCGCCTGGCAGTCGCCGCCACTGGTAAGAAGACCGATCCTAAGCATGATGAATCCTTCCGGGCAAGTTATAACATGCGCATAAGTTTACCCCCGCACACTGTTGATACGGGGGTAAAACGTGTTAGCTCAAGCGTATAGAAATGTAAACAACGTCAGGCGAGCGTAAGGTCGACGAGCCTGGGTCCTTACAGTGCGAAGGCGTCGACGTCGCCCCAGTGGCGGCGCAGCGTAATGGCGGCGGCGGGTTCGGTATTGTCAAAGACGACCGACCATTGCGTATTGCTGGTGATGTCTTTCGGATTGGGTTCTTGCGCTGCAGCGCGTAGGGCCTTCCAAGCGACTGCCTCGTCCTGGGCACCGACATGGGCGTCAAGGACATCGGCGATTGCGATGGCGCGCTCTTTACCATGGCCCAGCTCGCCATTCTTTTGGTTGGGCAGCACTTCGTCGCCATAGCAGGCGTAGAAGTTCGTAACCTGGCGTACAGGAGTCGCTTTGAAAGCACGGTCCGGATCGCGCGGATCCCACTCTACTACGCGCGCGTCACCGGCGGCGTCGTTGATAAAGAAGTGGTAATCGCGTCCTGCCATGGCGTGCATGTCGTAGGCGGAAAGCAGGTCGACAGCTTCTTGCGTGGTGGCGGCACGGTCGAGCACCAGACGGATGGCGAGCGAGGTATTGATGACGGGGCGTTGCGCGTCCTGGTCACAGGGCTTGGAATCCAGAGTGAGTACGGCAATGGACACGCCGCATTCGTTAACACCGTCGAGCTGGGCAAACGGGCCCATGAGTGCGGCGGCACGTCCGGCGACGGAGTCAAGCGGAGTGTTATCGCCCAGGTTGTTAAGGGCGGCAAACCCGATGGAGGCATAGCCGCCACGTGGGTGATTGCGCACCAGCAGCGCCGAGGTGTCGTCCTTAAAGTCGTAATTGCGACCGGTGCGCACGCGGCCTTCGGCATCTACGGCGACAAAAGCGCTGCAGGCAAACTGGGGCGCCTGGACATGTACCGGCACACCGGGCAGCACCTGCGCCACCACGGCATCGATGTAGGCCTGGTCGTCGCGCACGCCAGCGGCGATGATGCGATCAAGATCGTAGTCGTAGGCGATGTCGATTGCGTACAGGTCATAGCCATCCGCGTAGCCGGTCAAGCGTTTGAGCGACGCGGCGGACTTGATTTGCTTGTGATAAACGATACCGGTGGCAGCGGCAAGGCCGACGGCGACTCCCGCGACACTGCAGGCGATGGCAATGTTACGTGGCTTCATGACGACTCCTCTCGTCCTGTTAGCGTAATTGTCGCAAAAGGTGCACGGGCATGATGGCTCAACTTGGTGAGTGGCGCGGAATTAAGCACGGAATGAAGAGTGCGGCACTGGCGTGGCGGGGTATGCTGGAGGGGACCATCAACCCAGCGAAAGGGGAGAGCATGACGGATCAGGAAACGCCCGAGCGCGCGCATGTGACGGCCGACGATATCGAGGCCGCCAACGACCTTATCGACTTTATCGAGGCGTGCCCCAGCATGTTCCATACGGCGGCGACTATTATGGCCGAGCTCGACGAGGCGGGCTTTACCTACCTGCCCGAGAACGCGGCGTGGGACATCGAGCCGGGCGGGCGTTATTACACGCAGCGCAACACCTCGAGCGTTGTTGCCTTTAAGGTGGGCGAGGACCTGGCCGCGACGTGGGGCGAGGACGGCGTTGCCGGTGACTATCATTTTCAGCTCACGGCGTCGCACAGCGATTCGCCGACGTTTAAGGTCAAGGCCGTGCCTGAGCTTGACGGCGCGGGCGAGACGCTGCGCCTGAACACCGAGGCCTACGGCGGCATGATTGACTACACCTGGTTCGACCGTCCGCTGGCGCTCGCGGGTCGCGTGCTGGTGCGCGAGGGCGACCGTATTGAGAGCCGCCTGCTTGCCACCGAGCGCGAGGTTGCCATTATTCCGAGCCTTGCCATCCACATGAACCGCGGCGTTAACGAGAGCTTTGCTCCCAATCGCGCCGTTGACCTGTGCCCGCTCATCAGCGCTGGTGACCTTAAACAGGGCGACTTTGACGCCCTGATCGCCGACGAGCTGGACGTTGAGCCCGAGCAAATTTTGGGCCGCGATCTGTTCCTGGTCAATCGTCAGGATGCGCGTATTTGGGGCTGGGCCGACGAGTTTATCTCGACACCCAAGCTTGACGACCTGGCCTGCGCCTACACCTCGCTACAGGCATTTTTGGGCGCCGAGAACGCGCGCGACGTCTCGGTCTTCTGCTGTTTTGATAACGAGGAGGTTGGTTCCGAGACCAAACAGGGCGCCATGTCAACGTTCTTGGCCGATGCATTGCGCCGCATTAACGGATCGCTGGGCTTTGACGACGAGTCGTATCATCGCGCCCTTGCCGCATCGATGCTCGTGAGCTGCGACAACGCGCATGCCGTGCACCCCAACCACGCCGAGAAGTGCGATGCGCGCAACCAGGTTGTGCTCAACGGCGGCATCGTCATCAAGGAAGCCGCCAACCAGCACTATTGTACCGATGCCTTTAGCCGCGCGGTGTTCCAAGCTATTTGCGATGACGCCGACGTGCCCACGCAGGCCTTCGCCAACAAGAGCGATATGGCCGGCGGATCCACGCTCGGCAATCTGTCCAATATGCAGGCGAGCATGCATGCCGTGGACGTGGGCCTGCCGCAGCTGGCCATGCACTCGAGCTACGAGACCGGCGGCGTGCGCGACGTGATGTACGCCATCCGCGCCCTCACGGCTTTCTACGAGCGAAACCTAACCATCAACGGCGCCGAAAGCGTGGAGCTCTAAAACCTGCTAAAAGGGACAGGTTTATTTTGCAGGTTTTATCTGGGCAAATGCAAAGGGTGAAACCGAGCTAGATCGGTGGTACGTGGCCGCCGAGGTGCAGTGCACCTCGGCGGCTTTTTGTGCACAGAGTGCGGCTAATGCTAATAAGTGCTATACGTGCTTTACGTATCTACCATAGAGTTTTATGATGATTTTAAAGTATTAAGGAGGGGTCATGACCACAGCAGCCGCTCAGATCAACGTACGTCTCGATGCCGATCTTAAAAGGAGCGGGGACGCCGCTCTCTCCAGGGCCGGTATGACGCCGAGCCAAGCGGTGCGAGCGCTCTGGCAGCTTGCAGCGTCGCTGGCCGATCGCCCCGGTGCGCTCGAGGATATCCTGCTGCCCAGTCGTGTCCGGGCGGAACAGCGCGAGCGCGAAAAGGCCGCTAAACGTAAGCTCGAGCTCATGGATCAGGGGTCGAAGCTGTTCGCTGCCGCTTGCCGTGAGTCGGGAATCGATATGGTCAAGGCTCAGCCCTCGGGCGATGAAGAACTCAAACGGAACGCCTACGCGGATCGCTACGGCGAGGAGATGAGCTGGCTCTATGAGTGAGGCTCCAAGGCGCATCTTGGTTGACACCAACGTGTGGCTCGATTACTTCATTCCCTCACGACGTGGTCGTTCGGTGGCGATTGAGTTTTTACGCGATGCATGCACGGCGCAGGTGGATTTGCTGTATGCGGCGACATCGTCCAAAGATCTGTTCTATTTGATTTCGAGCGAACATAAGGCGTGGTATCGGCGCGAGCATGGCTCGCTATCCCAAGATGCCGCCGTGGCGGCGACATCACTTGCATGGGATTGCCTCGACGTGTTGTCGCAACTTGCCACGCCGGTACCCTGCGACCTGAGTGACATATGGATGGCGAGCAAGCAGCGTAATCTCCATAGCGATTACGAAGACGATTTAATCATTGCGGCAGCGATACGCTCCCAAGCAGATTTACTGGTCACCAACGATGCCAAGCTCTGTTCGCATGCGCCCGTCGCAGTAATGAACGTCGAAAACGCAAGAAACTATCTAACAACACTTAAATAGCGCTAGACCCCTCTGGTCGAATAATGGCCAGCGAGAGCCCACAGGTAGGGCCGCGCCAGCAAAGCGCCGCAGGTCGAACAAAAGTCAGCGAGAGCCCGCCGTTTGAGACAAGGTGCCGTGAAATGAAAAGGCGCTGACCTTCTGGTCGCGCCTTTGAAATTGAACGGCAGATTGGCCAAACGGCGGGCTCGCAGCGTCGGCTCATTACGCCGTTTGTAAAACGGCGTAATTCTTAGTGTTCGATCCAGCAGCGCAGGGTCTCGCCGGCTTGCAGGTGACGCAGATTCTCTGCGGCAATGTCGACCACATTATTGAGCGTGGCTGCCAGGTGGAACCAGCCGGAGACGTGCGGCGTGATGAGCATGTTGGGCGCATCCCACAGGGGGCTTGTCTCAGGCAGCGGCTCGGGGTCGGTGACGTCGACCGCGGCGCCGGCGAGATGTCCCGACTCCAGGGCGGCAACCAAGTCGTCGGCGACCACAAGGTCGCCGCGGCCGCCGTTGGCAAAGAAGGCGCCCGGTTTCATCGCGGCGAAGAACTCGGCGTTCGCCAGGCCGCGGGTCTCGGGTGTGCTGGGCATAAAGGATGCGACGATGTCAGCCTCGGCCAGGCGCTCGGACAGGGCGTCCATGCCGTCCATGTCCTCAAACACAATGGGGTAGACGAGTGGATGGCGCTTGATGCCGCGGACGTGCGCGCCCATGTTGCGGCAGAGCGTGGCGAAGTGGCCGCCGATATCGCCCGCGCCCAGCACCAGCACATTGGCGTTTTTGAGCGAGGTGACCGGCCCCAAATCCTCCCAGCGATGCTCGCGCTGCAAGTCGTGATAGCCGGGCAGGCGCTTCATCATGGAAAGGACCATGGCAAACATGTGCTCGCTTACGGCCTGGCCGTAGGCGCCCACCGAGCAAGACAATTTGGCGTCGGCCGGCACGGTGCCGGCGGCCAAGTAATCGTCATAGCCAGCGGTCTGCAATTGCAACAGCTGGAGATGTTCGCATGCCGTGAGCATGTCAGGGTCGATGTTGCCCAAGATCACGTCAGCATCGGCGACCTGCTCGCGCGTGGCGGCGTCGGCGCTCGTGTAGATAAAGTCCTCGCCCGGAGCGCTCGACTCAAGAATTGCACGATGACGGTCGTTGACGGGCAGCAAAACCAGGATGTTCACAAGCAGTCCTCTCCGCTTGACCTGCCAAAAGGGACAGGTTTATTTTGGCAGGTTTTATCAGGCAAAACGCTATAAAAACGCCGGGCTTCGCGATGGCTAACATATCCATCGCGAAGCCCGGCGCATCCACGGCTACCAGCTCAGCAGCTCGTAGCCGTCCTCGGTCACCACGAGCTGTACCTCGCACTGGGCCGAATCGCTGCCGTCCTTGGTGCGCACGCACCAACCGTCGCCCTTGCTGATCTTGATGTCGGGCGCTCCGGCATTGACCATAGGCTCGATGGTAAAGACCATGCCCGGAGCCATGATGGTGTCCACATCGGGTGCCTCGGTGGTAAAGCCCACAAACGGGTCCTCGTGGAACTCCTTGCCGATGCCGTGTCCGCCGTACTCGCGCACCACGCTAAAGCCGGCATCCTCGACCGTCTTTTGTACGGCCTCGGCCATAACGGACAGCGGCAGCCATGGCTTGACGGCCGCCAGGCCCGCCTCCACGCTGGCGCGGGTGACGTCGACAAGACGCTGGCGCTCGGCAGAGACCTCGCCGATGCAGAACATGCGGCTCGAGTCGCTAAAGTAGCCGTCCAAGATCGTGGAGCAGTCCACGTTGATGATGTCACCTTCGTGCAGCACGTCCGTATCGCAGGGGATGCCGTGACAGACCACGTCGTTGATCGAGGTGCACACGCTCTTGGGGTAGCCCTCGTAGTTGAGATCGGCCGGCGTGCCACCGTGCTCGACGGTGTAGTCGTAGATCATCTGGTCGATCTGGTTGGTGGTCATGCCCGCGGCGATGTGCTCGCCTACGTAGTCGAGCACGCCCACGTTGATGGCGGCGGAGCGCTTGATGCCCTCGATGTCGGCGGGCGTCTTGTAGAGCGTGCGGGGCAGAACCTCCCAGCCCTCCTCCCACAGGCGCTCGAGGCGCTCGTCGAAGGCGCTGTGACATTTCTTATATTTTTTGCCGCTGCCGCACCAGCAGGCGTCGTTGCGGCCGGGTACGGGTCCTTTGTCATACATGGCTAACTTCCTTTCATCCGCAGCTAGTATAGCCCACCCACGCGTCCATAAAAGTTGCGGTGATATAGTTCCGATTTAAGCGGTTTAACAGCACAAATAGGAACTATATCACCGCAACTGATGGAGCGGGATGGCGGGCACTGGCTGCTGCGTGGTTTTGCTAGTAGCTCACCTGGCAGGGAATGCCGAGGGCGCGCACGCGTGCAGCGATCTTGTCGAGCACCTTGGGCGCTGCTTTGGCAAGGCCGGCGACCGGCGTCTCGCGCGCCACCGTGTAGATGGTCGCTTCTTGTGGGCGAATACGCTCAAGCGCCGCGAGCCAGGGGGCAACGTACTCCTCGCCGGTGTTGTCGATGAGCTTGCCCTGATACTCGCCGGTCAAAAAGATCGTCTGGATAATAACGTGACCGTCAAAGCTTGCGAACGTTTCGATCTGGTGCTCGACGTCGTAGGGGCCAACAGGCTGGTCAAGCAGCTGGATAAACGCCGGGTCGACGGTATCGAGCTTAAGAATGTTGTCGTCGACCATCATGAGCGCGTCGTGCACCTCGGGGCGGTCGGCGCGCGTGCCGTTGGAAAGCACGGCGATCTTGGAGTTTGGGGCAAGCTCGTCGCGCAGCGCGACGGCGCCGGCGATGGCCTGCGGAAACTCCGGTGCGGCGGTGGGCTCGCCGTTGCCTGCGAAGGTGATCACATCGGGGAGCTCGCCCTTGGCTGCCATTTCGCGCAGCTTTGCCTCGAGCGCGCCGAGTACCACGGCGGCTGTGTTGTACGGCTCATGGCAGGGGCGCTCGGCGTTGAGGCCGTTTTCGCAGTAAATGCAGTCGAACGTGCAGATTTTGCCGCTGGCCGGCATCATGTTGACGCCGAGCGAGAGACCAAGGCGACGGCTGCGAACGGGCCCAAAGATGGGGCTGGCATTCAAAAACGTAGACATAGGCATATGCTCCTCAAGACAATTGTGCCTAAGCATAGCATCGGCTCCAAAGCAAGGTGCGGGCCCTTGCTTTACAAGTTTCGTTTTTTCACGTCGCTCATTATGCGGTGCCATGAAGAGCCTCGGGTCGGGTACAGTTAATCTGTTAACAAGGCGTAAGGCAATGCGGGTCCATTCAACCGCACTGACGTGCAGCTGGATGAGCATTGATGATGGGGGCACAACATGGATTTTACGGTCGAGAATGCGGGCACCACGATTGCCTGTCGCGAATATGCCGGCCCGGATGTGTCGCCTGATGCTCCTGCCTTGGTGTGCGTGCACGGCGCTTGTGTCGACGGCGCATTTTTCGACGGTATCGCTTGTGAGCTCAGCCGCAACTACCGCGTAATTGCCTACGACCGCCGCGGCTGCGGTGGCAGCAGCGATGCGGCAGACGGCAGCTATGATCTTGCCGCTCAGGCCGCCGACCTGCAAGCCGTGATCGAACACGTTGGCGCTCCGGCAAATGTGCTTGCGCATAGTGCCGGTACGTTGGTTGCGCTGGAGCTTCTTCGCACCGAACCCCATCTCGTCGCCCGTGCGATTCTGCATGAGCCGGCTGTGTCGGCCAAAGGCGTCGGTATGGGCGCAGCTCCGGTTTTGCTCGATATGATTGCGGCGGGAAAGGTTTCAAGGGCGCTCCGGCTTTTCTTGGGAGCCCTCGGCGACTTGGACCCCGAGGCTCCCGGGACGACCGAAGCAGAAGCCAAACATGCCCTGCGCAATGGTCGTTGCTTTATGGCCAATGAATACGGAACAAATATGACATATGCTCCCGACTGGGAGCGCGCCCGCGCGTCAAAGGCGGTGTCGGCTGTGTTTTTGGGCGAGCTTTCGGTCGGTACACCCCGCGAGGCTGGCACGAGGATGGCGGCTGAGCTTTTGGGCTGTCCACTCGTAATGGTTCCCGGCGCGCACAACGGCCTGCGCGATCGCCCGACAGCGGCTGCCCAGACTGTCCGTGGCATCCTGGGGCTCTAACAGCTGCAAAAAACAAAACAGCCTTCACCCGCAAACGTTTCGGCCGTGTTAACAGATGCGCTCAAAACCTCACGTCTGCGGCTTCAATCGCGCCGTCTGCCAACTCATAAAAATGTAACAGCATTCACGTGCTTACCTGAATCGGCAAGGTGTTACCCTTGTAACATTTGGAACCCATCGCTACCATGCGAAACTATCGAAAGGGCCCCATATGCTCAATAATCACGAGGTCAATCTAACCGACGAGGAGGCTGCCGCCGAGGTCGCCCGCGTCGCGAAGACCTACCCCGTGGTACGTTTGCTGTCGGCCGATCAGATTAAGAGCGAGCCTAACTGCCTGCTCGCCGGCGATCGCTGCCCTTGTCTGCGTCAGTCGAGTCTTGAGGCCTTGGCAGATTCGGGTGAGGTGTCGGAGCAACTGCTCAACGATGGCGTTGAATACCGCGCCCGTCTGCGCCCTCTAAAGGTCGAGGGTGAGCCTCATGTTTTGCTGATGGTGCGTCCGATTGATGAGCAAGAAGCTGCAGAAGAGGACCTTGTCTACACCGACGTGCTGACGAGTGTGCGCAATCGCCGATATTACGAGGAAAAGCTTCGTAGCGCCCGCATGAAGGCCGGCGTCGCGGTGATCGACCTTGATGATTTTAGGGTCTTCAACGATACGTGTGGCCGCCATGCCGGCGACCTTGCACTCGGTGCCGTGGCAACAGCCATACGCAGCGGAATTCGTTCGACTGACGAACTTGTGCGCTATGGCTGCGACAAGTTTGTGGTTGTCATGCCCAATATTCCCTCCGATGACTTCGCCCGTCGCCTGCGTCAGGTATCCGATGCCGTTCATGCCACGATTATTCCGGGCCATGAGTACGTGAGCTTGACGGCATGCGTTGGTGGCGTTCGTATTCATGGCGAGACGGTCGATGAGGGCGTTGGCCGCGCTGTCCAGTTACTGAGCCGCGCTAAGGCAAAAGCCGGTACGGTCGTGACCGATGCCGATTCCATCGAGGCCTTCCAAAGCGAAAAGCCTTTGGTGCTTATTGTCGATGACTCCGAGATGAACCGAGCCATTCTCAACGAGATGCTCAAGGACGAGTATTGCATCCTCGAGGCCGATAACGGTCGTGCGGCGCTCGACATGGTCGACCGCTATGGCGATGAGTTGTCGCTTGTGCTGCTGGACATTGTCATGCCGGGCGTGAGCGGCTTTGAGGTGCTGGCCGATTTGTCGCGCCGATCGGGTATCGACAATCTGCCTGTCATCATGATTTCGAGCGAAGATTCCGATGATATGGTTCTGCGCGCGTACGAGCTGGGCGCCTCGGACTATATCAACCGCCCGTTTGACTCCCGTGTCGTGCGCCGCCGTGTGAGCAACACCATCCGCCTATACGCCAAGCAGCGCCGCCTGACGAACCTGCTGTCCCAGCAGTACAACGAGCGCGTCAAGAACAGTCGCATGCTCATCGATATCATGGCCGGCGTCATGGAGCTTCGTAACGGCGAGAGCGGCAGGCACGTTACGAACATTGAGAAGCTGACCGAGCTGCTGCTTGGCTGTCTGGTCCAGCGTAGCGGCACGATCTCCCTCGACAATGAGGAGCGCTCCACGATCGCCCTGGCTTCGGCGCTGCACGATATCGGCAAGATGTCGATTGACGATGCGATTCTCAACAAGCCCGGACGCCTTACACCCGAGGAGTTCGAGATTATGAAGACGCATACCACGATCGGCGCCGACATGCTGCGTGAGCTGGGTAGCCATCACGCCGGCAATGCGCTTATGGAATATGCGTACCAGATTGCGCGTTGGCATCACGAGCGCTGGGACGGCAAGGGTTATCCCGATGGCCTTAAGGGCGACGAAATTCCCATTGCCGCACAGGTGGTTTCGGTGGCCGACGTGTACGATGCCCTGACGAGCGTGCGCGTGTACAAGGACGCTATCCCGCACGAGGAGGCGATCCAGATGATTCTGGACGGTAAGTGCGGCACCTTTAACCCGTTGCTGCTCGACTGTTTGCTCGAGGTGCAAGACCAAATTGCCGAGACGTTGGCACGCCCCGCCGATGTCGTCGCGTTTCCTACGATTTAGTTTGACCAAAGGAGTTTTTAATCCATGATTTCCATGCGTGAGGCGTATGAGAAGATCGGCGCTAATTATGATGACGCGTGTGCTCGGCTGATGGGCGGGGAAATGCTTGCCCGCTTTGCCCTCAAGTTTTTAGATGACGAGAGCATGGACAAGTTGGAGGCTGCCATGGCGGCAGGAGACGCCGAGGAAGCGTTTATGGCAGCGCACACGCTCAAGGGCGTGAGCCAGAACCTGGGATTCGATAATCTGTACGAGCCGGCGGTCGTGGTGACCGAGGCGCTGCGCGGCGCCGATGCCGTTGACGGCGCTCGCGAGGGAATGCATGCGTTGCAGCAGCAATATGCGGCTACGATGTCGGCCCTGCGCGAAGCGGCCGAGTAAGAGGCTGTGAGCCTTGGGCTGCGTGCCGGCAGCATATAGGTAATAGGGCGCCCCGTCGGACCATGTGGCCGGCGGGGCGCCCTTGTCTGTTGTGCTGTCCGTGAACTAGCGAGCCTGCTTGACCTTTGCCGCTGCCTCGACAAACGACTTCCACAGGTTAAAGTCGGTCTCGAGTGTCTGCCAGGTGTACTCGGGATGCCATTGCACGCCCAGGCAGAAAGGCTGGCCTTCGACCTCGATGCACTCGGGAACGCCATCGGTTGCCTTGGCGACTAAGCGCGTGCTTTTACCCAGACGATCGACGCAGCAGTGGTGTGCCGAGTTGGTCTGGATCAGCCTGTGCCCGCCAACCGCGCGCTCTAGCAGCGAGCCCGGTACGACCTCGACGGGATGCACAGGGTCGTTGAGCACGTGGGTGTGACGCCACTGTGTGCGGCCCTCGCGCGCGCCCAGACTCGGTACGTCCATGCACAGGGTGCCGCCAGTGGCGACATTGAGCAACTGCGTGCCGCGGCAGGTGGTAAAGAGCGGCTTTTTGGCGCGGAGCACCTCGTCGACCAGCTTGAACTCAAAGCTATCGCGGATCTCGCAGCAGAGGGTGGGGTCGTAGGGCCGATCGTCGCCCCAGCGCTTGGGGTTGACATCCGGGCCGCCGGGAATGGCGATGCCATCGGCGATATCGACGTAATGACGGATGACCTCAATGTCCTCGGTGATGGACATCTGCAGCGGCAGGCCGCCGGCGGCAAGGATGGCATCGACAAAGACACTTGCGATTTCCTCGTTGGGGGAGAGCGTCTCGCTCAAAAACGGCTTTGCCTCTTCCCAACGCGGCGCGACGAGGATGAGCGGACGGTCGGCGGGGGCAACGTCGACGTGCGGGGTGTATGACGATGAAGTACGAGTTCCGATCATAGGTGTAACTTTCGAGTTTGGATGGTCATGGCGAGCGAACATGGCAATTGAGCTAGTGGCCCTTGATGGAGTTGAGGAAGTCCTGGGCGCGCTTGGTCTGGGGGTGGTCGAAGAACTCGTCGGGCGTGCCGGTCTCCACGATCTGGCCGTCGGCCATAAAGACGACGCGGTCGGCCACGCGACGGGCGAAGTTCATCTCATGCGTAATGACGATCATCGTCATGCCCTGCTGGGCCAGACGGACCATGACCTCGAGCACCTCGTTGATCATTTCGGGATCGAGGGCGCTCGTGGGCTCGTCAAAGAGCATGGCCTTGGGCTGCATGGCAAGTGAACGGGCGATGGCCACGCGCTGCTGCTGGCCGCCCGAAAGCTGTGCGGGCACCTTATCGGCCTGCTCGGCAACGCCCACGCGGCTCAGCAGGTCCATGGCGCGCTCACGAGCCTCCTCCTTGGACACGCCCAGCACGTCGACCGGCCCCAGCATGACGTTCTGCAGTACAGTCATATGTGCGAACAGGTTGAACTGCTGAAACACCATGCCCAGCTCGGCACGCATGCGGGCAAGGTCCTTGCCTTCCTGCGGCAGGGGCTCGCCCTCGATGAGGATCTCGCCCGAGTCGATGGTTTCCAGGCGGTTGATGGTGCGGCACATGGTCGACTTGCCCGAGCCCGAGGGGCCAATCACAACAACGACCTCGCCGCGGTCGACCGACAGGTTGATGTCGTTGAGAACGTGCAGGTCGCCATAGTGCTTATCGACGTGCCTGAGCTCGATCAGCGGCTGATTTCCGGTGGAAGAGGTGCTCTGTGCCATGGTGCTCGGCTCCTTATGACTCGAAATGGTAAAGCGTTAGCGGATGATGGTCGCGCCGGTCTTGTGCGAAACGTAGACAGCAGCCTTGTTAATCGCGACGTTGATGAGGATATAGATGACCGCGATTACCAGGTAGACCGACACGAGGGCATCGTAGTTGGTAATGAGCACGCGGGCATTTTGCATGAGGTCGGGGTAGCTCACCACGTAGGCGACGGTGGTGTCTTTGACTACGACCACGAGCTGCGAAATCAACGACGGAATGATAAATCGAATCGCCTGCGGCAACACGATTTTAAAGGTGATTTTAGCTTTGGAGAGACCGAGCGCCTGGGCCGCCTCGACCTGGCCGCGCGGCACGGCATTGACGCCGGCGCGGAAGATTTCGGCAAGTACGCCGGCTGCAGCGAGCGCGACGGGGAGCGTGAGCATCCAAAACGACGGCAGCGCGATCTTGTACTGGGGCAGCACCAAAAAGAAGAAGTAGATGAACAGAAGGCTCGGCACGCCGCGGAAGAAATCGGTGAGCACGCGGCAGACCAGCTGCAGCGGCTTAATGTCGCTGGTGCGGCCGAGCATAAGGGCTAAGCCCAGCACCAGTGCGATGGCGCCAGCGGTGAGTGCGACTTTAACGGTGCCCTCAAAGCCGGCAAGCAGGAACTTCCAGGTGGTGAGGTGCGTAAAGAAATACCAATAGTGGACCGAAAGCTGACCGGTCACATAAAAGCGCTGCAGTACCAGGACGGTGAGTGCGGCCACGGCAACAAGCGAGATGGCAGTGCCGATGCGAATCTTGGCGCGCATCTTGGGGCCGGGAGCCTCGTAGAGCGCATCGCGCATGGTAAGCGCAGGGGAGGAGTGCTTGCTCATCGGAGGATCCTCACCTTCTTATCGATGTAGTTGCCAATGTGGCTCACCACAAAGGCCGTGCCCAGGTAGCCGAGCGCCGAGATAAAGAACGCGGCGACGCCGCCGAGCGAGCGCGTGTTGATATAGCTCACCACGCCGGTGAGCTCTTGCGGCTTAAGCGGCACCTGGCTGCCGAGCGCAGTGGTGAGCATGACGGCGATAAAGAGGTTGGTCATGGGCAGCACGCTCGAGCGCAGCGCCTGCGGAATCACGATCTTGGAGAGGATGCGGCTGAAGCTCATGCCGAGCGAGCGGGCGGCTTCCACCTGGCCGACGCCGACGGTGTTGATACCGCTCATAAAGTTCTCGGAACCAAAGGCCGAGCCCAACAGGACCGTGGCGACGATAACGCAGGTGCGGTAGGGTAGGACGACCTTGAGCGGCGGCAGTGCGTAGACGACGATGATGAGCAGCGCGATGCCGGGGATGTTACGGAAGACCTGGACATACAGGTCGCCAAAGACGCGCAGCGGCTTGAGCGGCGACACGCGCATCACGGTGACGGCGACGGCCAGCACCATGGCGATGGCAAACGACTCAAGCGTCATGCCCCAGGTTGCGAGCAGCGCGTCGATATAGTTCTGGCCATAGAGTGACCAGAGTTCGGAGAGACTCATGCGGACCTCCCGCCGATAAGGAAAGGGGCTCCCGTGTGTACGGAAGCCCCGACAACTCAGTGAGGAAACAGTTTAGCGCAATAAAGCGAATCGTGCGTTTCCGTATGGTTTCGCAGCGGCTGATGCCCAGCTTACGAGCCTAGGCGCCGACCTCGGGCAGCTCGGGAACATTGGTGTCGCCCGTACGGTCGCCGATGCAGATCTGCCACAGCTCGGTCCAGGTGCCGTCGTCCTCGATCTTCTTAAGGAAGTCGTTGACAAAGGCGACACCGTCGGAATCGAGCGGCAGGCCGATGCCGTAGGGCTCCTTGTTGCCGAAGGGCTTGCCGGCGATCTTGTACTTACCAGGCTCGCGAACCAGGGCGCTCTGCTGCATGTTGTTATCGATGACGTAGGCGTCAACGCGGCCCTGCTGGAGTGCCTGGCGGGCCTCCTCGTCGGTCTTGAACTCCTGCTGACTGGCCTTGGGAGCGAACTCCTCCAGGATGGCGGGGCCGTTGGAGCCGGACTGGACGGCGACGTTCTTGTCGGCCAGGTCGTCGACGCCCTTGATGTCGTCGTTATCGGCGAGCACCAGGATGGCCTGCTGGGTGTAGTAGTAGGGACCGGCAAAGGAGACGAGCTTCTTGCGCTCGTCGGTGATGGTGTAGGTGGCAAAGACGGCGTCGACCTGGCCGTTCTGCAGGACGGACTCGCGCGTGTCCGAGGTCACCTGGGTGATCTCGACCTTGTTCTCGCCCAGAATGTAGTTGGACAGGAGCTGTGCGATACCGGCGTCGAAGCCGCGGGTCTGACCGTCTTTTTCGTTGAGGAGGGAGAAAAGCGTGGAGGTCTGAACGCCACCGATCTTAAAGACGCCGGCGTCTTTGACGGCCGTCGCCCAGGTGCTGGCGGCGATGGCATCGTCATCGGCCTTGGGGCCGTCGTTGACGAGCTTGTCGAATGCCTTGGCATCGAGCGTGGCGGAAACCTCGGTATCCTCGGAGCCCTCGGAGGAGCCAGCGGTGGAACCCTTGTTAGCCTCGGCGCTGGTGTCGGAGCAGCCGGCAAGACCAAGGCCGGCGACGGTTGCGAAGGTGGCGGCGACAAAGCCGCGGCGGTCGAGAACGACCTGCTGGGAGAGGTTCTTGCTCATGGTAGAACACCTTTCTCAATAAAATCCCTAGCGGTTGAGTAGAGTTATACCCTATCGCGCTCAAATGGGTCAACACGAAATAACTCAGAAACATACTTACCTTATGGGTTATTCTACCTACTAAAAAGGGACAGGCACCTTCGTGGTGGTTTTGGCCGATGCGGCGGCATGCCTTGTTGCTTTGTCTCGATCTGTAACATCTGCAGCCGTTTTTGCCGAGCGACTGTTACAGATCGAGATTTTCTCTTCAGGGGAATTCGAATGTCTCAATCTGTAACATCTGGACGGCCAAAAGGTCTCTATCTGTTATAGATTGAGACAAAGGTCTGGGACTAGGACGTCTTATCCAGATCTGTAACAGTTAGACGGGAATTCGGGCTCTAGATGTTACAGATTGAGATAATCGCGTCGCGAAAATTAAAACCTCCGCAGGGATGCTTCCCTTGCGGAGGTTTTCTTACTCGTTGAGTAGCCTTACGGCTTCGGCGGCCATGTTCTCGACCGTCATGCCGTTCTGAGCGAGCAGCTCGTTGGGGTCGTAGCGGTCGGGGAAGCCCTTGGCGATGCCGAAGGTGCGCGTGCGCACGGGCGTGCAGGCCAGGTAGCACGCCACGCGCTCGCCCCAGCCGCCGTCCAAGATGCCGTCCTCGAGGGTGACGACAACACGATGCTCGGCAGCAAGGCTATCGAGGAACTCGCGGTCGAGTTCGGTTGCAAAGCGCGGGTTGACGAGCGTGGCCTCGATGCCGTACTCGGCGGCCAAGCGGTTTGCCACGCGCTCGCCCAGCTCAAAGAAATCGCCGAGTGCGAGCACGGCAACGTCGCGGCCCTGACGCACCACGTTGTAGCGAACGGCACTGTACTCGGTGTCTTCGGCGGGCGCCAGATCGGGACGGCTCACCAGGCCAATACCAGGTACACGAATCGCCACGGGATGCTCGCGGTGGTCGAGCGACCAGCTCAGCATGGACAGATATTCCTCCATGCAGGCCGGCGCTAGGTAGCGCATGTTGGGAAGAGCGCCCAGCATGGAAATATCGAAGAACGAGAGGTGCGTCTCGGATGTGGTGCCAAAGATTGACGCACCAAACACCAGGATGGTTGCGGGGGCGTCGTTGAGGCACAGGTCGTGCCACAGCTCGTCGTAGGCGCGCTGCAAAAACGTGCCGTACACACCAAAGACTGGCTTGGCGCCCGAGCGCGCAAGCGCGGTGGCAAAGGTCACGGCGTGCTCCTCGGCAATGCCCACATCGACGAACTGTTTGCCGGCGGCAGCGCGAAGTTCGGGTGTAAAGCCCATGATGTAGGGCGTGGCGGCCGTGATGCCCACGACCTGCGGATCGCGCTCGATGGCGGCGCTGAGCGCCTCGCCCGTAATATCGGCATAGATGCGCGGTGCGGGCTCGCTCGGATGGCCCGGGCAGAGCTTGCGGCCGGTCGCCATGTCAAAGGGGCCTACGTGATGCCAGCGCTCGGGGTCGTTTTGGGCCGGCTCAAAGCCCTTGCCCTTGGCGGTCGAGACGTGGAGCACGATGGGATGATCGATATTGCGCAGTTCCTGCAGCGCGTCGACGAGGGCCAACACATCGTTACCGGCGTCTAGATAGCGGTAGTCGAGCCCCATCGCGCGGAAAACGTTGCGCTCACAGGTGCCGTTGCTGGCGCGCAGCTCGGTCAGATTACGATACAGGCCGCCATGGTTCTCGGCAATGGACTGGTCGTTATCGTTGACGATGATGATCAGGTTGCTATCGAGTTCGGCGGCATTGTTGAAGCCCTCAAACGCCAGGCCACCCGAAAGCGAGCCGTCGCCAATAACAGTAATGACGTTATACGTGTCACCCGCCAAGTCGCGCGCGTGGGCAAGGCCGCAGCCCAAGCTCACCGAGGTCGAGGTATGCCCCATGGCAAACAGGTCATGCTCAGACTCGTCGGGATTGGCAAAGCCAGAAGCCTCACCATAACGCTCCGGATCGATATAAGTGTACGCGCGCCCCTTCAGCGCCTTGTGGGCGTAGGTCTGGTGCGAAACGTCAAAGACAATCTTGTCGATGGGGGAGTTAAACACGCGATGAAGCGCAACCGTAAGCTCAACGACGCCCAGGTTGGGGGCAACGTGCCCGCCGACGGCGGCGGAGCTTTCGAGGATTGCCTGGCGGATCTCGCCGCAGAGCAGCGGAAGCTCGGCGCGGTCGAGAGCCTTGACGTCCTCGGGCGTTGTCGTTTGCGTAAGCAGCATCGTTGTGGGTTACTCCATGCGAATCGAGCACCGGCGCTCCCTCGGCCGGCACAATTGCACAGAACAGTCTCGCACATTTTGGCGTTTGATATGTGACGGCGGCGCGGTAATTCGACAACTGGTGGGGCAAAACGTTTTGTCCGATGCCATACTGATAGGTTCCATGATGATTTTATTCAATGCGTGCAGGCCGTGGCTTGTCGCCGTGAGCCGCTGGAAGGAGGCAGCATGTCCGATGTCGTTCGTGCCGAGAAAATCGCGTGCGAAGTGGACCATGCTGCCCGTCAACTGGCACAGGCGGGCCGTCTGGACCTGACGCGCGAGTTTATCCAGCATGGCGATGTGACGGTGTATACGCATGTGACCTCGGTAGCGCAGGCGAGTCTGTCCTTTGCCGAGCGCTTGGGCCGCGTCGGTGTCTCGGTTGACCGCGCCTCGTTGCTGCGCGGGGCCCTGCTGCACGATTACTTTCTCTATGACTGGCACGATCCCGACCCAAGCCATCGGCTGCATGGCTTTCGCCACCCGTTTTTTGCCCTGGCACGTGCGGAGGAAGATTTTGAGCTGACGCCGCGCGAACGGAATATTATCGTGCGGCATATGTTTCCGCTGGTGCCAGTGCCGCCGACGTGTCGTGAAGCTTGGATTGTATGCCTTGCAGATAAATGGTGCGCTCTGCGCGAGACGGTTGCCGGCCGCCTGCCGCGCAAGGACGAGGCGGACGATGACGTGAGTAAAGCATCGAGCGAAAAGAGGAGAGGGTAGACGGTGGAAACCGCGATTGATATGGCGTTTGGCGGCGCGACGCTTGCCGCCTGCCCGCTCTCGGCACTGGTGCTCTCGTTTGTCTTTTACGGGTTTTGCGGCTGGGCGTGGGAGTCGACAGTATGCGCCATGCTCAACCACGGACGCTTCGCCAACAGTGGCTTTTTGCTGGGGCCGTGTTGTCCTATCTATGGTGTGGGCGGCATTGCCTGCTGGCTTTTGCTGCGCGGGATTCCGGATGCGTCGAGCCAGTTTGTCGCTGCAGCGCTCGTATGCAGCGTGATTGAGTACAGCGTGGGCGTGCTGTTGGAAAAAACAACGGGCGCTCGCTTTTGGGACTATTCGCACCTGCCGTTTAACCTGCACGGGCGCATCTGCCTGTACTGGGCCTGCGCGTTTGGCCTGGGTGCGCTGTGCATTTGCCGTTTAGTGGAGCCGGCATTGCTGGGGCTGC
>CALHDP010000049.1 GCA_938023085.1 uncultured Collinsella sp.
CGGACGACCAAAACTGGGGGCCTCCTTCTTAAACACCAAAAGAACCGCATAAATCTGCTTTAGCGTAGCTTCATCCTGCTCATCGAGCCAAGGCTCAATGTAATCAAGCACGATACGGTATCGATGCATTTGATTGGACATACCTTTCTCCTTCTATAGTAGAAGTTTTACGGTATATTGCAAGGACAAATTAGCGCAGGTGTCTATTTGTTCAGCTTAAATGCGTTGCTTGGGCTCGGTGACGATGGCCCGAACGATGCGGGGGCGATCGGTGAGGTCGCGAACGATGCGCACATCCGATAGACCCGCCTGGCGGCAGAGCTCGGCGGCGGCATCGAGGGCGCCCTCGTAGAGCTCGCAGGCAAATAGACCGCCGGCACGCAGCATATAGGGCGCCGCATTGAGCAGGCGACGGAAGATATCAAGGCCGTCGGCACCGCCCTCGAGTGCCAGGTCGGGCTCAAAGTCCTTGACCTCGTGGGGCAACGAGCGCATGACATCGGTCGGGATGTAAGGCGGGTTGGAGACGAGCACGTCGAACGTGCCCCACTCCTCGCGCGGGATGGAGCTCACCAGATTGGTGAGGCTAAAGGTGGCCTCGTCGGATGTGAGGCCGAGCGCGTCGCGGTTTTTGGTGGCAAGCTCGATGGCACGCGGCTCGATATCGGTGGCGGTGCAGGTGACGTGGCCGCGGCGCTCCCAGGCAAGCGAGAGCGAGATGCAGCCCGTGCCGCAGCCGACCTCGAGGACGCGGGCGATGCGGGGCTCGGTCGGGGCGGCATCGACCGCGGCATCCTGCGCTAGGGTCGCCTCCTGGCCGGCGTCCTCGATGGCGATGCCGTATTCGTCGAGTTCGGACTCGGAGGCCTCTGCGGTCTCTGCTTCCGCTTCCCGCGCGGCGGCTTCCTCTGCCTCGCGGTCAGCCAACTCCTCAGCATAAGCGCGGCTGCCCAGAACGTCACTCCCCAGCGCCGCTTCTTCGGCAGCCGTCAGATTGGCGGCACGGCGCTCGGCGGTTGCGCGTTCGTCGGCCAATGCCGCCTCGGCCTTGCGGGCCTGCTCGACCTCATCATTCCAAGGCAACTCCACGCGCTGACGAGCGGCGGCCTCGGGGCTCAGCACCTCGGCATCCAGATAATTCAGCACTTCCTCGACGAGCATCTCGGTCTCGGGGCGCGGAATGAGCACGCCGGGGGCGCACGCGACATCGATCATGCGGAACTGCGTGCTGCCCGTGATGTACTGAAGCGGCTCGCCCTTGGCGCGACGGACGACCGCCGCATGCATGGTCTCGAGCTGCGTGGCGTCGAGTGCCTCGTCCATGCGCATATATAAGTCAATGCGTGCCAGACCCGTGGCGGCGCACAGCAGCCATTCGGCAGAAAGACGGGGGTGCTCCTCGCCGCGCTCGGCCAGGTACTCCTTGGTCCACTCGAGGCAACGTTTGATGGTCCAAATCTCGTTTGCCATGGGGCCCTCCCCTCTTAAGCGCCGGACGGCGCGCGAATGTCGGAGCAGATTGTACGCGAGGCCAGCGCTTGGCAAGGGACGATTGAAGGCAATTATCGAGAATCAGCCCAGAATTTTGCTTGGAACCCATCTGAAGTGCCCATTCGTCGACGTCTAAATCTGCATCCGTCAAGCTTTTGGCAAGGTTGACCCAAAACTGACCAATATCTAACCAAGAACTTGCCACATCGCTTGACGCGCGACGCATCAAAAATCACCTCGCGACTTCTTGGACGATTTTTTGAGCAATATTTTCAATAGCAGATACACGACGTTAATTGCTTTAAGCAGGCAAACAGCTCAAATGCCATCACAGCCGACTGAATAAAATCTCAAGGCAACGTCCCCAATGACTCCCTACGGATCATTTGACGACCAAGGAAACGCCGATGTTTTGGCAATGTCAGCGAGCGACGTCCAGAGCGAACAAGTTGGCATGAAAAAGGCAGGGCATAGACCTTCTGGTCATGCCTTGCCTTTTGAATGACAAATTGTCGCTCTGGGCGGCGCGCAGCGTCGAGCAGTTACGGCGTTTGGTAAAACGCCGTAACTTAAACTGCTTGTGCCAGCTTCTCGGCACGCTCGGCGGCGGCGAGGGCCTCGATGACGGTGCCGAGCTGGTCGCCCAGAAGCACGCCATTGTAGGTGGAGTTGAAGCCGATGCGGTGATCGGTCACACGGTCCTGGGGCTGGTTGTAGGTACGGATCTTCTCGGAACGGTTGCCGTGGCCGATCTGGCTCTGACGCTCGGCACCGAGCTCGGCCTGCTGCTTCTCGAGCTCCATCTCGTACAGACGGGCGCGCAGCATCTGCATGCAGACCTCGCGGTTCTGAATCTGGGAGCGCTGCTCCTGCGACTGCACCACGGTGTTGGTGGGCAGGTGGGTGATGCGCACGGCAGAGTAGGTGGTGTTAACGCACTGACCGCCAGGGCCGGAAGCGCAGTAGGTATCGATGCGCAGATCGGACTGGTTAATCTGGACGTCGATCTCCTCGGCCTCGGGAAGCACGGCGACGGTAGCCGTGGAGGTCTGGATACGGCCCTGGGACTCGGTCTTGGGGACACGCTGGACGCGGTGCACGCCGGACTCGTACTTCATGACGGAGTAGACGCGGTCGCCCTCGACCTTGAATTCGATGGACTTAAAGCCGCCAGCCTCGCTGGGGCTGGAATCGAGCACAGTGGTCTTCCAACCGCGCGACTCGCAGAAGCGCTGGTACATCTTGTACAGATCGCCGGCAAAGATGGCAGCCTCGTCGCCACCGGCGGCGGAGCGGATCTCGACGATGGTGTTCTTGTCGTCGTTGGGGTCGCTCGGGATGAGCATGTACTTGATGTCTTCCTCGAGCTGCGGGAGCTTTTCCTCGTTCTCGGAGATGTCCATCTGGAGCATCTCCTTCTCGTCCGCATCGCTGGTGTCGCGGAGCATCTCCTTGGCGGCCTCGATGTCATCGAGCGCGCCGATGTACTCGCGCGAGGCAGCGATGAGGTCGGACTGGTGTGCGTACTCCTTGTTGAGACGCGTGAACTCCTTGATATCGGAGGCGACGGCCGGGTCGGAAAGCTTCTTCTCGAGCTCCTCGTAGGCCTTAATGATCTTTTCGAGCTTGTCGCGCATGGCGGGACTCCTTTATGTGCGTGAAGGTGAAAATCGGCAGAGTTGATGGGGCGCACGGCGCCACTGCGGGGGTAAACCCGGCTAGAACATGTCGATCTTCAGATACATGCGCATCCCTTCGCGTATGGGGTACATAGTTGCGGTCTAACCTATACATGATAGCGTGCGCAGGCAAACCTGCATATAACCCGCATGGAATGAGTGGACCCTTGATTATCAACTTTATCCGAACACCTCCCACATTCATCCGCACATGTACGGA
>CALHDP010000050.1 GCA_938023085.1 uncultured Collinsella sp.
ACAGAGGTACCTGCTGTGTTGTTGCCCATGTTTTGCCGCCTTTCATCCTCTGTTGCCTGACCGTTCGCCTAACAGTCTTGAATATTGTTGACGGTTCGTCAATACTATTTTTGACACAATGTCAACAATGGCGGGTGAACGGCATGGGGCATGCCCGGCCTGCAAAAAAAGAGGGGCGCTGCGGCCTCGTCGGGCTGCGGCAAGAGAAGGGACAACCATGATTCTCAACGGACCGGGGATTAGTTACACCGAGCCCGACATCGGTTCGGAGTTCGTGCCGCCGCTGCCGGAGCATCCGCGCGAGGCAATTGTCAAGTTGTGCGAGCACTGCACCAACCGTCTACTGCATCGCGATGAGCTGCTGGGCTACGAGTACTGGTCGTTTGCCGAGGCCGCAACCGACGAGCAGGCCGAAGTGCTCTGCAAGATGAAGATGCGCCGTCCCTATACGCTGCCCGAGATGGTCAAGCTCACCGGCATGCCCGAAGCCGATATCGAGAAGATGCTCGACGACATGAGCTACACGGGTCTGCTCGAGTACAACTGGGAAAACCCCGAACGCGCCAAGCAGTGGGTGCTGCCCATGCTGGTGCCGGGTTCCGCCGAGTTCCTCAACATGCGCGTGAGCCAGCTCGAGGAGCACCCGGTCTATGCCAAGTTCTTTGAGCAGGCGTCCAAGGGACCGCTGTCCAAGGCCACGCCGATGGTGCCGCCCGGTGGTGCCGGCATCGGCATGCATGTCATTCCGGTCGAGAAGGCTATCGACGCCGCGAGCACCTCGGTGCCGATCGAGCATATCGAGCATTGGCTCGACAAATACGATGGCAAATATGCCGCCAGCACCTGCAGCTGCCGCGCGAGCCGTCGCGTGATGGGTGAGGGCTGCGCCGACGACCCCGCCGACTGGTGCATTGCCGTGGGCGATATGGCCGACTATGTGGTTGAGACCGACCGCGGCCATTACGTGACGCGCGACGAGGTCTACGACATCCTGCGCCAGGCCGAGGACAACGGCTTTGTGCACCAGATCACCAATATCGACGGCGAGAACAAGATCTTCGCTATCTGCAACTGCAACGTCAACGTGTGCTACGCCCTGCGCACCTCTCAGCTGTTCAACACGCCCAACCTGTCGCGCTCGGCCTATGTCGCCAAGGTCGAGAAGGACAAGTGCGTTGCCTGCGGTCGCTGCGTTGAGGTGTGCCCGGCCGGCGCCGCCAAGCTCGGCCAGAAGCTCTGCAGCAAAAAGGCCGGCGGACAGGTGCCCGAGTATCCGCGCCAGGAGCTGCCCGACGCCACCAAATGGGATCACACCAAGTGGTCGCCCAACTACCGCAACGACAACCGTATCGAGACGCATGAGTCCGGCACCGCTCCCTGCAAGTCGGTCTGCCCCGCGCACGTTGCCGTTCAGGGCTATTTGAAGCTCGCGGCTCAGGGTCGCTATGACGAGGCGCTGGCGCTCATCAAGCGTGAGAACCCGCTGCCCGCCATCTGCGGCCGCGTGTGCAACCGCCGCTGCGAGGATGCCTGCACTCGCGGCCGTGTGGACGCCGCCGTGGCTATCGACGAGGTCAAGAAGTTCATCGCCCAGCGCGATTTGGATGCCGCGACCCGCTACGTCCCGCCCGTGGTTACGCCGACGCGCGCTGGCGGCTTTGATCAGAAGATCGCCATCATCGGTGCCGGTCCGGCCGGCCTGTCCTGCGCTTTCTATCTGGCCGAGAAGGGCTACAAGCCCGTCGTGTTCGAGAAGAACGAGCGCCCGGGTGGCATGCTCACCTATGGCATTCCCAGCTTTAAGCTGCAGAAGGATGTTATCGAGGCCGAGGTCGAGATCATTCGCCTGATGGGTGCCGAGTTCCGCTATGGCGTGGAGGTCGGTCGTGATGTGACGCTCGACGAGCTGCGCGCGCAGGGCTTTAAGGCCTTTTACGTGGCCATCGGCTGCCAGGGCGGCCGCCTTGCCGGTATTCCGGGCGAGGATGCCGAGGACGTGACCGTGGCCGTCGACTTCCTTCGCGAGGTTAACAGCGGCAAGATCGATACCCTGTCCGGCCGCACCATTGTGGTGGGCGGCGGCAACGTGGCCATCGACGTTGCCCGCAACGCCTGCCGTTTGGGCTCTGAGCACGTTGAGATGTTCTGCCTGGAGAGCGAGGTCCAGATGCCCGCCAGCGAGGAGGAACGTCGCGAGGCCGTTGAGGACGGCGCTCACATCAGCTGCGGCTGGGGCCCCAAGGAGATTCACCTGGACGAGGCCGGTCGTGTGTGCGGTATCACCTTCAAGCGCTGCACGCGTGTCTTTGACGACGAGGGCCGTTTTGCGCCCGAGTACGACGAGAACGATCTGCGCCGTGTCGATGCCGACCGTGTCGTCATGTCGATTGGCCAGTCCATCGTGTGGGGCGACCTGTTGGCCGGCTCCAAGGTCGAGCTCGGCCGTGGCCAGGGTGCCCTTGCCGATCCCCAGACCTATCAGACCGCCGAGCCCGACATCTTTGTGGGCGGTGACGTCTACACCGGCCCCAGCTTTGCCATCGATGCCATCGCCGCCGGTCACGAGGCCGCGGTATCCATCCATCGCTTTGTGCAGCCGGGCTCTACGCTCACCATTGGCCGCAACCAGCGTAAGTACAGCGCGCTCGACCGCGACGACGTTGTGCTCGAGAGCTACGACAACGCGAGCCGCGAGGTTGCGCATGTGGACCGCGAACGCGAGAAGGCTGCGCCGTTTAGCGAGTACGTCGAGACCTTTACCGAGGAGCAGGTGCGCGCCGAGACCGCCCGCTGCCTGGGCTGCGGCGCCTCGATCGTCGACCCCAACAAGTGCATCGGTTGCGGCCTGTGCACCACCAAGTGCGCGTTCGACGCCATTCACCTTGATCGTGACCGCCCCGAGTGCTCCACGATGGTCAAATACGAGCAAAAGCTGCCGAGCCTGGGCAAGTACGCGCTCAAGCGCGCCATCAAAATTAAGTTCGGGAAGAAATAAAAGAACATAACGACTAAAAGAACGGCGCAGAAGCCAGTTGGGCGGCGGAAGGAACACAAGTGCACGAGCTCGGGATTGTTTATCACATCATTCGCGATGTTGAGAATGTGGCGCGCGCCAATGGCGTGCGTCGCGTCTCGAGCGTGACGCTGCTGCTGGGCGAGGTCTCGGGCGTCGTTCCCGATCTGCTGCTCGATGCGTGGCGCTGGGCAGCAGATAAAAAGCCCATCACCGAGGGCGCCGAGCTCATTGTGGAGCCCGTCGAGGCCGTGACGCATTGCGAAGTGTGCGGCCGCGACTACGCGACCGTCGAGCACGGCAAGATTTGCCCTCATTGCGGCAGCGGCGATACGTACCTGCTCCAAGGCCAAGAGGTCATGATCAAACAGATCGAGACTCCCGACGAGGACCCGGCAGACGCTGCTCCTGACGGCCTCTCCGACGCACCCGATGCCGTCGACGCCGCCAACCCACTCCACATCGCCTAACATCCAATGACTGCATGGGCTAGAGTTCTAAACATATTTGCTTCGGTTAGTCAAGTCATGTCTGTTTAAACAAAATGGCGGCACGCAGGCGCATTGGGATCCACCTAAAAGCGGTTTTAACGAACAGTGCGCCTGTATATGTCTTTGGAAACAATCGGCAAATCACGTTTTATCAGGCAATGAGCTGTAAACCAGCAATGTAATCAATTTGTAACAAACTTAGACGTTTAAACAAATAATCCAACCTTTTGCGAATTTAGCTATAATTCCACAATCCAAACAGGTATACTCCTTTCATGTCGTGTAGGAAATACGTAGACAAAAAGGAGGTTATGTGATGGTAAGTATTGTTCTTGCTAGCCACGGGGACTTGGCAGCTGGAATCAAGCAGACGGGCTCGATGGTCTTTGGCGATCAGCCGTCTGTTGCCGTGGTCTCGCTCGAGCCGAGCATGGGCCCCGACGACTTCCGTGCCAAGGTCGAGGAAGCAATCGCTTCCTTCGAGGACCAGGAGCAGGTGCTCTTCCTCGTTGATCTGTGGGGCGGCACGCCGTTCAACCAGATCAGCGGGCTCATCGAGGGCCACGATTCCTGGGCTATCGTCACCGGTGTCAACCTGCCTATGCTCATCGAGGCATATTCGCAGCGCTTTGACGCAAAGAACACTGCACATGCGATCGCAAAACATCTCGTGACTGAGGCTAAGGCTGGCGTGCGCGTCAAGCCCGAGTCTCTGGAGCCCGAGGAGAAGAAGCCGGCTGCGGCCGCCGCTGCTCCTGCAGGCGCCATCCCTCCGGGAACGGTTATCGGCGACGGGCACATCAAGATCGCCCACGTCCGTATCGACACCCGTCTGCTTCATGGCCAGGTGGCAACCACGTGGACCAAGCAGATCAACCCCAACCGCATCATCGTGGTTTCCGACGGCGTTGCTCACGACGAGCTCCGCAAGACCATGATCGAGCAGGCTGCCCCTCCGGGAGTCCATGCCAACGTCGTGCCCATCAAGAAGATGGCCGAGGTCGTCAAGGACACGCGCTTTGGTGACACCAAGGCCATGCTGCTCTTCGAGAACCCGCAGGATCTGCTCAAGGCCATCGAGGCCGGCGTCGACATCAAGGAAGTTAACATCGGTTCCATGGCTCACTCCAAGGGCAAGGTCGTCGTCACCAACGCCGTCGCTATGGGCGATGACGACGTCAAGACTCTCGAGGCCCTCAAGGCCAAGGGCGTCAAGTTCGAGGTCCGCAAGGTTCCTTCGGATTCCTCCGAGGATCTCGACGCCATGTTGAAGAAAGCTAAGGCCGAACTGGCCGCTCAAGCATAGTAAAGGAGGGTCCGATACATGTCTGCAATCACTATTCTGCTTGTTGCGATTGTCGCGTTGCTTGCCGGTATGGAAGGCATCCTGGATGAGTTCCAGTTCCATCAGCCGCTCGTGGCATGCACGCTTATCGGTCTCGTAACCGGTCACCTTCAGGAGGGCATCCTCCTGGGCGGTTCGCTCCAGATGATGGCCCTTGGCTGGGCTAACGTCGGCGCCGCTGTCGCGCCTGACGCCGCTCTGGCCTCGGTCGCTTCTTCGATCATCATGGTGCTCGCCCTCAACGGTGGCGCCACCGATTCGGCAAAGGCCGTTACCGCCGCCATCGCCGTCGCCGTCCCGCTGTCGGTCGCTGGTCTGTTCCTGACCATGATCTGCCGTACCCTGGCTACCGCTATCGCTCACGCCATGGACGGTTGCGCCGAGAAGGGCGACTTCTCCGGCATCGAGCGCTGGCAGTACGCTGCTATCCTCATGCAGGGCCTTCGTATCGCCATCCCGGCAGTACTTCTGTGCATCATCCCGGCCGAGGCTGTTACCAACGCGCTTAACGCTATGCCCGACTGGCTGTCCGGCGGTATGGCTGTCGGCGGCGGCATGGTCGCTTCCGTCGGTTACGCCATGGTCATCAACATGATGGCCACCAAGGAGACCTGGCCGTTCTTCATCCTCGGCTTTGTCCTTGCTGCCATCCCTCAGCTCACGCTGATCGCCCTTGGCCTCATCGGCATCTCCCTTGCCCTCATCTACCTTGGCCTTAAGGATCTGGCCAAGCAGGGTGGCGGCATGGGCGGTGGCTCCGGTGACCCGCTCGGCGACATTCTGAACGATTACGAGTAGGAGGGGAGTGATACATATGGCAGAGAACAAGATTCAGCTCACCAAGGCTGACCGCAAGAAGGTTTGCTTCCGTCATCAGTTCCTTCAGGGCTCGTGGAACTACGAGCGTATGCAGAACGGCGGCTGGTGCTTCGCAATGATCCCTGCGATCAAGAAGCTCTACACCAACAAGGATGACCAGATTGCCGCTCTTAAGCGCCACCTGGAGTTCTATAACACCCACCCCTATGTTTCCGCCCCCGTCATTGGCGTTACCCTCGCTCTCGAGGAGGAGCGCGCCAACGGTGCCCCGATTGACGACGTCGCCATTCAGGGCGTCAAGGTCGGTATGATGGGCCCGCTCGCCGGTGTCGGCGACCCCGCCTTCTGGTTCACCCTTCGCCCGATTCTGGGTGCTCTGGGCGCTTCCCTGGCCCTGTCCGGCAGCATCGCCGGTCCGCTGCTGTTCTTCTTCGCGTGGAACATCATCCGTTACGCCTTCCTGTGGTACACGCAGGAGTTTGGCTACAAGGTCGGCTCCTCCATCGCCAAGGACCTCTCCGGCGGTCTGATGGGCAAGGTCACCGAGGGTGCTTCCATCCTGGGTATGTTCATCATCGGCGCCCTGGTCGAGCGCTGGGTGTCCATCTCCTTCACCCCGGTCGTCTCCAAGGTCACGCAGTCTGCTGGCGCCTTTATCGACTGGGCTAACCTGCCCTCCGGTTCTGAGGGTGTCAAGGAAGCACTGACGATGTATAACTCCATCGGTGCTAACGCCCTTGATCAGGTGAAGGTCACCACGCTTCAGGCCAACCTCGATCAGCTCATCCCCGGCCTTGCCGCCGTGTGCCTGACCCTGCTGGTCTGCAAGCTCCTCAAGAAGAAGGTCAGCCCGATCGTCATCATCCTGGCTCTCTTCGCCATCGGCATCATCGGTCGCGTCTGCGGCTTCATGTAAGCACGTTTCGGCTTAAGACCGAGAATTGCTAGGCAAGGGCTTTTGAGCCATTGAAACGGACCGCACCCGGTGGGTACACTGGATGCGGTCCGATTGTTTTATTTGGAGGGCGAGGCGCGCATGGCGCAATCTCAGAACAGCACGGTCGATCTGGCAACGCCGGCAACCTGCCTGATGGGGCTTACCAGCCACGGTAACGTGATGGTGGGCAATAAGGCGTTCGAGTATTACAACGAGCGCAATCCCGAGGATTATATTCAAATCCCGTGGGACGAGGTCGACTATATTGCCGCCGAGGTTTTACGCGGCACCAAGAAGATCACGCGTTTTGCCATCTTCACCAAGGACAACGGTCACTTTACGTTTTCGACGCGCGACGACAAAGAGACGTTGCGCGCGGTCCGCAAGTACGTCGACGAGGATAAGCTCGTGCGCTCGCCCGACTTTATCGATGTGACGGCCAAGGGCGCCAAGAGCATCCCCTCCGTCATCAAAAACCTCTTCCACAAAGGCAACTAGCTCCTCATAAGTTGCGGTGAAATAGTTCCTAAATACGGCTTTAGATGCTTCAGACAGGAACTATTCCACCGCAACTTCGAAGTCTAGTCATGCGACGTATTGCGATGCAGTAAATCTGCTACACTAGTACAACATGCCTCCGTAGCTCAGGGGATAGAGCACCGCTCTCCTAAAGCGGGTGTCGACGGTTCGAATCCGCCCGGGGGCACCAGAGGAATATCGAGCCCGGTACCGCTACGGTGCCGGGCTCTTCTGGTCTAAGGGCAGGATTCGGGCCGTCGACACCCGCGTCACCAATTTCCCCGCGGGGGGAGTTTTCGAATCCGCCCGGGGGCACCAGAGGAATATCGAGCCCGGTACCGCTACGGTGC
>CALHDP010000051.1 GCA_938023085.1 uncultured Collinsella sp.
CAGGCCCACGTTGACGTCCAGGATGTCGGCGCCCTGCTCCTGCTGGCTGATGCCCTGGCTCACGACGTAGTCCAGGTCGCCGTCGCGCAGGGCCTGCTGCAGGCGCTTTTTGCCGGTGGGGTTAATGCGCTCGCCGATGACAGCGATCTTGTGGCCGTCGCAGGGAAGGTCCACGACCGTTTGGGCGCTCGTGACCGACATACTGGGCTTGCGGTGACGCGGACTGGGCGTGTGATTGTCGATAAGCGTGCGCAGGGCGGCCATGTGCGCCGGCGTGGTTCCGCAGCAACCGCCCACGACGCTTACACCGTCGGCGATCATACCGGCAACGGCGTGAGCGTATTCGGGGGCCTGGATGTCAAAGACGGTGTTACCGTCGTCGTCCACGTGGGGCAGACCCGCATTGGCCTGCACCATAACGGGCTTGTCGGTAACGGTGAGCATACGTGCGGCGAGCCCCCGGAGTTCGGCCGGTCCCTGGCTGCAGTTGATGCCCAAAACGTCGGCGCCGATGGCGTCGAGCGTGATGGCGGCGACCTCGGGACTCGTACCCAGGAAGGTGCGGCCGTCTTCCTCAAAGGTCATGGTGGCAAAGACGGGCAGGTCGGAGTTTTCGCGGCAGGCGAGGACAGCCGCCTTGATCTCGGCCAGGTCGGTCATGGTCTCGATAATAAAGAGGTCCACACCCGCGGCGACGCCGGCGCGCACTTCCTCGGCAAAGAGGTCGTAGGCCTCGTCGAAGCTCAGAGTACCCAGGGGGCGAAGCAGCGCGCCGATGGGGCCGATATCGCCGGCGACGTAGCGGGCGCCGGCCTCGCGGGCGCAGGTGACGGCCGCGGCAAAGACGTCTGCCACGGTGGCAGCACCGTCGAGCTTGTGGGCGTTGGCGCCAAAGGTATTGGCGGTGATCACGTCGCAGCCAGCCTCGACGTACTGGCGCTGAATGTCGGTAATGACCTGGGGCTCCTCAAAGTTGAGCAGCTCGGGCAGGGCGCCCGCCTTCATGCCAGCGGCCTGCAACATGGTGCCCATGCCGCCGTCGAACAGCAGGTGTCCCGTGCCATCGATGGCCGCACGCAGGCGATCGTCCTTAATGCGCAGGTCGTCGATCGTGCGTGTCTTGTATGCAGCGCCGTTGCAGCGTGCGGCATTGACGGGCGCTGCCAGCGCGGTACCGTCCAGATCATGAGTGATAAGCGGAGTAAACATCGAGGGCTCCTAATGGCTGGAATAGCAGGTGGTGTGGGCGGCGCGGAAGCGGCAGTGCTCGCGCATGCGGCAGATATTGCAGGTGGGGCGGCTCTGGGCGTCGTGGACTTCGCCGTCGAATAGGCCGATCACCGCGGTCACGCTTTTGGTGGGCATGAGCAGGCTGGTGGGTGTGACGGTAAGCCCGATGAGCCGCGTGGCGTTGAGCGCATTGACGATCGAGCGCTGGGCCGAGAGCGGGCAGTCGCCGTAGCCGGGACTAAAACGCCAGTTGCCGGCGAGTCCGTGTGCGGCGGCCGCAGCCTTGACCTGCTGGTCCATTTGCTCAACGGCGGCTTCCACGTAAGCGGAGCACGCGGCGTCGAGCACGGCGCCCTCCAGGGGATGTTGGGCTCCCGTGGTGCGCAGGCGACGCTCGGCGTCCATGCCGAGGGTGCATGCCATGAGCGCGGCAAAGCGGGCATCTTTGAGATGTCGATAGATATCGCGACCTCGCAGCTCAACGTTGGTGCCGACCAAGCGAATGCAAGGCTCACTTTGTTCGTCCACGCCCGTGGCATCGACGGCAAACACGCGGCGCACGCCACGAGGCTCAATGTCCAGTTCCAGACGCTCGACCACAAGCTCAATACGTCGTGACAGCTCGGGCTCAATCTGCTGGCCGCCGTAACCCAGATACCGCAGCATCTCGGCACGGTCGACACGGGGATGGTGCGCGGCATCGATACGGTAGAGCGCCGGTGACGCAAGGTCGGCCGGCACTTCGACAGCGATTGTATCGATGTGCGGTTTTTCCATTACCCCAGGCGCTCCATAATGGTCGCGGCGATCGCAGGACGGTTCATAGTGTACAGGTGCAGGCCGTCAGCGCCGTGCTCCTTGAGGTCGCAAAGCTGGCGGGCTGCATAATCTACACCAGCTGCCTGCAGGCTCTCGGGGTCGTTCTCGTACTTGGCGAGAATCTTGATGACGGGGGAGGGCAGCGACGCGCCGCACATAAAGACCATGCGGCTGATCTGCGACTTGCCCATAAACGGCATGATGCCCGCGGTAATGGGCACGGTGATGCCGGCCTTGTCGGCAAGCTCGCGAAAACGGTAGAAGCACTCATTATCAAAGAAGAGCTGCGTCACAAAGAAGCTCGCGCCGGCGTCCTGCTTTTGCTTGAGGTGTTCGACCGAGAGGTTGAGGTCCTCACAGGCAATGTGGCCCTCGGGGTAGGCTGCGGCGCCCACACAAAAGCCGGCGTCGACGAGCTCGGGGATGAGGTCGCGGGCGTAGGCGTAGTCCGAGGCGGGCTTGTCGTCCTCGGTCGCGCCGGCAGGGAGATCGCCACGCAGGGCCAGAATGTTTTCAACGCCGGCGGTGCGATACTCGTCGATCTTGGCGGCGATATCGGCATGCGAGCGGCCCACGCAGGTAAGGTGTGCCACCGAGGGTGTATCGAATTCGCTCGTAATCATATGCGCGATGGGGGCGGTGGTGGCGCCGTTGCCCGAGCCGCCAGCCGAGCAGGTGACCGAGACAAAGCTCGGCGAAAGCTTGCACAGATTGCCTGCCACTTCGCGAGCCGTGTCGAGGGTGAGCTCGCCCTTGGGCGGGAACATCTCAAACGAAACGGGCGCGGTGCCCTGGGATGCTGCCTGCTTAAAAACCTCGTCGACGCGCATATCGTGCTCCTCTAGATACGTAATAGTGTGATGTGTTGTAAGGATTCTACAGCACCACTGTGTCACGGTGGAGTTTCACTCGTTATTCGGGGATACCAATCAAAGATGCCTTGCTATCGGCTTTCTCTATAACAGAGCGGCTAATCTAGGCACGGACTATAAAGACTGGTATCTGATGCAAAATACCAGTTAATAGAGCTCCATCCCAAATTGACTACCCTTAAACCATGGGGAGAGGTCTGCAATTTATGCAGTTGATTGGCTGTTGAGGGTGGCAACGCCGCCTCGATAGGGTAACCTCATTGATTGGTTTCGCGACAGCAACATAACGGTAATGTCGCGGAAACACGGCGAGTCTAAGCTATGACTCGTTCGTTAGTAATCAACACCGCTTCTCACGCGGTGCCGATACGAAGGGAGTTCCGTATGGCCGAACTTACTGACCGCTTCGGGACCATGGTGTTCTCTGAGGAAGTCATGAAGGACTACCTCCCCAAGGACATTTGGAAGCGCCTTGCTGCAACCCTCGAGGGCGGCGAGCCGCTCGACCTGGACGTGGCCAACGCCGTTGCCCACGCCATGAAGGTCTGGGCCATCTCCAAGGGCGCGACGCACTACGCGCACTGGTTCCAGCCTCTTTCGGGCATTACTTCCGAGAAGCACGACAGCTTCTTGGAGCCCAACCACGACGGCACCGCCATTACCAAGTTTACGGGCAAGAACCTCATCCAGGGCGAGCCGGACGCCTCCAGCTTCCCCAACGGCGGCCTGCGTGCCACCTTCGAGGCCCGTGGCTACACCGCTTGGGATCCCACCAGCCCCGCCTTTATCAAGGACGATGTCCTGTGCATCCCCACGGCTTTCTGCTCCTACACGGGCGAGGCCCTGGACAAGAAGACCCCGCTGCTGCGCTCCATGACCGCGCTCTCGCGTGAGTCTAAGCGCGTTTTGGCGCTGTTTGGCAAGACCCCCAAGAAGGTCGTTCCTTCCGTGGGCGACGAGCAGGAGTACTTCCTGATCAAGAAGGACGCCTATCGCAAGCGCAAGGACCTGGTCATCACCGGCCGCACCCTCTTTGGCGCCGCTCCCTGCAAGGGCCAGGAGCTCGAGGAGCACTACTTTGGCGCTATCCGCCCCACCGTCTCGGCCTATATGAAGGATCTGGACGATGAGCTGTGGGCGCTTGGCATTCCCGCCAAGACCAAGCACAACGAGGTTGCTCCCTGCCAGCATGAGCTTGCCCCCGTCTATGGCGAAGTCAACGAGGCCATCGACCAGAATCTGGTCATGATGGAGAAGATGAAGCTCATCGCCTCCCGCCACGACTTGGTCTGCCTGCTGCACGAGAAGCCCTTCGAGGGCATCAATGGTTCGGGCAAGCACAACAACTGGTCACTTGGCACCGAGTCCGAGAATCTGCTCGATCCGGGCGACACCCCGCTCGACAACCTGCAGTTCATCGTCTTTCTCACCGCGGTGATCGAGGCCGTCGATAACTATCAGGAGCTCCTGCGTGCCTCCGTTGCCTCGGCCGGTAACGATCATCGTCTGGGCGCCAACGAGGCTCCTCCGGCGATTATGTCCATCTTCCTGGGCGACCAGCTTACCGAGGTCGTCGAGAAGATCATCGATGGCAAGGCTTCCGTCCATGCCACGCGCGGCGTGCTCGACCTGGGCGCCGATACCCTGCCCAAACTGATGCAGGACAACACCGACCGCAACCGCACCTCCCCGTTCGCCTTCACCGGCAACAAGTTCGAGTTCCGTGCCTGCGGCTCCGAACAGAACGTCTCTGACTCCAACCTGGTGCTCGATGCCGCCGTGGCCAAGTCGCTCAAGTCCTTCGCCGACGCACTCGAGGGTACGCCCGAGGATGAGTTCCAGGATGCTGCGCTCGAGTACTGCAAGAAGGTGCTGACCGACCACCAGCGCATCCTGTTCTCCGGTGACGGCTACTCCGATGAGTGGCCCGTCGAGGCCGAGAAGCGCGGCCTTGCCAACAACAAGACCACGGCCGACGCCCTGCCCGCCTTTGTTTCCGATAAGGCCATTGCGCTCTTTGAGGAGACGGGTGTCCTGACCAAGGCCGAGGCCCAGTGCCGCTACGACTGCAAGCTCGAGAAGTACAACAAGCTCATGAACATCGAGGCCACCACGATGGTTCGCGAGGCACGTCGTACCTATCGCCCGGTCATTACCGCCTATGCCACCAAGGTCGCTAAGGGCCTTGAGACAATTCGTGCCGCCGGTGCCGAGGCCGCCATGCAGTGCGAGCAGAACACGCTCAACAAGCTCTGCAACGGCATCACCACCATCAACGACTCTATCAAGGCGCTCGACGCCGTGCATCAGAAGGCCGAGGGCCTCGATGGTCAGGAGCAGGCCAACGTGTACGCGCACGAGGTCGTTCCCGCTATGGATACGCTGCGCGCTGCCGTGGATGCCATGGAGGAGATCGTGGCAGCCGACTACTGGCCGGTCCCGACCTACGACGACATCCTGTTCTACGTGTAGGACGTAACTGACATATCGTCACGGTATTGAGCCGGGGTCCGCATCATGCGGGCCCCGGTTTTTGTTAAAGGCTTTAGCCTGTGCGGGGCGCGCAGCGCGCCGCATCAGAAACCACCCGC
>CALHDP010000052.1 GCA_938023085.1 uncultured Collinsella sp.
GCGTCGGTGGGTTTGGCCGCGAGCTACTTTACTCAGTACGGCTATACCTTCCAGGGCCTGTTCTACGAGCCGTCCAACTGGCTGCCGTTTATTGCGTACTTTGTTGTGGGTGCCGTGTGCGGCTATGTGCAGCTGCGCAACAGCGAAGCCATCAGGGCGGAGCGTGATCAAAACGAGCTCGTGCGCAACCGCAATACGTTCCTTACGCAGCTCTATCACGACGCGATCGAGGATAAGCGCGCGTACAGGCGCCAGATCGTGGGTCGCCACGACAGCTTTGGCAAGATCTTTGCCGTGACGCAGGAGCTCGACGTGCTCAACCCGCGCGATATCTATCGCAAGTGCTGTGAGCTTCTGGGCGAGATCCTCGAGAACGATTCGGTGGCGATCTACCATGTTTCGGGCGGGGCATTTGCACGCCTGGTGGCAGCAAGTCCCGCGATTGCCGAAGATGCCGCACGCTCGCTCACGCTCGAGCAGCTTGCACCTCTTTTAGGTGACGGGGGTCGTTCTAACCTGTGGGTGAACCGCGAGCTGACGCCGGGGCTTCCCATGTTTGGATACACGATCGAGCGCGACGGGGCACCCGCCGTGTTGATCTTTGCGCGTAGCGCGGCCGAAAACCAAATGACCCTCTATTATCAAAACCTGTTCCGCATCTTGTGCGGGCTGGTCGAAAGCGCGCTGGGCCGTGCCTTTGACTATGAGGCGGTGGCGCAGGATAAACGCTGCGTTGACGGCACTTGCGTGCTCAAGCAGGCTGCCTTTGGCCAAGAGCTCGCGGCGGAGCAGGCGCTGGCAGATAGCAAGATGGGGAGTTTTTTGCTCCTGCGCGTGGTACCGGGCATGGAGCCTGTCGGCGAGCTGGTGGGCGCAATTGGGTCGACAATCCGCGAGAGCGACGCGGCGGGCTTGGTCGACGGCGACGTGCTCTACCTGCTTATGCGCCAGGCAAAGGCGTGCGATCTGCCCATTATCCGCGAGCGCCTGAGCGCAAAGCAGATTGCGGTGGAGCCCGTCGACGGCGAGGACATCGTGGCGCTGCTGCAGCACATCTCTTATACCGGTGACGGTGAGGGGGGTGCCGCTTGATCTCGCTTGTCGTTGCTGCCGTCTTGCTGCTGATTCATGCGCTGGTTTGCCTGATGCTGTGGACGCTCATGAAGCTGGGCCTGCTGCCGGTGCGCGGACACATGCTGGCTGTGATAGTGCTGGTGCCGCTGTGGGGCCCGTTGCTGGTGGTTCTGCTATCGGTCCGCGGCGCGGTGTTTGGCGAGGGGCTGAAAGAGTCTGCGTTGGAGTCGCTGCGCTTTAACGATGACCTGCATCGCAGTATGTCGGTACCGAGTGGTGAGGACGATGCAGGCGTAGTGCCGCTCGAGGAGGCGCTCATCGTCAACGGCCCGGCATCCCGTCGCCGCCTAATGCTCTCCATGCTCACCGAGGAGCCCGACGCGTACCTGGCGCAGCTGCAGGCGGCTAAGCTTAACGACGACGTTGAGGTGGCGCACTATGCCGCGACGGCGGTGGCGCAGATCTCCAAGGAGTCCGACCTTAAACTGCAGCAGCTGGAGCGTGCCTTTAAGACGGACCCGAGCGCGCAAAACCTCATCGAATACTGTGATTTTCTTGGTGAATACTTAGGCTCGGGCTTGGCCGAGGGGCGCGTGGCTCAGATTCAGCGCCAACAGTACGCGCGCCTGCTTGCGCGTCGCTGCGAGCGCGAGGATACCCTTGAGCTGCGCATTCGATACGCGACGGCGCTGGCCGATGTCGGACAGATCGACGAGGCGCAGGCCGTGACCGACCAGCTGGTGCTCGACGTGCCCGAGGAGCAGGAGGTTTGGATGCTTTGCCTGCGCCTAGCCGTGATGCGCCGCGACGGTGACGAGGTCCACCGTGTGATCGATGCGATCGACAATCAACATGTGTATTTGAGTGCCGCCAACCGCGAACAGTTGGCGTTTTGGCGCGACGGGGAGGAGGCCAGATGAGCGTGGCACAACATATCCGCGACCGTGCAGGCCGCTTTCGTTGGATGGGGCTGCTCGTAGTGTGGGCTGTTTTTATCGTCATGGCCGCCGTGCTGCTGATTGAACGCGCCGGCGTGCAGTACAGCGCTGGACAGCACAAGCTGGGGATGCTTGCCGCCAACGATGCGGTGCCGGCCTCCTCGGCAATCTTTGGCCAAAAGCCCACGTGCCTGGTCATTACAGACTCGGACCAAGATGGCGTCGACGACGTCAAAGACCAGTTCGACCAGATTTTGCTGGACATGAAGATCGCCCATCGCGACGTGGATCTTGCCCTGGATGGTGCGGATGCCATTCCCTCGCTGACCTCCTTCGATCGCGTGATTTTGCTCATGCCGTCGCTCGATGGGCTCGGTACGCACCTGAGCGACATTATGAGTTGGGTGAGCGCGGGCGGTTCGCTTATGCTCGCCATGCCGCCGGATAACTCGAGCTATCTGCAAGTAATTGCCTCCAAGCTTGGCATTGAATCGGCCGGATATGACTATGTAAAAGCCGAAAGCATTGTGCCGAGTGAGGACTTTATGCTGGGCGGGGGAGAGCGCTACGAGCTCTCGGACCCTTTTGATTCGTCGCTTTCGGTATCGCTGCGCGAGACGGCTCGTGTGTGGGCTAAGACCGGCGATGCGGGCGCCCCACTAATTTGGTCGAATGACTGCGGTAGCGGGCGCACCGTGGTTTGCAATATCGGTATCTATGACAAGGTCATGCGCGGCTTTTACGCCGCGGCGACCAGCCTCCTGGGTGATGCCACGGCCTATCCGGTCATCAACAGCGCCGTGTTCTATTTGGACGACTTTCCCAGCCCCGTGCCCTCGGGCGATGGTACTTATATCAAGCGTGACTACGGCCTTTCCATTGCCGATTTTTACACCAAGGTCTGGTGGCCCGATCTGCAAAAGCTCGCGCAAAAATATGGCATTCGCTATACCGGCGTGATGATCGAAAACTACGAGGACGCGGTCAACCAGACCGAGCCCGCTCGACAGGCCGATACCACGCAGTTTCGATATTTTGGCGGCATGCTGCTGCAGATGGGCGGCGAGCTGGGCTTTCACGGTTACAACCATCAGCCTCTGGCGCTCTGGGACACCGACTACGGCACGCTGTACGACTACAAGACTTGGAAGAACAAAGAGACGCTTGCCGCTTCGCTCAACGAACTTATCGCGTTTCAGGGCGAGGTCCTGCCCAACGCTCATGGCTCGGTTTACGTGCCGCCATCGAATATCCTTTCTGCCCGAGCGCGCAAGCTCATCGGCACCGACGTTCCGCGCATTAAGACCATCGCCAGTACGTATTTTGAGGACGGCACCGACCTGCCGTACGTACAGGAGTTTGGCGTGGCGAGCGATGGCATTGTGGAGCAGCCACGTATTGTTTCGGGCGGCATGGTCAACGATTCCTATATGCGCCTAGCCGCCGTGTCCGAGCTCAACATGCACTACGTGAGTACGCACTTTATGCACCCGGACGACCTTTTGGACCCCGATCGCGGAGCCAAGGAGGGCTGGGAGGTCTACAAGGGCGGCCTGACCGACTACTTGGACTGGCTTACCAAGTCGGCGCCCGATCTGCGGCACCAGACGGCGTCGGAGTGCTCCGGTGCCATCCAGCGCTTTTCGTCGGTTACGGTGAACGTGGATACCAGTGCAGATGCCTGGACGCTCAGCCTGGGCAATTTCCACGACGAGGCGTGGCTCATGTTCCGCGCCAATAATGGCGAGCCGGGTGCGGTGACGGGTGGCGAACTGACGCACCTTACGGGCAATCTGTATCTGCTCAAGGCAAATGATAAGACCGTGACGATCGAGCGCAAGGAGGGTGGCGATAAATGAGAATCTGCTTGGTACTCGAGGGTTGCTACCCCTATGTGCACGGCGGCGTATCTACCTGGATGCATGACTACATTACGGCCATGCCCGAGCACGAGTTTGTGCTGTGGGTGATCGGCGCGCATGCTGCCGACCGTGGCAAGTTTGTCTACGAGCTGCCCGGCAACGTGGTCGAGGTGCACGAGGTGTTCCTGGACGATGCCCTGCGGCTTTCGGGCGAGCAACATGAAGCCAGTTTTAACGACCGTGAGCGCGAGGCGCTACGCCGTCTGGTGTCGCTCTCCAATCCGGATTGGGATGTTCTGTTCGATATCTTCCACCGCCGTCGCGTGCATCCGCTCTCGTTTTTGCAGAGCCGCACGTTTATGGATATCTTTCGCGACGTGTGCCTGGCCGAGTATCCCTACACGCCCTTTGCCGATGCATTCCACACCATGCGCTCCATGTTGCTGCCCGTGCTCTACCTGTTGGGAAGCGAGGTGCCGGTGGCCGATGTGTACCATGCCATCTCGACCGGCTACGGTGGCCTGCTCGCCTGCCTGGGCTCAAGCGTTCACCATGCGCCGGTGCTGCTGACCGAGCATGGCATCTATACCCGCGAGCGCGAGGAAGAGATCATTCGCGCCGATTGGGTGGTGCCGTCGTTTAAGGACCGCTGGATTCGTTTTTTCTACCTGCTTTCGGAGGAGATCTACCGCCGCGCCTTCCGCGTGACGAGTTTGTTCCATAATGCCCGCAAGACGCAGATTGATATGGGCTGCGATGCGGACAAATGCCTGGTCATCCCCAACGGCATCCAGTTCGATCGCTTTAAGGGCATTCCCTTAAAGCCCGATGACGGCTGGGTGGACATTGGCGCGGTGGTGCGCCTGGCGCCCATAAAGGACGTCAAGACCATGATCTATGCCTTCTTTGAGCTGCACGAGCGCCTGCCCAAGGTGCGTCTGCACATCATGGGCGGCGTGGACGACGAGGAGTACGGCGCCGAGTGCCACGCGCTGGTCGAAACCCTGGGCGTGCGCGACCTGATTTTTACCGGCCGCGTCAACGTGGTCGAGTACATGGAAAAGCTCGACTTTACCATTTTGACGAGTATCTCCGAGGGCCAGCCGCTCAGCGTGCTGGAGTCGCTTGCAGCGCGCCGTCCCTGCGTGACGACCGAGGTGGGCTGCTGCCGTGAGCTGCTCGAAGGCGCCCCGGGTGACGACTTTGGCGTGGCGGGTTTTGTGACGCCGCCTATGTATCGCAAGGGCTTGGCCGATGCCATGGAACGCATGTGCACAAGCCGCGCTCGTCGCATTGAGATGGGGGAGCGCGGCCAGCGTCGCGTTGCCACGTACTTCTTGCACGAGCAGATGCTCGCCAACTATCGCGCGCTGTACGACGAGACTGCGCGTGCGTTTGACCTGCCCAGAGAGGGGGAGTAGCCGGTGGCCGGAATCGGTTTTGAGCTCAAACGCCTGTTTAGGCGCAAGGGTCTGTTTGCCACGATGCGCGCCTATGGCTACGCCGGCATTGTGTGCACGGGCCCCATGCTGCTGGGCGTGTTGCTCCAGGTGGGTATCTTGGTGCTGTGCGGTCTGTGGGGCGTGGGTCGCGCCAACCAGGACCTGCTTGTGTGCATGGTGACCTATACGCTGCTGGCGTCGCTTACGCTCACGAGCTTTTTCTCTATGCCGGTCACGCGCTTTTTGGCCGATATGCTCTTTGCCGAGCGCGAGGATGAGATCCTGCCTTCGTTTTGGGGGTCTAATGCCATCATGCTCGTTGTGGGCACGATGCTCTACGGCGTCTTTTTGCTGTTCTCGGGCGCCACGCTGCTGCAGGGGCTGCTGTGTCTGTGGCTGTTCAACATTATGATCGTCAACTGGAACGGCATGAGCTATCTCACGGCCATCAAAGATTACCGCGGCATCCTGTGCAGCTTTGCGGCTGCCATTGGCGTGGCGTGCCTGTGCGCCCTGGCCGCGCTGGCGCTGGGACTGCCGCCGGTCGAGGGCTTGCTGGCGTCAATCGCCCTAGGCTACGGCGTCATGCTCGCCTGGGATGTGGTGCTGCTGTACCGGTATTTTCCGCAGAGCGACCGCAGCCCCTGGCTCTTTTTACGGTGGCTTGATCAGTTTATGCCGTTGGCGCTCACGGGCTTGTTCACCAACCTGGGCCTCTTTGCGCACTTGGTGATAATTTGGGCCGGTCCCATTGGCGTGCAGGTCAAGGGCTTGTTTTATGGTGCGCCCTACCACGATGTGCCGGCGCTCATCGCGTTTTTGACGATCCTGGTCACGTCCGTCAACTTTGTGGTCTCGGTCGAGGTCAACTTTTATCCGCGCTACCGCGACTACTACAGCCTGTTCAACGACGGTGGTGTGGTGGGCGACATTGTGGTGGCTGAGGAGGAAATGCTTGCTACGCTCAACCGAGAACTACGGTTTTGTGCGCTCAAGCAACTGTTTGTGACGGCGGCGGTCATCTCGCTCGAGACCACGGTGCTGTCGGCCCTACCGTTGGGCTTTAACAACCTGATGCACGGGTATTTCCGCACGTTATGCGTGGGCTATGGCCTGTATGCCGTGGGCAATATGTTATTGCTCATCTTGCTGTACTTTACCGACTACAAGGGGGCCGTGCTGGCCTCGGGACTGTTTGCCGGTGTGGCCGGGCTGGCGACTGCCGTGTCGTTGCTTTTGCCGCAGCAGTTTTACGGCTTTGGCTTTTTGTTGGGTGCGGCGGTGTTTTTTATCGTGGCGCTGCTGCGGCTCGATACCTATACCGCCAACTTGCCGTATCGTATCCTGAGCCAGCAGCCCATTGTGGCTACTGACAAGACGGGCTGGTTTACCGAACTTGGCCGGGTGCTCGACCGTGTTGAGCAACGCTACGAGGACAAGCGCGTGGGCGGTGAGCCGCGCAGTGCGTTTGAACGTATGGTGGTTCGCCTGTACCAAAAACATTGGGGAGGTTCTGATGATCGATAAGTTGATGTCTCGCCGCTGCCTGATCGAGGCGGCTGCCGGTGCGCTGTTGCTTTCGGGCTGCTCGTCTCAGGACGAATCCTCGACCAAAAAGGTCAAAAAGCAGGACAAGATTAAAAAGGCTGAGGCCTCGGGCGAGACCAAGCACCTTCGCGATAAGGACGAGCTGTACGAGGTCTACGACGACTCGGGCATTGTGACCATGTACCTGACGGTCTCGCGCGGTAACAGCTCCGAGAACACCGATCATAGCTGGGCCGAGATCAATACGTACTCGGTGTATGACTACGCCGACATGGGCGTGACGCGCTATCAGGTAATGGGGCTTTTGCAGGCGGGCGACGAAGACGGCCCGGTGGCCGGCGAGGTTGGCTATGGCGAGGAAGCGCCCAATGCTACCGTGCAGGTGCGTGGCCAGACGTCGAGCGGTTATACGCAGAAGAATTACAAGGTGGAGCTCAAAAAAGGAAAAGGTACCTGGCGCCAGCAGCGTGCGATTGCGCTCAACAAGCACATGGGCGAGGGTATGCGTTTTCGCAACAAGATGGCCTATGACCTTATTCGCGGGATTCCCCAGATGATGGGCCTGCGCACGCAGTTTGTGCATCTGTGGGTGTGCGACCAGACCGAAAAGTCCAACGATACCTTTGAGGACTACGGCCTGTTTACGCAGGTGGAGCAGCTCAACAAGACGGCGCTTAAGGCACATGGCCTGGATAAGAGCGGGCACCTGTACAAGGTGAACAGCTTTGATTTCCATCGCTACGAGGACACCATTAAGCTTGCCGATGATCCCGACTACAACCAGGCTAGCTTTGAAGGCATGCTCGAGATTAAGGGCGATACGGACCACACCAAGCTCATCGAGATGCTCGATGCGCTCAACGACGAATCGCAAAAGATCGATGACGTGCTCGACACCTACTTTGATACCGAGAACCTGGTCTATTGGTTGGCGTTTCAGATCCTGACGGGCAACTGCGATACGCAGAACCGTAACTGCTATCTGTACAGCCCGCTTAACTCCAAGGTCTGGTATATCCTGGATTGGGATAACGACGGCATGCTGCGTAAGCTGGAGCTTTCTCTTACTGGGTTTTCGGACTACGCGAGCTGGGAGCGCGGCGCAAGCAACTACTGGGGTAACGTGCTGTTTAACCGCGCGTTGCGCAGCAAGTCGTTCCGCAGCGAACTCGACCGTGCCGTCAAGGACTTGCGCTCGTATTTGACCGAGACTCGCCTGACCAAGATGATCAAGCACTACCGCGAGGTGACTGAATCCCTGGTCTTTGCTTCGCCCGATATCGACAATCTGCCTGTCACCAAGGACCAATACGAGCAGATCGCCGCGGCGATTCCCTCCGAGATCGAGGAGAACTACAAGAGCTTTCGCGAGAGTTTTAAAAAGCCCATGCCGTTCTACATCGGCGTGCCGCAGATCGATAACGGTAAGCTGCGCATTAACTGGGATGCGTCCTACGACTTTAAGGCGCGCGACATTCGCTACACTGTAGAGCTAGCGCGCGACTATGCCATAAGCGACGTTGTCTTTAAGGCCGAGGACGTGCTGCTTCCCGAGGTGACCTGCGATGCGCCCGATGCCGGCCAGTATTTTGTGCGCGTGCGTGCCACCAACTCCGACGGCTTTACGCAAGATGCGTTTGACTACTATGTGACTGACGACGGCAAGCACTACGGCATGAAGTGTTTTTACGTGCAAGACGGCGGTAAGGTCGTGGAGGACACGTATGAGGAGGGCTAGCGCGCTGCTTGAGCGCTTGGCGGCTTCGCCTGTGCGTACCACGCAGGAGCGTTACCGCCACGAGCTCAAATATCTCATTAACGAGGGCGAGCACGCCGCGCTTGCCTGTCGCATGGCGCCGGTATTTAAACTGGACAAGCATGCGCGGGCGGGCGGTTACACCATTCGCAGCCTGTACTTTGACGACTACTGCAACTCGGCCTACGAGGAAAAAGACGCCGGCATTCTCATGCGCAAAAAGTTTCGCGTTCGCATCTATAACGGCAGCGACAAGGTGATTAAGCTCGAGCGCAAAAAGAAGTACGGTAGCTGGATCTATAAGGAGGACGCGCCGCTCACACGTGGCGAGTTTGAGCAGATTCTGGCTGGCGACTACGGCTTTTTGCTGAGGAGCCCCTATCCGCTCTGTCGCGAGTTCTACATCGAGTGCATCTGCAACATGATGCGCCCGCGGACCATCGTGGACTACGAGCGCGAGCCGTGGGTGATGGATGAGGGCACCGTGCGCATTACGTTTGACATGAACGTGCGTGCCGCGGTGGGAAGCTTCGATATCTTTGATGCGACGCTGCCCGCGCTGCCCGTGCTAGAACCCGGCAAGCTGGTGATGGAGGTCAAGTTTACGGAGTTTTGCCCGCAGCTCGTGCGCGATATGGTGCCGCCGGGCGCGGCCGAGCTTACGGCGGTCTCCAAGTACTGCCTGTGTTACGAAAAGACCGCCTACCTGCGCGGTTTTAACTACTGGGAATCGGATTTTGAGAACCGAGGGGATATTTAGACCATGAGCACCAGGGACTTTTTTAAGAACTCCGTCTTGGAGGCGTTTGGCCAGGTCGACCCTGCCAAGATTGGCCTGTCGCTGCTCGTGGCGCTCGCCATGGGCATCCTGATCTATTACGTGTACAAGCGCTTTTTTACCGGCGTGGTGTATTCGCGTAGCTTTGCCGTGACGCTCGTGGGCATGTGCGTGCTTACCTGCATGGTCACGCTCGCGATCTCGACGAACGTGGTCATCTCGCTCGGTATGGTCGGTGCTCTGTCCATCGTCCGCTACCGTACGGCGGTCAAGGACCCGCTCGACCTGCTGTATCTGTTTTGGGCCATTACCACGGGCATTACGGCCGGCGCCGGCATGTATGCGCTCGTGGGGCTCACGGCGGTGGTGATCGTGGTGATGATCGCCGGCTTTGCGAGCCACCAGGACAAGTCGCGCGTGTACATGATGGTCATTCACTACACGGGCCAGACCACCGGCGACGATATCGTGCGTGCATTTGGGCGCACCAAGTTCACCGTTAAGTCCAAGACTATGCGCGGCGACAAGGTCGAAATGGCCGCCGAGGTGTTCTCGGATGGTGTGGATATGCCCTATGCTGACGCCATTCGCGCGCTCGACGGCGTGGAGGACCTGACGTTGATCCAATACAACGGCGAGTACCACGGCTAACTATGTTCCGGCGTTTTAACAAACGCCGGACCGCTCGACGCTGCGCAGGCATCTGCCGGACGATCTGTCGCTCAAACCGTCGCTCGCGTACATAAAGTACGCTTCGCTCCTCTTTCGCGGCACCTCGCCACGGCAGCTGCCCGCTCGCTGACGTTTGTTCGACCAGGGATTCTATTTATTCAATTTGCTGGCAAGGCAGCTATCATGGTGCCTGTGAATTCGTTGTCAGGGGTGCTCGTGGTAAAGATGAAAGATGTGGCCGAGCTGGCGGGCGTTTCGAGTGCCGCCGTCTCTCGCTACCTCAACGGTGGATATATCTCGGCGGACAAGGCCGAGCGCATTAAGAAGGCGATCGAGCTGACCGGATACGTGCGGTCCAGCCAGGCCCGTGCGCTGCGCACCGGCTCCACCAAGCTCATCGGCGTCATCGTGCCCAAGATTAACTCGGAATCCGTGAGCCGCATTACCGCCGGTATTGGCCAGGTGCTCGGTCGCCGTGGCTACCAGATGCTGCTTGCCAATACCGATAACGCCTCCGATCGCGAGCTCGAGTACCTCGATTTATTCCAAAACCACCCGGTCGATGGCATTGTGCTGGTGGCAACTATGATTACCGACGAGCATCGCCGGGCGATTGAGTCGTGCCGCGTGCCCATCGTACTGATCGGCCAGAATGTTGAGGGCGCGGCGTGCGTCTATCACGACGATTACGAGGCCGCTTTTGAGCTTGGCCATGCGCTTGCAGGCCGCGTGGACGGCAAGATCGCCTACATTGGGGTTACCGAGGAGGACCGCGCGGCCGGTTATGACCGCCGTCGCGGTTTTGAGGCCGGATTGCGCGCCGCGGGTAACCCGCTCGATGCCGCCTTGATTCGCCTGGGCTCGTTTACGCTCGACTCGGGCTATGGTGCGGCGCGTGAGCTGCTTTCCGTCGCTCCCGATGTCTCGTTTATCGCATGCGCAACCGACACCATGGCGGCGGGCGCACTGCGTGCCATCGATGAGGTTCGCGGCGTGGGCGAGGGTATACACCGCGTAAGCGGTTTTGGCGACAACGCGTTTTTGCGCGCGCTGACGGGCGGCATTCCCACTGTGCATTATGGCTACCTGACCAGTGGCGTCGAGGCGACCAATATGCTGATCAACACGCTCGATGGCGTGGAGGGGGAGAGCGGTCTAAAGACGCTCAAGCTCGGCCATCAGCTTATGAATGTCTAGGCCTTTGACACGTCTGCCTGCCTCTGAGTCGTCTGTTTTTGCCTTAAAACTACCATTCGCCGTCCTATTCCTACCGTTCACCCTAAACTGAAAACGATTACAGACATATGAAACTGAAAACGATTACAGTGTATGTGTCAAAGATGGCCGGGTGCACGTGCGCCCGTTGGAGGAAAGGGAAGTCATGGACTACCGCAAATCAGCCCAAGAGGTGCTCGACAACATCGGTGGCGCCGGCAACGTTGTTTCGGCCGCACACTGCGCCACGCGTCTGCGTCTGGTGATTGCCGATAACGCCAAGGTTAACAAGGAGGCCCTCGAGAATATCGACGGCGCCAAGGGCGTCTTTGAGGCCCAGGGCCAGCTCCAGATTATTTTTGGTACCGGCACCGTCAACAAGGTCTACGAAGAGTTCATCGCGCTCAGCGGCGTCGAGGCTGCTACCAAGGCCGAGGTCAAGGAGGCCGCGGCACAGCAGCAGAACATCTTTATGCGTGCCATTAAGGTGCTCGGCGATGTCTTTGTCCCCATCATCCCCGCCATCGTGGCCTCGGGCCTGCTGCTGGGCATTATGAGCGCCCTCAACTTTATGGCCTCCAACGGCTTTATCGCGCTCGACACCAATAACTTTATCTACAAGATTGCCGACCTGGTTTCGGGCACGTCCTTTGGTATTCTGCAGATCCTGATCGGTTACTCCGCCGCTAAGGCCTTTGGCGCCAACCCGTACCTGGGTGCCGTCGTCGGAGGTGCGTTCATCAACTCTTCGCTGCAGAGCGCCTACACGGTTGCCTCCGAGGGCGTTCAGACCATGGTCACCGTCATCCCCGGCGTCTACAGCTTTGAGTGGGTCGGTTATCAAGGCCACGTTATCCCCATCGTCATCGCCTGCGCCATCCTCGCTTTCTTGGAGAAGCGTCTCCACAAGGTTGTCCCCGAGATGTTCGACCTCTTTGTGACCCCGCTCGTCTCCGTGTTCGTGACCGTGCTCGTAACGCTCGTTGCCGTCGGTCCCGTCTTTGTCTGGGCCGAGAACGCCATCCTCGGTCTGATCCAGGCCCTGCTCACCCTGCCCTTTGGCATCGGTTCCTTTATCGTCGGCCTGTTCTATGCCCCCACGGTCGTTACCGGTATCCACCAGATGTACACCGCCATCGACCTGGGCCAGCTCGCCCAGTACGGCGTGACCTATTGGCTGCCCATCGCCAGTGCAGCCAACATCGCCCAGGGTGGCGCCGCGCTCGCCGTTGCCTTTAAGACCCGCGATGCCAAGATCAAGGGCCTGGCACTTCCTTCGGCCCTGTCCGCCTTCATGGGTATTACCGAGCCTGCCATCTTTGGTGTGAACCTGCGCTTCTTTAAGCCCTTCATCGCCGGCTGCATCGGCGGCGGTTGCGGTGCCCTGGTCTGCGCACTCACCTCGCTTGCTGCTTCCGGCACCGGCGTTACCGGCATCTTCGGTATCCTGCTGTGCCTGGCCCAGCCCGTGCAGTACGCGATCATGTTTGCGGTCGCCGCGCTGGTTTCCTTTGGCGTCTCGTTTGTCCTGTACAAGGACGAGCCCAAGGGTTCCGAGCAGGCCTAAGAGCTTTTGATTGAGGGGTGCCCGCGGGTTGTATGCTCGCGGGCGTTTCCCGTATCTGGTGTCGATCTCTGGCGCCTTGTTACTTTCGATCCGTTAGGACTTTGATATGTCTAATGCACTTGGCCGCGACCTTGCAAAGCTGGTTGCCGCTGTTGACGCTGCCGCCTCTGAGTGCGGCCATGGCGCGTATGGCCAGCGCTTCCATATTATGCCGCCGGCGGGCTGGCTCAACGACCCCAACGGTCTTTGCCAGGCAGGCGGCGTGTTCCATGCCTATTTTCAGTATGCGCCGTTTGATGTCGAGGGTGGCGTCAAGATGTGGGGCCATGCCACAAGCCGCGATCTTATGACGTGGGACTACGTTGGCGCCCCGCTGCTGCCCGACGAGCCGTTCGATTGCCATGGCGTGTATTCGGGCTCCGCGCTTGCCGAGGACGGCCGCATTCGCGTACTGTACACAGGCAACGTTAAACTCTCCGATGCAGACGGCACGTACGACTACGTCAATACCGGCCGCCGCGCCGATACTGTTTATGTCGAGAGCGTTGATGGCCTTGCCGGTCGGGAGTTCAGCCAAAAGCGCGTGGTGCTGGCGTCCGAGGATTATCCCGAGGATTTGACCTGCCATGTGCGCGACCCCAAGGTGTGGCGTGACGCGGACGGGCGTTATCACATGGTGCTGGGCGCGCGTCGCCGCGTGGATGGGCCGCATGTCGAGAGTCGTTTTTGCGCGATGCACGGTGAGGGCGCCGGGCGCGATGTAGGCGAGATCCTGGTGTATGGCTCGCCCGATATGCTGAACTGGGAGCTCGAGAGCCGCGTGTCTACGCCCGAGCGTTTTGGCTTTATGTGGGAGTGCCCGGGATACCTTGAGCTTGAGGCCGATGACGGCGTACCGGCGAAGTGGCTGTCCTTCTCGCCCCAGGGGCTCGAGGGCGGTCGTTGGGACCGCGGCAACGTATACGCTGCTGGCTACATGCCTGTAACGGGCGACATTACAGATGGCGATGGCGAGTATGAGCTGGGCGAGTTCCGCCTGTGGGACGCCGGTTTTGACTTCTATGCTCCGCAGGAGTTCACGGCCGAGGATGGTCGCCACATTCTGATTGGCTGGATGGGCATGCCCGATGAGCCGACCTATGACAATGCGCCCACCGTGGCGTGCGGCTGGCAGCACTGCATGACAGTGCCGCGTGAGCTTACAGCCGGTGCCGGCGGCGTGGTGCTGCAGCAGCCGGTGCGCGAGATCGAGCACCATTATGCCTCGGTGCGTATGGGGGAGGGTTCGTTGGAGGTTGCCGGCGACACCTGCTTTGACGTTGTTGTCGACGGTGTCGACGGCGCATTTACCGCAATCGTTGATGGCGAGCTGAAGCTGGCGTTTGTGCCCGCCGAGGGCGAACTGCCCTCGCGCTTTGAGATGCGATTTACCGATGAGGGTCGCGCTTCTGCCGGCTGCGGTCGTACCGTGCGCTGGGAGCCCGTCGACGAGGTGCGCAACGTGCGCATTGTTGGCGATGTCTCTTCGGTCGAGGTGTTTGTGAACGATGGCTCTCTCGTGTTTTCGACGCGCATCTATCCCGAGTCCTATGGCGTGACCGTTGACGCTCTGGGTGCGAGCGTGACCTATCATACGCTCATCATCTAGGCGATTCGTCGCATATCGGCGCTATACTGCAGCCGTTACCCACGATGCGGGAAACATCCGCATCGTGGGTTTTTGTAAATGAAGGGAGGTTGCCGTATGGGCGTACAGCAGCTAGAAGAGGCCCGGGCCGCAAGGACTGGCGCGCGTGAGGCGCGTCTTGTTGCGGCCCTGCATGTGCCGGCGGCGCTGTCTCTGTTGGGGGTTGTACGTCCCGGCGATCGTCTGGTTGCGTTTGCCGATGACTTTGCCGATGCGTTTGCGCGCGGCTTTGATGGTTGCGATGTCGCGCTGGTGGGCTCATCGTCTGCTGATGCGTTTGCTGCAGCGTCCAAGGGTTTTGATGCTTCGCTTGATGCTGAGGGGTCGCACCTGTGGTGGTTTGTCAACTCCATCGGTGGGTTTGGTCTGCGCGTACCCGATCTTCGTACGTTAGGCTGCGCAGCGCGTGAGGCTCATGCGCTGCTGGTTGTGGACAACACCGTGGCGTCGGCTTTTGGCTGCGATCCGCTGCGGCTGGGTGCTGCGCTGTCGCTTGAGGCACTCGACCGCGTGTGCGCCGGTAAGACTCCGCGCAAGTTGGTTGCCGCTTCGGTTGCGCGCTCGCAGCTCAAGCGCCATCGTGTGGATGCCGCGGCTGAGTGCGTACATGCGTTGTTAGTGGGTTGTGATGCGCCGGCACTCGATCTGTCTGTCGAGGAGGCTGACGTGCTTGAGCACGGGCTGAACTCGCTCGATGCCCGCATGCAGGCACACTTCGACCGCGCCCGTGCGCTGGCCGAGTACTTGGCTGCGAATGAGATGGTGCGTGACGTGCGCTATCCCGGTCTGAGCTCGCATCCCGACCATGCTGTTGCAACGGGAATCCTCGAGCATGGCTTTGGCCCGGCAGTTGAGTTTGACCTTATCGAGCGTAGCGCAGGCGAGCTGTTCGACGCTTTGCCGGATGAATTCCGCACTTCACCCGCAGGCGGCCCAATAACGCGCCTCTCGGCCCCACGCGGCAAGCAGGGGAGCACCATCCGCCTCTTCGCCGGCACCGATGACCCCTTGATCGTGGCCGCCACCCTAGATAATGCCCTCCGCAACTAGCTAAATCATCCTCGACTCCATAAGTTGCGGTGAAATATGGATTGATTTACGGCTTTAACCGCATAAACAGTCCCTATTTCACCGCAACTTATAAGAAGGGGTTGTGTGGCTATAAGGCCCCGTCCTAAATTGGCTATTCTTTTATGCTGGCGATGAGGTCGTTGGCCTTTGCGGCAATTACTTGGTTGATGTCGGTCTGCAGCTCCTCGTAGGCCGCTATGGCTCGCTCGCCGGCGGGGGTGAGGGTGGATCCGCGGGCTCCGTCGCGCTCGATGAGCTTGCAGCCCAGCTGACCTTCGGCCTCGTTCACGATGCGCCAGGCCTTGGAATACGCCATGCCCATGCTCTTGGCGGCGCGGTTGAGCGAGTGCTCGCGGGCAATACCCTGCAGCAGCAAGACGCAGCCGTGGCCGAACACGCCCGGCAAATCCTTGTCGCACGCTTGAATGACCAACTTTGCCGTCGTCTTGTACTCCATACGCTCCACGTCTCCCCGCTAAAGTGTTTGCTGGGTAAACGCAAAGCCTGCGTCAAACCCTCGTGTGCTCTTCTTAAATCATGCATTGTAGCAGTCAAAGTGCGTTAAGATACTTCCCCAGTATTGGGCGCCCAAGGTTGGGCTGGGTCCTACGAGGCCTGCAGCCGACCGGTCGCATGGAAAAAGGAGAAACATGGCTACGTTCTTTCCCGGTGAGTCCCACACGTTTTCGGAGTATCTGCTGGTCCCTGGTTACTCGTCCTCGCAGTGCATCCCCAATAACGTCTCTCTTAAGACGCCGCTGACCCGCTTTAAGCGCGGTGAGAAGCCGGCAATCACCCTGAACATCCCCATGGTTTCCGCTATCATGCAGTCCGTCTCGGGCGTCGACATGGGTGTCGCGCTCGCTACCGAGGGTGGCCTGTCCTTCATTTACGGTTCCCAGAGCGCCGAGTCCGAGGCCGCTATGGTCAAGGCCGTCAAGGATCACAAGGCCGGCTTCGTTCAGTCCGATTCCACGCTGACCCCCGACATGACCATGGAGCAGGTCATCGAGCTCAAGGAGAAGACTGGTCACTCCACTATGCCGGTTACCGACGACGGC
>CALHDP010000053.1 GCA_938023085.1 uncultured Collinsella sp.
AAGACCACTTCCTCCAAGAGAAAGACCTTATTTCTCAAGAACCAGTGTGCCCCGCATCCATACGCCCAGCGTACCGCCACGGTAAGGGCTCTGTTAACTCAAACGCATACATAGAACGGACGTCCTTACGTTGCCCTAAAGCTCGGTAAAGACGCCCGTCCGCCAAATATCCGTGATGCAGAAAAATTACCAACCGGTGTAGTAGTCGGTGGTTCCGGCAGCGCAGCCGGAGTCATAGACCTTGCAATCACCCTTGGAGCCCGTAAAGGTCGAGCCCTGGGCCATATCGCCCGCGGCAACAACGTAATAGCCGTCGGAATCGCGCCAGAAGCCCTCAGAATCCTGAGTCCATTCGCCCGTGCGATAGTGATAAAGCACATTGCTGCTGTAATAGGTCTCGCGGCGCCCGTTGTAGTTATTGACACCCGCAGAGCGCGTCAGGCCCGATCCGTTCGCGTAGGACGCGGCAGACGCGTAGGACGGAGTGTAACCGGCGTTGTAGTACGAAGCTTGGACGGCCTCGGCAGCCTCCGCCTCGGCGGCAGCCTCGAGCGCTTCGCGCTTAGCATCCTCAAGCGCAGTGCGCAGCTCATCGAGCTCGGTCGACTTGGCGTCGACCTCCCCCATCGTCAAAAGACTGCCCGCACCATCGATACAACCCTGCAGCACAGCGCGCTCGTCATCGGTGGCATAGTCACCGTACATATTCATGATGATCTGAGCGCGCATCTCCAGGGAATCGCGCTTGGCCTCCATCGAGGCGTTCCACTCCTGCATGGAACCATAACCATCGCCGCGATAGTCGACGGGCTGTACCAGCGTCGTCTCGGACGGCGTAGATCCAACCGTATCGGACAGTGTTGCGGCGTGGGCATCAGTTGCACCGGCGCCCGCCAAAAGTGCCACGGTCAGAGCGGCGGAAAGGGCGGCGGCTTTCGGTTTTCGTGAATCGATCCTCATGTAGCTGGAAACCTCCGTAGTGCGTTTTTGCTGCGTTTGAGCTGCGTGTGATTCGATCGCGCTGCATAGTACCCCGAGCAAATCGCGACCTGCGGTTTTACTCAAAAGGCGCACGTCAATTGCGTAAAACTCACATCCTCTTAACAGGAGTTTTCCACATCTCGATTGCATAAAGCATGCCAAAAACCCTGTTTTTGCACCCGCTCTATGCAAAAAAGGCACCTGTGCAACCATTGTTCG
>CALHDP010000054.1 GCA_938023085.1 uncultured Collinsella sp.
CGCAGCCGGTGCGGATTTGCGAAGCAAATACGCGGACGTCCCGTTGCCCGCTCCAATCTCAAAATGTTAGGTTGATGCCCGTAGCTCATACGGGCACCTGCGCACGGTACAATAGTCGAGTTACGACCAACGTGCCAATAACCAAAAAGGAGCCGCTATGATCGATCGCTATACCCGCCCGGAGATGGGACACATCTTCTCCCTCGAGAACAAGTACGCCATTTGGCAGGAGATCGAGGTCTTGGCCTGCGAGGCCCAGGCGGAGCTCGGCAAGATCGGTATTTCCAAAGACGAGGCCCAGTGGATCCGCGACCATGCCAACTTTGAGAAGGCAAAGGTCGACGAGATCGAGGAGGTCACGCGCCATGACGTCATTGCCTTCCTGACCAACATGAAGGAGTACATCGACGCTGACGTTCCCGAGGGTGAGCCCAAGCCCAGCCGCTGGGTTCACTACGGCATGACCAGCTCCGACCTGGGCGATACGGCTCTGTGCTATCAGCTCACCCAGGCCTGCGACCTGATCATCGAGGACGTCAAGAAGCTCGGCGAGATCTGCAAGCGTCGCGCCTTCGAGGAGCGTAATACGCTCTGCGCCGGCCGTACTCATGGCATCCATGCCGAGCCGATGACCTTCGGTATGAAGTTTGGCTCTTGGGCCTGGGAGCTCAAGCGCGATCTGGATCGTCTTGAGGACGCCCGTAAGAACGTTGCTTTCGGTGCCATCTCGGGCGCTGTCGGTACGTACAGCTCCATCGAGCCGTTCGTGGAGGAGTATGTCTGCGAGCACCTGGGTCTGGTTCACGATCCGCTGTCCACGCAGGTCATCAGCCGCGACCACCACGCCTACCTCGCCGGTGTGCTCGCTACCACGGCAGCCACCTGTGAGCGCATCGCAACCGAGGTTCGCAACCTGCAGAAGACCGATACGCTCGAGGCCGAGGAGCCGTTCCGCAAGGGACAAAAGGGCAGCTCCGCCATGCCGCACAAGCGCAACCCCATCACCATGGAGAAGGTCTGCGGGCTGTCGCGCGTCGTGAAGTCCAACGCTCAGGTCGCTTTTGACAACGTTGCCCTGTGGCACGAGCGCGACATTTCGCACTCCTCTGCCGAGCGCGTCGCCCAGGCCGATAGCTTTATCGCCCTTGACCACATGTTCCAGTGCCTCATTCGCGTTATCGATGGCCTGCAGCTGTATCCGGCGCGCATGATGGCCAATCTCAACAAGACCCGCGGCCTCATCTTCTCTTCCAAGGTGCTGTTGGCTCTCGTCGACACAGGTATTACCCGCGAGGACGCTTACGCCATCGTGCAGGAGAACGCTATGGCAACCTGGCACGAGGTGCAGGATTGCGTCTCCGGTCCCACCTTTAAGGAGCGCCTCGAGGCGGATCCGCGCTGCACCGTCAGCCAGGAGAAGCTCGACGAGATCTTCGATCCGTGGGACTTCCTCACTCGTATCGATACGGTCTTCGACCGTCTGGAGCAGCTGAACTTCGAGTAGGGTTGCCCCAATTCGACCGCTTGCGGATGCATTTCAACCATTGGCGCCTTGCCCGTCTTGGGCGAGGCGCTTTCTTCGTTGCTGCGGCAGTCCCCGGTAATAAAATGAACCTCTACTGCTATTTCGATGAAAAGAGGCGCGTGCCCAGACGTATCAAACGAGTCGCCATCGCCTCGTTCGTGCTCATAGTGCTTGTTGCTGCCTGTACGGCCGTCCTGACGTATACCGATCGAAATAGCTCTTCCTCGCCGAATGCAGCTGACGAGGATCTCCCTGTGCTCAAAATTGGCGTTACGGATAACGACCCCTATGTGTATGTCGATACCACGGGCGATTACGCCGGTATCGATATCGATATCGCCCGCGAGGCGTGTGAGCGTGCGGGGCTCAAGCCGCAGTTTGTCGATATTGACTGGAACGATCGCGACCGGCTGCTCAAAAATGGTGATATCGATTGCCTATGGTGCGATTATTCGCCCTGTTATCGCGAGGATAAGTATTACTGGACTGAGCCGTATCTAACCGTGACGGTCTCGGTTGTCGCCAAGAAAGCGAGTGGTATCAAGTCCTTGGCACATCTCGATGGAAGTAGGACCATTGCGGTGATTGCGGGCTCGGTGAGTGAACGTCGATTGCTTGCGGGGGATCTGGGGATCTCGTCGGACGTTCAAATCAAATCATATGGCTCTGCCGAACTCTGCAAAGCCGCTCTGGCCAAAGGGTATGTTGACTGTTGGATGGCGGACGTTCAATCGTTTGACCAACTCATCGCCCAGTATCCCGGCCTTTACCGTGTGTTTGCTGACAACGTTATGACGGTTGACCTGGGCGTCGCGTTTGAGAACGGCTATGAAGGACCGGTCGTAAAGGATCTCAATACCGCGCTGTTCGATATGGACCGAGATGGCACGATTGACCGTATTGTGGGCAATTACAAGGCGGGAGCGACGACGAGTGAGCAAGGGGCGATCTATGACAAATGATGAGCGCTTCTTGCACAAAAAGAACCTGGTTGTCATAGTCGTCAGCGTTGTGACCAGCATTGTTTTGCTGAATCTGCTGTTTACGGTTGGCACGCATCGCTGCCTCGATAAAACGCTTGGATTCGGTCAAGAGACCATGGTGTTTTTGGAAAATGCCTGCGAAAAATATGACCGCTACGAACAGGGAAGAAAAACCGAGGCGACGTACGATTTGGATGCCGCGGTCGAATCGTTTGCGACGTTCTTGCCCCCTGATCGCGTTGAGGTTAACGACGATCTTATCGAGCAATATGTCCATGCCGAGAACCTTTCGGGGCTATTGGTCATGGATTCCGACGGTCATATGAACGCCCACTACGACATCGATGGCCGCGATCCGCTCATGCTATGGCGAGAAGAACTGGCTTGCTCGTCGGTCGCATCGATGTATCAAGGTTTCAAAGTGTCCTACTCAACTGTCGTTGAACGCCGCGATGTCGTTTTTGCCGTCTGTGCTGCCCCGTATGGCGACGGCGTTGCCCTGGCATACCGCTCATTCGTCCCCGATACGGCGGATGACTATTCGTATGCCATAGCCGACGTGCTTGCAAACAACACCTTCCACCAGGGCCCCACGGTGCTTGTTATGGAGGATGCGGAGATCGTCTCCTCTAATGATCCCGATGTCGACGTGTCGCTCGCTCGGCTCCTTGCCGGATCTGGAATCGAGTGGAAAGACGAAGGCCTGACGCGTATCGAGTATCGCGGAAGCAAATGGTACGCCGTGCGTGCGGCATACAAGGACTATCGCCTGTTTGCGCTGTATCCCAAAGCGGAGGTCATGTCCGGCAGAGTTTCGTTTGTCGCCGCCGGTGTGTTGGTTTGTCTGGCGTTTTGGGTCGTGGTGCTGTTGGCGCGAAATATCGTTGACCATCGCAATTTGGCCGAAAAGGATAAGCAGCTTGGCATTATCAATGCCATAAGCGCCATCTACGACTCGACCTTCCTTTTACATCTCGACACCCTCAAGATCGAGGGAATCAACATGTCGCCGGCGATAGCGAAAATATTTGCCGAGCACAGCGAGGCATATGACTTTATGGACACGGTCTGCCGAGATATCGTGAGCCCCGAAAGCCGCGAGGCGGTTATGGCGCTTGTAGATATAAGTACGCTTCGGGACCGTATGGAGGGCATGCCGTACTTGGCCGCCGAGGTGCGAGATTGTCGGGGTACTTGGTATTCGCTGCAGGTTGTCCCCCAGCATCGCGATGAGCAAGGCCGGCTGGAATCGGTTGTCGTCGCGACGCACAACATATCGATGGTCAAGCATGCCGAGGAGCTGTCCTACCAAGATAAACTGACAGGGCTTCGCAACCGCAACTATCTTGAGTCGCGCGGAGATAGCCTGGTGAACGAGGGCTTGCCAGTGAGTGTGATTATGTTGGACTGCAATTATCTCAAGCGGACCAACGACGTCCGTGGCCATGAGATGGGAGACGAGCTGCTGCGACGGACCGCGTCCGTGTTGCGGCGGGTGGCTGGTGGGGATTGCCTGCCGATGCGTCTCGGCGGCGACGAGTTTTTACTGGTTTGCCCCCATACTGACGGCGAGTCTGCGCACGGGCTGGAACAAGATATTCGTCTCGGCCTCGCTGCGGTGAGCGATGAAGTCCTAACGGTCAGCGCGTCGATTGGCGTGGCGACCGTCGAGACGGCTGGAAATACGCTGGCCGATGTATATCGCATTGCCGACCACAATATGTATCGTGAGAAGCGCATGGTCCACGCGCAGGGCACGGACTGCTAATCTTGTCCCCGCTCATCCGTGCATCGTAGGATGTTGAATCGGTGCTTGCGACAATATGTCGCTCCGGGCGGGGATAATAGACTCCTGAAATTTCTTTCCGAGAGGGGATCGCAATGATTAGTTTTGACTACAAGCCGCAGGGCGTGTGTGCTCGTAATATTCACCTCAATCTTTCTGACGACGGCAGCAAGGTGCTGGGCGTCGAGTTTACCGGCGGGTGCGACGGCAACCTCAAGGCTATCTCCAAACTGGTCGAGGGTGCTCCTTCCGATCGCGTGATTGAGGTTCTCGCCGGCAACACCTGCGGTATGAAGAAGACTTCTTGCGCCGATCAGCTCACGCGCGCCATCGAGGCCGCCCGCGCCGAGATCGCCTAATGGGCATTACCGACTACATTAAGAACGGAATATCGCGTCGCGGCTTTGTGCTCGGTGGAGCGGCCGCGGGTGCTGCCACGGTGCTCGCTGGATGCTCGAAAAAAACGGGCACCAGCGATGATGCCGCCGGTGAGCCTCAGGTCATCAAGGACGATTCCAAGATCGTCTCGATTACGGATGAATACGAGGCCGTCGACATCGACCTTGAGCCTGCGGCCTCGTGGACGCTGCCTCTGGGTACGCTGCTGTACTACTGCGATGGCGACTATGCCGCGGCAATGATGGCACCCGCATCTGCGTTGCACGCCAACACGCTCGGCGTGCTCAACCTGGGCGATGGCTCGCTCACCACGCTTATCGAGGACCCCGTCGAGGGCACCGGGTACGCGTTTTACGATGTCCGCGCCGGCGATGGCGTGTTTGCGTGGGTGGAGATGAACTTCGCGAATTCATCGTGGAAGCTCTACGCTCAAAATCTGTCGGGCGCTTCGCTTGCCGGTGATGTGGTTGAGCTCGACCGGGGCGGCAAGGACTACGATCCGCCGTTGTTCACGGCGTTCGGGTCATCGGTCGTCTGGTATAAGATGCCTTCGGCGAGTGGCAATAAAACGAGCAACGATTCGTTCTGCTATCGCCGCTCAGTCGATGAGTCCAAGGCCGAGACAATTTGGAAATCGACGGGTCGCTTTGCATCCGCCCCGCGCGTGAGTGACGGCATCTTGACCATCTCTCCGCGCGTCCACAACGACGAGGGCGTCTACTACGGCATGACGGCGATCGACCTGACCGACGGCAACAACACCAAACGCGCCCAGCTGGTCCTCCCCTCGTCGGTCTCGCCTTTCGAGGCCGTGTATATGGGCGATACCTTTGTGTTTTCCATCGAGGCGACCTATAGCGGCGTGGGCAGCCTGGGCAATATGGGCACGTATATCGGCAACGAGGGCGGGCCGTACCTTTTCCTGTCGCGCGAGCCGCTTGCGTGTGCTGCCGGCAAGAAAAATAAATACCTCGTTAAGGTCCAGGCATCGCATTTCCTAATCGATACCTCTGCCAAAACCTACGGCTCGCTGTTGTCGCCCGATCGTGCTTTGGAATATGGCGATTATCCTGCTACGGCGGGAAAATCGGACTCATTTCTTACCTATGCGACGGTGCGAAACAGCCAGGGTATACCCGAGACGGTTGCCGCGCGTCTATTCTCTCTTTGACCTTAGAGGGGTTAAAAAGGCGTCAACAGGGGAATAAGCGCGTTGTAATTGTGAGTACCGCCCGCCGAGCTGCCGTGCCATAGCGGCGCTCGGTGGGCTCAGGTGCGTTAAAATGGGCTTGTTCTTAGCTAATTGAGACAGGGGGGCCGTGTTATGGCTTCAGATGCAAAAAAGATTCTGTTGGTCGAGGATGAGAAGGCAATCCGTGACGCTGTTGCTGCCTATCTCGAGCGCGAGGGCTACTGGGTTGTGGGTGTCGGTGACGGTCAGTCCGCGATCGAGGAGTTCGAGAAGCATCAGTTCGACCTGGTTGTGCTCGACCTTATGCTCCCCAAGATCCCCGGCGAGCGCGTTTGCCGCACCGTTCGCGATACCTCGGATGTCCCCATCATCATGCTGACGGCTAAGGGCGAGATCGAGGACCGTATTATCGGTCTTGAGCTCGGCGCCGACGACTATCTGATTAAGCCGTTCTCGCCGCGCGAGCTCGTCGCCCGCGTTCGCGCTCTGTTCCGCCGTGCCCATCAGGTCGACGAGCCCGCCGTCGAGGTACTCGACTTCGGCGATCTGGTCATCGATATCTCGGGCCACAAGATCTTGGTCGAGGGCAAGGAAGTCGATCTGACGGCTTCCGAGTTCAAGCTGCTCACCACGCTTGCCCGCCATCCCGGCCGTGTGTATAACCGCATGGAGCTGGTCGAGAAAGTGCTCGGGTATGACTTTGAGGGCTATGAGCGCACTATCGATAGCCACGTGAAGAATCTTCGCGCCAAGCTGGGCGATGATCCCAAGAAGCCCAAGTGGCTCTACACCGTCCATGGTGTCGGCTATCGCTTCGAGGCTCCGGCCAAGACCGATAAGTCGGACGAGAAATAGGGAAATCACATATGACACCTGCGCGCTTTGAAATCGGACAAAAGCACAAGCAGGAGAGCGAGGCGGGTTCCAAGGCTAGTTGGAACACGCCTCGTTCCGATTCACGGCCAACGATGAGCTATCCCTCGCGCATGGCACTTGCTTTTGCTCTGACATCGCTCATGACGGTATTGGTGCTGGTGGGCGTTGTCTCTGTTGTGTGGGGCACGGTCTTTTCGGATTACACGCGCTCCAATATCGTCGAAATCGCAAATTCCGCTGCCGAGAAGTTGGCGACCTCATATGAGGAAAACGGCTCTTGGACCGCGGGGGAACTGCGCACGGTCGCAACGTCGAGTTTGGTTTCCGACGATCTGGGCATGCAGGTCGTCAATAAAAAGGGCGTGATCGTTTATGACGATTCCTGGCCCTCGGCAAGCGCCACCGCCGATGTACGCGAAAACCAGGCTACGACCGACGACACGAGCGGCAAGAGGGCATCGCATAGCCCGGTCTCGTCTGCTCCAACCGACTCCGATAGCGTTGCTAACGTCGAGATTGTTACGTCTTCCGGCGAGCATGTCGGACAGGTAAAGCTGTGGGCCATCGGCTCCGACGCTCTGCTCACCAAGGCGGACTCTGCGTTTAGGGAGAAGACCTTTAACGCCATGGCCCTTGCCGCGGTTGTTGCGGTCTGCATCTCGGTTGTTATCGGATCGTTCGTGTCGCGCATGCTCACCAAGCCGATTCATCGTATTACCAGCACCGCCAAGCAGATTCGCGACGGCGATTTGTCCGCTCGTACGGGCTTGCGCGGCGATGACGAAATCGATCAGCTGGGAGAGACCTTCGACGAGATGGCCACCTCACTCGAGAAAGATATGAAGCACGAGAAGCGCCTGACCTCTGATGTTGCCCACGAGCTGCGCACGCCGCTCATGGCCATGCTTGCAACGGTCGAGGCCATGCAAGACGGTGTGTATCCCACCGACGACGAACACCTGGAGACCGTTGCTTCCGAGACGCGTCGCTTGGCTCGTCTGGTGCAGCAGATGCTCGACCTGTCGCGCATGGAAAACAGCACGGCTCCGCTCAACCTTGAGCCGGTGGACATGGTTCCTTTCGTGCGTTCCATCGTCAATGCCCAGGAGCGCCTGTTTGTCGACCGCGATCTGCGCCTGCGTTTTGCGGACGAGACCCAGGGTCACGACGATGTCGTCGAGGCCGATCCCGACATGATCACGCAATGTGTTATCAACCTCATGAGCAACGCCATGCGCTACACCCCCGAGGGCGGTTGGGTCGTGGTGTCGGTGCTCAGTGACCGCAAGCACGTCAGCATTGCCGTTTCTGATACCGGCATCGGTATTGCCAAGGACGATCTGTCGCGCATCTTCGGGCGGTTTTGGCGCGCCGATGCCAGCCGCGCCCGCGAAGCTGGCGGCCTGGGCGTTGGCCTCGCCGTGACCAAGCAGATCGTCGAGCGTCACCATGGCTACATATCCGTGGAGTCGGAGCTTGGAAAGGGTACGACTTTTACAATTCATCTGCCCCGCGAGCACACGGCAGACGCGGCATCTACTACAATGGAGCACTAGCTTTTCGCTATTCGGTGAAGGAGGGGCCGCGTCCCTGCCGCTCCGAGTTTGCGAAAACATGCGGGAAAGAACCCGCATTTCTGTCGTATTTAGGTAAGGAGTGACTCACGTGACAACGATGGAGCGTCGTCCGGATTCTCGTGGCAAGGTTCGTGATATTTACGATGCCGGTGAAAACCTGCTGATGGTCGCCACCGACCGCATTTCTGCGTTCGACTTCATTCTTCCCGACGAGATTCCGTTTAAGGGAGAGGTACTCAATCGCATCTCGGCATTCTGGTTCGATAAGTTTGCCGACATCGTCCCCAACCATCTCGTTTCCATCGACCCGGCGGATTTCCCCGAGGAGTTTGCTGAGTATCGTGACTACCTCGCTGGCCGCGCTATGCTGGTTAAGAAGGCCCAGACGATTCCTATCGAGTGCATCGTCCGCGGCTATCTGACCGGTTCGGGCAAGAAGACCTACGACGAGAACGGCACCGTCTGCGGCATCCAGCTGCCTGAGGGCCTGACCGAGGCCTCCAAGCTTCCCGAGCCGCTGTTCACGCCGTCCACGAAGGCCGAGATCGGTGACCACGACGAGAACATCTCGTTCGAGCGTTGCTGCGAGATCGTGGGCGAGGACATCGCCACGCAGATTCGCGACCTTTCCCTCAAGATCTACAAGGCTGCCGCCGAGTACGCCGCGACCCGTGGCATCATCATCGCCGACACCAAGTTCGAGTTCGGTGTCATCGATGGCAAGGTTACGCTGATCGACGAGTGCCTCACGCCCGACTCCAGCCGTTTCTGGCCTGCCGCCAGCTACGAGGAGGGCAAGATTCAGCCCAGCTACGACAAGCAATTCGTCCGCAATTGGCTCAAGGCCAACTGGGATATGACGGGGGAGACCCCGCATCTGCCCGCCGAGGTCATCGATGGCACGTCCGAGCGCTATCGCGAGGCCTTCCAGATCATCACGGGCTCCCAGTTCACAAGCATGAAGGAGAACGCATAAGTGAGTACCCGTAGCGCCACGAACAAGCGCACGCAATCCCACGAGGTTACCGGGGTTGCGCGCAAGTCCGCCGCATCTGCTAAACCCGCCCGCCAGGCAGCGAGCTCCGTTCGCGTCGTGCCGGCTTCGTCTAAGGCACGCCGCAAAGAGCTCGAGAAGGGTGAGAACCTCGAGGGCCTCTCTAAAGAGGAGAAGCGCGCCCGCAAGGCTAAGCAGCGCGCCAAGGAGGACCGCATCTACACGGTGTCGAATATCCTCCTCAAGCAGGACGAGGACTACACCAAGCGCCGTCGTATCTGGTGGGCCGTGCTCGCCATCGGCATGGTACTCGTCGTGGCAATTTGGGCTTCGCTCTACTTCGCTCCCGGCGGCACGGTGTCCAGTCCCGTCCAGATGGTCGGCATTGTTTTGTCCTATGTCATCATCTTAGGTGACTTTATCTACGACTTCGCTCGTATTCGTCCCTTGCGCAACATGTATCGCGCGCAGGCCGAGGGCATGTCCGAGAACAAGCTCAACGCTCTTATCGAGCGCGCAGCTGCCGAGGAGGACAAGAAGGACTCCAAGAAGAAGTAGCGTTTGCATACATACTTATCGCTAAGATATAAGGCGCGTCGTTTTTGCGGCGCGCCTTTTTACTGTTCTATAGATAGATGGAGTGGCACATGATTCGAGCTGCCCTGACGGTCGAAGAGGCCTTGGAGGGTATGAAGTCCCTGGAGCCCAAGATTAAAAACTATGCGCGTCTGGTTGTCCGCAAGGGCGTAAACGTTAAGCCCGGCCAGGAAGTCGTCGTTCAGTCTCCGGTCGAGTGCGCGCCGTTTGCGCGCGTGGTGGTCGCGGAGGCCTATGCTGCCGGCGCCGGCCACGTGACGGTCATTTGGGCCGATGATGCCGTGACGAGGCTCACGTACGAGCATGTCGAGAAAGGCTATTTTGAGCAGACGCCCGAGTGGAAGCGCCTGCAGCTGGATTCCCTGGCCCAGGACGGTGCCTGCTTTATCTTTATCGAGGGTGCGGATCCTGCGGCCCTCAAGGGCATCGATCCAGCCAAGCCGGCCGCGGCATCAAAGGCGAGGAATACGCAGTGCAAAGTTTTCCGCCGTGGACTGGATTACAACATCAATCCGTGGTGCATCGCCGGCGCTCCGGTCGTGGCTTGGGCGCACGAGGTGTTCCCGGGAGACGCCGATGAGGTTGCAATCTATAAGCTGTGGAATGCGATTCTGCACACCGCGCGCGCCGATGGCCAGGACCCAGAGAGCGACTGGGAACTCCATGACGCCGCATTCGAAAAGAACCTGCGTTTCCTGAACGACAATCGTTTCGACTACCTGCATTACACCGCGGCAAATGGAACCAATCTGACGATTGGCATGACGAAAGGTCACGAGTGGGCCGGCGGCAAGGGCAAGACGCCCGAAGGGCACCCCTTCTTCCCCAACATTCCCACCGAGGAAGTCTTCACTTCGCCCGATCGCATGCGCGCCGACGGTATCGTGTACTCGGCCATGCCGCTCATCCACCACGGCAATAAAGTCGACGATTTTTGGATTAAGTTCGAGGGCGGCCGCGTGGTGGACTACGACGCCCGCGTGGGCAAGGCAACGCTCGCAAGTATCATCGATACTGACGAGGGCGCTGCTCACCTGGGAGAGGTCGCGCTCATTTCCAAGAACACGCCGATCCGCGAAAGTGGTGTTCTGTTCTACGATACGCTCTATGACGAGAACGCTAGCTGCCATCTCGCGCTAGGTGTCGGTTTCCCCGAATGCATCGAGGGTGGGTATGACATGTCCAAGGAGGAGCTCCTGGAGCATGGCGTTAACGTCTCGAGCACGCACGTCGATTTTATGATCGGCACGGACGACATCGATATTACGGGCATTACGCCTGATGGACGTGAAGTTGTGATTTTCCAGAACGGCCAATGGAGTTGGGAATAGTCCCAGACCGTGGTACAATGCCACCCGCGGGCCGTTAGCTCAGCTGGCAGAGCAGGGGACTTTTAATCCCAAGGTCCAGGGTTCGAACCCCTGACGGCCCACCCAAAGATTGTTGAGACGGTCAACTTCGGTTGGCCGTCTTTTTTGTCGCCCTTTCATGGGTTCGAACCCGTCGGGGGGGGCGCGGAGCTGAGTAAACGCGCGAGCGTTTGCCAGCGCAGCGCGCAAGGCGCGAAAGCGCCGCAGCGGCCGCCTGCGGAGCAGGCTGAACCCCTGACGGCCCACCATAGAATAGAAAAGCGACTGGCGGATGCCGGCCGCTTTTTTGTTACCGCGGCACGGGTTCGAACCCGTATCTATCTATATATAAGAACGCTTGGCGAACAAAACCTGCCTTTTACCGATGGGAAACAAATAGCTGATGCCTTTGGAGTAAAGTAGCGCTCCAGAGATGACCGATGTCTCAATACTCATAAAACAGCTGGTCATCGCCAATATCAGAAGCCAATGCTTCAGTTTTAACCTCAGTGATGCGACTGAGGGACCTATTCATTTGTGAACAAAATATGGAGTGCGCGATTCCCGCCCCCGGGGCCCCTCCGGTCTGGCAATATATCTCCTTGCCGCGCGGCCCGGTCGGACCG
>CALHDP010000055.1 GCA_938023085.1 uncultured Collinsella sp.
ATCGTAGCCCGAGACGGTCCCGGGCTGACAATTTCGACTGTAATGGACGTTCTTGTTTGCCTAGTCATTTAAGAACGTCCCCAACGACTAACTTAAGAACGTCCCCAACGACTAACTTAAAACTATGCCGGATTACGGGGCTGAACGACGGATTGCCGACCATGCCGAAATTGGTAAAAAGAAAACCGCAGGTAGAAGGCTCGCTATGATTTGAAAATAGGGGGTGTGGTTGGCTCATTCAGGTTCAGCCCCGTAATCCGGCATAGTTTTGAAATGGCACTGAATAAGTGGCGGCAAATGAGCCGCAATGAAGCAAGCTAGCCCCTCGTTTCCGAAACCTTTCCGCAACAATCTGCTCTTCGCACTGCTCGACTCCGCTCGCAACGTCCCCTGCGCTACACTTAGTTGCACTGTGGCGCCGTTGCGCCGCGCCCGACCTAAGGGGGACTCTCATGAAGAATACTCAGCTGCTGCTGATTAACGATATGTGCGGCTACGGCAAGGTCGCGCTTTCCGCCATGCTGCCGGTGCTGTCTCACATGGGCTACCGTATCCATAACCTGCCGACGGCGCTCGTTTCCGACACGCTCAACTATCCCAAGTTCTACATCCACGACACCACCGAGTACGTGCGCCAGAGCCTCGCCATCTGGGAGGAGCTCGGCTTTGAGTTCGACGCCATCTCGACCGGCTTTATCGTGACCGAGGAAGAGACGCGCATCATCTCGGACTTTTGCCACCGCCGTGCGCAAAAGGGCACCAAGGTGTTCGTCGACCCCATCATGGGCGACAACGGCAAGCTCTATGCGGGCGTGCCCGAGTCCACGATTGGCCTTATGCGGCACCTGCTGGCGTGCGCAGACTACGCGGTACCCAACTATACCGAGGCGTGTCTGCTTGCCGATAGGCCTATTGCCGAGCAAATTACGCCCGATGAGGCCCGCGCCCTTGTGGACGCCGTGCGCGAGCTGGGTGCCAAGTCGGTGGTCATTACGAGCGCCGTAGTCAATGGCACGAACGCGGTTATCGGTTACGACCATGTGGCGGGGGAGTACTTTACGATTCCCTTTGAGCTCACTCCGGTCTATTTCCCGGGCACGGGCGACACGTTCTCGGCGGTGCTCGTCGGCCGCGTTATGGCAGGCTGGAGTCTGCAGCGCGCGACGTCCGATGCCATGCGCGTGGTGGCAGAGCTTATCGAACGCAATGCCGACCAAGAGGACAAATCGGCCGGCCTTCCCATCGAGGCCTGCCTGGATGTGATCGACCATGAGTAACGCCGGCGAGGGCGGCATCAGGCCTGCGGGCGAGAGCAAGCCGCTCGGCGCGTCGCGTGGCAAGCGTCCGCGTATCCGCGTGAGCTGCGTGGACCAGCTGGGCGCATGCCGCTGTCACCACGGTCACAAGCCGGGTGATGTCTTTGACTTCGATCGCGACCGCGGCAAGATGTGTGCCATGGCCTGCCATGTGGGCTTTCCCTATATCGACATCCTGCGCTATGGCGGAACCGTGCCCGGCAACGAGCCCGGCACGGCAAAGTTCTGCTGCCCCGAGGTCGATACGCTGAACGTTTGGCTCGCTGAGATCGTAGACGAATAGTCGAGCGCAATGTGTCAAAGGGACAGCCCCTTTGACACATTCGCCGGTGGTGCCCCTTCTTTCGCTTATAATCTCAAATCTTTGCATTTCATCCGATTTTAGGTTCTAAAAATTCTGCGTTTCATCGATAATCAAGCATATAAAACTTTGCATTTCATTCGATGACACCGAGGGGAGAGCCTATGCTGCGTAGAAAAATAGCGGCAGAGCTGGAGCGTTGGCTGAAGTCTTCCGAGCAAAAGGCCTTGTTCATTACGGGTTCTCGCCAGATTGGCAAAAGCTATTCGATTCGCGCATTTGGCAAAGCCAACCATGCAACCTACATCGAGCTTAACCTCATGGAAAATCGCCAGGCAAAAGATGCTCTTCTTGAGGCGCGGGATGCCGATGATTTCATCAGCAGGGTGACGCTTCTTTCGGGAAAGTCGATTGCACCAGGCAAAACGCTCGTGTTTATCGATGAGGTCCAGGAGGCCCCCGACATCATGACGATGGCAAAGTTCCTTGTTGAGGACGGGAGGTGCCGCTGGGCGTTTTCGGGGTCAATGCTCGGGACTCAGTTCAAGGGGGTCAGGTCCTATCCCGTGGGGTATGTCCACGAGCTTAGGATGTTCCCGCTCGATTTTGAGGAGTTTTGCTGGGCAACCGGGGTGAGCGAGGGGGCTCGCCAAACGATACGTGACGCGTGTATCAGCGAGAGGCCCGTTCCTGATTACATTCATGACGCGATGATGGCAAACTTCAGGACCTATACCGTTGTCGGCGGAATGCCGGAGGTCGTGCAGCGTTTCCTTGACACGCGGGGCGACCTTGCCTCTGTTCGTCAGCTGCAGTCAGAGCTCAACGAACAGTACCGGCGGGATATCTCCAAGTATGCAAGCGGGCGAGCCCTTCAGGTGCAGAGCATCTACGATCAGCTCCCTATTATGCTCGAGGGCGAAAACAAGCGCTTCGTGCTCAATTCCATTGACCCCAAGGCTCACTACGAGAAGTATCAGCGAGATTTTGTATGGCTTGTCGATGCCGGCGTTGCTCTCAAAGCCGATATCGTAACCGAGCCAAAATCGCCCCTGCTCAAGACGGCACGGCCATCGCAGTTCAAGCTATATCAATCGGATACGGGCATGTTGATGGCGCGCTACCCCGTTGGAGTCGCCCAAGCGGCGTATCTTGATAGCAAGGAGCCCAATCTGGGCGGCATTTACGAAAACGTGGTGGCCCAGCAGCTGACTGCCCAAAATCGCCAGCTTTACTACTATCAGACAAAAAAGCGCGGTGAAGTGGACTTTGTGGTCGATGGACCGGATGGGACGGCTGTTCCGATCGAGGTTAAATCGGGCTCCTATTACCACGCGCACGCTGCGCTCGGTCATGTGCTTGATACGGCTGAATATGGCGTAAGGCTCGGGATTGTTTTCTCGAGAGGCAACGTTGAGCGCAACGGAGCGGTTCTCTATTTGCCGCTATATGCGATCTGGGCCCTTTCGGATGTTTTGGGCGACTCCTGCGCCGAGGGGATAAAGCTGGAGGTCAAGTCGGTCTAGGGCTAGTCCCGGATGCGACAAGGGGACAGTCCCTTTGTCGCATTCATGAGCGTGGATTTTCTCCCGTTTAGGGCGCGGTTCGTGCGCCCACGAACCTACAGCTGCTCGAGCATGGCGGTGCAGCCGGCGATCACGTCGCGGTAGGTGGCGTCGAAGTTGCCGGTGTACCAGGGATCGGCCACGTCGCCGGGGCGCTCGGTCCAATCGAGCAGGCGCGTAATCTTGCCGTCGGGGTCGTCGCCAAAGATGCGACGCAGGTCACGCGCGTTCTCGGCATCCATATAGACAATGTGATCCCAGTCGCCATACTCCGCGCGACGCACCTGACGTGCGCGATGTGCGACGACGGGAATCCCAACCTCGCGTAGCTTGGCAACGGTACCGTGATGCGGCGGGTTGCCGATCTCCTCGGTCGAGGTCGCGGCAGAATCAATGACAAACTCGCCCGCGCGCCCGGCGCGGTGCACCAGCTCGGTAAACACCGACTCGGCCATCGTCGAGCGGCAGATGTTCCCATAGCAGATAAACAGTACGCGTTGCATATGCGGTTTCCTTTCGATCGCCATAATCAAGCTCGAGTATCGTATCTGCGCCTACGCCTGCGCCCGCTTGCGCTCCCAACGTGCCAGCTTAATCGTCACCAGCGTGAGCGCCCAGGCCACAAGCGAGAACGCGGCGCCCACTGCGCCCACGTACGCAATGCCAATGCTGCTTACCACGGCGCCGCCCACTGCGGTGCCAAACGAAATGCCGACGTTAAACGCCATGGGCTCAACCGAACTTGCGAGTACCATCGACTTGGGATGGCGGCTGCGCGCCACGTCCATAAAGTGCGTGATGCACGACACCGAGAACAGGTACATGAGCATCGCCAGGCTAAAGACAAAGACCAGCGCGAGCGGCATGGCAGCACCTACGGCAAACAGCCCAAACAATGCCGCGGCCTGCAGCACAAACGTCACAAGCAGCGCCTTCATGCCAAAGCGCGCGTCGATCCATCCGCCCAGGATGTTCGAGATCAGGCAGAATACGCCGTAGGCCATAAGCGTGGTACTGGCTTCGACCGTGCCCATGCCCAGCACCTGCTCAAGATAAGGCGTCACGTAGCCGTAGAACACATAGACCGAGCCCACGCCAAACAAAAAGATGAGCATGCCGGTGATGATGCTCGGCTCGCGTAGCAGACCCGCCTGCTCGCGAAAGGTGGCAGGCTCGTCGGTTTGCCCAGCGCGCGGCATAAACGCCACGAGCGCTCCGCAGATCAGAACGGCAAAGGTCAGCGTGCCGTACATGGCTACGTGCCAATCGAGCGTGTCAGCCACAAACTTGCCGATCGAAGTGACAAAGACCATTGCAACGGAAAACGCACCATATACCACCGAGATGGCAAGCGAAGTTTGCTGCGGAGACAGCAGCTCGGGGATGTACGTCACACCCACGGCGAGCAGCGCGCCCGAGACGGAGCCCAAGATGATGCGCGAGGCGAACAGCACCTGGAAGTTGGGCGCCAACGCCATGACCAGATTGCCGAGCACAAAGACGATGCTGTAGCACACGAGCAGCTGGTAGCGGCGGAATCGCCCCGTGCTGAGCGCAAGTACCGGCGTGGCGATAGCGTAGACGAGCGCGAACACGCTGATGAGCTGGCCCGCGGTGGCAAGCGAGATGCCGAGTTCCGTTGCCAAATCGCTTTCGATGCCGATGACCACGAACTCGGAGCAGCCGAGCGAGAATCCCAACAGCACGAGCAGCGCCAGACAGAGCTTGGTACGCGCGGGGGAGAGCACGGCGGCGGTTGACTTACTTTTAGACGTGGTCGCGGCGGTCAAGGTTGTCACTCCAATGTCGCATGAATAAGCGGGATTCAATCCCTGCAACTCTAACAGAATGTGACAAAGAGACAGTCCCTTTGTCACATTGCGCTGCCAGCCAGTCGCCCAAACCATCACAACATTCGGCGAAAATCTCAAAAACGAGGAAAAGCGTCGAATGTTGTGACGGTTTTCCTGTCTGTGCCGGCGAGCTCCAGCGCTGTCTGGGGGTATAAGGCTAGCAAGTGTTTATTTGCGAGGCCTAAGGGGCGCCCCGTATGGATATCGATAACTTTGAATGGTGGTATAGCGAGGGCGAGGCTCCGGACGAGGAGTGGGACGAGCCCGCGCCGCGTGACGTGTCGAGCGACGAGGACGAGACCGACAACGATGCCGTCGAGACGGACGCCACCTCCGATGCCGCCGAGCCCCTGACCTTTGAACAGGCCTGGGCCCAGGCCGAGGCCGACGAGGCTAAGGCCGATGCCACGGCCACACTCGGTGAGCCGGCGGACATGTCCATCTCGCCGGCCAAGACCCCGCAGCCGCGCCATAACATCGACCCCGGCAGCACGGCATCCTTCAGCATACTCGACGTGCCCGCGCAGGGTGCTCAGGCGCCTGCGCCCACGCATCGCCCCAACCTAGCTCGCGAGGAAGACGCGGGCCGCCGCTCCCCGCTCGGCCCCATCCTTATCGCCTTCATGGCCGGCGTCATCGCTTGCTCGGCGATCGGAAATGTCTGGAGCCATGTGGAGCAACAGCGCAAAGATGCCGCCAAGGTCGAGATGTCTGTCGAGCAATCGCTCAGCCGCACGCGCTCGGTGCATGTGTCGGTCGAGGTCAAGGACGGTGCGACATGGGACACCGCCCGCGGCGATAGTCAGATGCTCATCCACATCGTGGGCCGCACGCTCAAAGGGCAGACGATTGACGAGTATCAATACGTCAATTCCGCTGGTGACGGCATCGAACTTAAGCCCGGCGACTACGAGCTCACCGTCGATGAAGCGCCCGTCGCCACCGACGGCACGCGCTTTCGCGCCTCAAAGCGCATGGTTCCCGTGAGCTTTAACTCGCAGGCGCCCGATACGGTCGACACCACGCCTCAGGGCGGGTTTGACCTTTACGCAATCGCTCAATAACTGCGCCTGCCGCCTCTCCGTGCCGCCAAGAGTGGCACAATAGCCCTCGACACTGTTGTTTACTTTTGGAGGAAGTAGCATGTCCACCGTCACCACCATCAAGCGCGGCGGCCTCACCGCGGCCATCGATTCCATGGGAGCCCAGCTCACGAGCCTTGCCCTCGACGGCAACGAGTATCTGTGGCAGGGCGACCCGGCCTTTTGGGGCAAGCACGCGCCCATTCTGTTCCCCATCGTGGGATCGCTGCGCAACAACACGGCGACGTCTGCAGCCGGCACCTGCGAGATGCCGCGTCATGGCCTCGCGCGCATCGTCGAGCACAAGCTGGTCGAGGTTTCGGAGGACGGCTCCTCGGTAACTTACGAGATCGCCGATACGCCCGAGTCGCTCAAGGCTTTTCCCTTCCACTTTAAGCTCAACATGACCTATGCCCTAACCGGCGACGCCACGCTCACGCAGACCTTTGCCGTCACCAACACCGGCGACGTGGACCTGCCGTTCTCGGTGGGCGGCCACCCTGCATTTAACGTGCCCGCCCCCGGTGCCGAGGACGAGACGTTCGAGGACTACGAGCTGGCATTTACCGAGGCTTGGACCAACGAGGCCCCCATCATCACGCCCGACGGTCTTATGACGTTCGAGGGCAGCTATAAGGCGCCCGATAACTCGGACGTGCTGCCCATCACGCACCGCAGCTTCGATAACGATGCCATCATGTTCACCGATACCCCGGGCTCCACGCTCACGCTGCGCGGCCGCAAGTCGGGCCACGGCGTCAAGATCGACTTTGAGGGCTTTAAGTACATCGGCGTGTGGTCTGCCGCCAACGACGCTCCGTTTGTGGCGCTCGAGCCCTGGACCGGCCACACCACCATGGACACCGAGGACGACGTCTTTGAGCACAAGGCCAACACCATCACCTTGGCCCCCGGCGCTACCGATAAGCGTAGCTTTAGCGTCACGTTGCTCTAGAGGTTCCGCCGTTCTAACGAACGGCGGACCGGTCGACGCTGCGCGCCACCCAGAGCGACAATTTGTCATTCAAAAGGCAAGGCATGACCAGAAGGTCTATGCCTTGCCTTTTTCATGCCAACTTGTTCGCTCTGGGCGGCGCTCGCTGGCATTGCCAAAACATCGGCGTCGCCGTTTCCGTCAAGGGTTTGGTGCATGGGGGACAGGTTGCTTTGCGCCAATCGTCCTCGTGTGTCTATTAATTTTTCGCGCACATGACGCGCTGCTGGTTGCGGGCGTATATCCTGTCTTATTGTCAGTAACGCAAAATAGGGAAGGCACCAGATGCAACCTCGGCAACAGCGCGGCATGCAGACCCAGCCGGTATGCAGCCGTCGCATCTTTTTGGGTAGCGCTCTCGCTGCGAGCGCTTCCGTCATCGCCGGCGCGCTCGCCGGCTGTCAGCGCCCGTCCACGCTCAAGGTGGTTCAGCCCACGACGGGCGGCGGTCGCGACGACCTGTCCGATTCCGTGATCGGCAAGGACAAGATCCGCATTGGCATGGAAGCGGCCTACGCCCCGTACAACTGGCAGGTTTCCGAAGCCAGTGAGTACACCATCCCCATCGACAACGTGCAGGGCGCCTATGCCGATGGCTACGACGTGCAGATCGCCAAGATCGTCTGCAAGGCCCTCGGTGGCGAGCCCGTTGCCGTCAAGCAGAGCTTCTCGGGCCTTATCGATTCGCTCAACAACGGCCAGATCGACCTCATCATCGCCGGCATGAGCGCCACGCCCGAGCGCGAGGAGTCGGTCGGCTTCTCCGACCCGTACTTCATTGGCTACTTTGGCCTGTTCGTAAAAGAGGGTTCCCCCTACCAAAACGCCACCAAGCTCAGCGACTTTAGCGGTGCCACGGTACTCGGCCAAAAGGACACCATGCTCGATACCGTCATCGACGAGATCCCGGGCGTTGTCCACAAGAACCCGGTCGATTCGGTTCCCACGGTGTTCTCGAACCTGCTGCAGGGCACCTGCGACGCCGTGACCTACAATACCGAGAACGAGAAGGGCTATATGGCCCAAAATCCGGGCATTGTCCCCATTCACTTTGCCGAGGGCGAGGGCTTTAAGCAGGAGGTCACGGCAAACGTCGGTTGCCGCAAGGGCTCGGATAAGCTGCTTAAGCTCATCGATAAGACGCTCAAGGGCGTCAGCCAGGAGGAGCGCAACCAAATGTGGGATGCGTGCCTCGATCGTCAGCCGGCATAGGGAGGCAGCATGAAAACTATTAATCGCCTGGCCTCCTTTATCAAGTCCGACCACCGTTATGTGTACCTGGGCACGAGCGTTATCGCGGCGCTCGGTCTGGCGTTTAGCCAGCGCAACCCCACGCCGCTGAGCTTTTTGGCACCTACGGGCGTGTTCCAAGACTGCCTCTGGGCAATCCTTTGGGCCTGGCTCGTCGTATCGGTGGCGGCGCTGGTCACCAAGCTTATGCACTGGAACGACTATCGCGAAACGTCGCCATTTGCTTCCGAGCGCTTCCGTCGCGGCGCGCGCCTGGGCAGCTATGCCGTGGTCGCCATCGCGACGATCTTCTTTATCGACCGTTGCGTCATGTCGTTTATCGACCTGGTGCAGGTGAGCATTGTCTCGGACTCCAATCCCAGCGACTTTTTGCCGAGCCTGGTCTACATGACCTACAAGAGCGGGGACTTCTTTATCCGCGGTATCGAGATCACCATCGCACTTGCGACCTTCGGCACCGTCATCGCCTTTTTCCTGGCGCTGCTCTTTGTGTTCCTGCGTATTCAGACGTTCGACCGCGTGGACAACGATCTCACACGCTTTTTCAAAAGCATCGGCCGCGGCTTTGCGACCATCTACTCCACCATCGTGCGCGGCACGCCCATGATGGTCCAGGGCCTGCTCATCTATTACGCGGGCTTCACCGTTTTGCGCGGCATGGGCTTCGAGACCGCCCAGGCCAACCAGATCTGGAGTACCTTCACCGCCGGCCTCGTCACCATCTCGCTCAACTCCACCGCCTACATGATGGAGGTCCTGCGCGGAGGCATCGAGTCCATCGACGCCGGCCAAGCCGAGGCGGCGCGCTCGTTGGGTCTGTCGCAGTGGCAGGCCATGCGCAAGGTCGTGTTCCCCCAGGGTATTAAAAACGCGATCCCCGCACTTACCAACGAGCTCATCATCAACATCAAGGACTCGTCGGTGCTCTCGGTCATCGGCGTGTTCGACCTCATGTACGCCACCACCACTGTCGCCGGCGTGTACTACCGCCAGATGGAGGTCTACTGCGTGGCGCTCGTGGTCTACCTGATCCTGACGCTCGTGGCGAGCCGCCTGCTCGAGGCCTTTGGCAAAAAGCTCGGCGCCGAGGCTCCGGCAACGCTGCCCAGCTCCAACTAGGCTCAAGACGAGGAGAATCATCATGGCAGATACCGCCACTACCGGCACCGCGGCCGCCGCACAGACCAATGAGCCGCTCATCCGCGTCGAGGGCCTGCGCAAGAGCTTCGGCTCGCTCGAGGTGCTCAAGGGCATCGACCTGTCCGTTAACCCCGGCGAGGTCGTCACCATTATCGGCGCCTCGGGCTCGGGCAAGTCGACCTTCCTGCGCTGCCTCAACCTACTCGAGACCCCGGACGCGGGCCACATCTGGTTCCACGGTCAGGACCTTACGGCCGAGCGCTGCAATATCAATAAACTCCGCGAGGACATCGGCATGGTGTTCCAGGGCTTTAACCTGTTCAACAACATGGACGTGCTCGACAACTGCACGCTTGCGCCCGTCACGCTCAAAAAGATGAGCAAGGCCGAGGCCGAGAAGGTCGCGATGGAGCATCTGACGAGCGTGGGGCTCGAAAAGTTCGCGCACGCCGCCGTGGGTCGCCTGTCCGGTGGCCAGAAGCAGCGCGTGGCCATCGCGCGCGCCCTGTGCATGAATCCGCAGATCATGCTGTTCGACGAGCCGACTTCGGCACTCGACCCCGAGATCGTGGGCGAGGTGCTCGAGGTCATGCGCAAGCTCGCGGCCGACGGCATGACCATGGTCGTCGTCACGCACGAGATGGCCTTTGCCCGAACCGTGTCCGACCGCGTGGTCTTTATGGACAAGGGCGTGGTGCTCGAGGACGCCGCGCCGGCCGAGCTCTTCGGCAACCCCAAACACCAGCGCACTCGCGAGTTCCTCTCTCGCTATCTCGAGGACAAATAACCGACGCAAACGCTTACGTTGCAGGGCCGCTCCCGTGGGGCGGCCTTTGTCGTCACAATCGAAAGGATGTCATGGCCGAGGTTTGGCGCTTCTTTGCGCATGAGGACGATTTTGCCGATATAGACGAGGCCGGCGCGTGCGAACGCCTGGGCCGCGTGCTGTCGTTTCCGACCGTCTCGAGCATGGATGCCGAGGCGGTGGACTGGCAACCCTTCGACGACCTGCGCGCCTATATGCAGCAGGCCTGGCCGCGCGTGTTTGCGGCGGGCAAGGTCGAGCTTATCGACCATTCGCTGCTGGTGGCGCTTGCCGGCAGCGATCCGGCTCTTAAGCCCGTTATGCTCATGGGTCACATGGACGTGGTCCCCGTGGTGCCGGGTACCGAGGCCGACTGGACGCACGCCCCCTTTAGCGGGCACGTGGACGACACCTACATCTGGGGCCGCGGCGCGATCGACATGAAAGACCAGGTCGCAGGCATTCTCGAGGCTGTCGAGTATGCGCTGGCGCACGGTTGGCAGCACGAGCGCACACTGCTCCTGGCCTTTGGCCAGGACGAGGAAACCACGCAGTACGGCGCAGGCGCCATCGGCCGCGTGCTCGAGGAGCGCGGTGTTGAGCTCGAATTCCTGATCGACGAGGGCGACTACCGCATCGTTCCGGCTGCCGAGTATAGCGCGGGCGAGGGTTGGCTCATGCACGCCGACCTGGCTGAGAAAGGTTATGCCGACATCGCGCTCAAGACAAAGAGCGCGGGTGGACATTCTTCCAACCCCTACGGCGGCACGTCGCTCGAGGTGCTCAGCCGTGCCATTACCGCAATCTGCGATATCGAGTGGCCGATGCGCGTGACCGACTTGCTTGCCGCCCAGCTCGTCGAGTTGGGGCTCTACACGGCCGATGAAATTGCCGCTAACGGAGATGCCATTGTCCGCGATTGCCTCGCCAGCAAGAAGCTCTATCCGCAGGTGACGACCACCTGCGCGCCCACGCAGATTGAGGGTGGTAGCACCGGCGCCAATGTAATGCCGCAGGATATGTGGGCCAACATAAACTTCCGCATGCTCGAGGGCACGAGCGTGGCCGACGTTGTGGCGCGCTGCCGTGAGGCGGTTGCCGGGGCGGACCTTGCCGATCGTGTCGAAGTGGAGCTGGGCCCCGGAAGCTCCGAACCCTCGCCGTCCCCGCGCATCGGTGGTCCCGGCCTCGAGGCGGTTCGCTCCATCGCCGCCCGCTATTTCCGTGATCCAAAGGGGACGGAGGAAAACGGATCGTTCGGGCCAGTGGCAATTGTGCCCTCGACCGTGATCGGTGCGACCGACGCTGCCAACTACCAGCACATTTGCCCTGAGTGCATTCGCTTCTCGGCCTTTGTGGTTGATGATGACGAGTGCGATCGCGGCGTCCACGGCACCAACGAGCGCATCACCCGCCGCGCCTACCTCCAGGGCATCCGATTCCTCGTCGCTCTGCTCCAAACGCTCTAGAATGTGACAAAGCGACAGTCCCTTTGTTGGCCGTTGGGGACGTTCTTAAACGACTAGCCGTCAAGGAACGTCCATTACAGTCGAAATTGTCAGCCCGGGACCGTCTCGGGCTACGATTGA
>CALHDP010000056.1 GCA_938023085.1 uncultured Collinsella sp.
GGGCGCCGGGTCCGGAGCGGGCGTGCGCGCCTACGGCGTGTATCTGCAGGACTTAGGCCTTGGCGATGGGGCGGCCGGCTGTCGGCTTTCCGTCGATGCCTCGTGGCTCGATGCGGCAGGTACCGATGGCGGCGTCGCGTGCTTGGGCGGCTCGCTTGTGTCCGCACGGTTTGTGACGCCTGCCGGCGGGGCCTTTGGTGCTGACGGCGTGGTGAATGCTGCCGGTGCGATGGCACCGCATGTGGTGGTTGAGCCCGATGCCGCCACGCCACCGGCAGGGGAGACCGATGGAGACGACGTGCCTGGATGCGGGGAGGGTAAACCAGATGGTAGTGCCGGCCCTGCTGCAGGGCAGCCCGGTGCGGGGCCGACGACGGATCCAACGGTGAAACCTGCGGCCACGTCGCCCAAAACAAACATAACGATCAAGACGACGGTGACCAAGACCACAGTGCCTGCGTCCTCTAAGCCTAAAGCCACCAGCACGACCGCAACGACACTCCCCAAGACCGCCGACAGCGACTGGATTGCCGCTTCCGTAACGCTTTTCCTTCTGGGAACAACGCTCCTGGCTGCCGCATTTCGCTGCTAAGGCCCCGTTTAAGTGAGACCAGAGAGGGATGAATGCAGCTATTGCAGAAGTCTTTAGCCTACTACTAAATCAATTTCTTAGAGATTGGTGCCGTATCAGCCATCGCTGCGACGGCACTATTTTGTTCAGCTCGACTGCCTCTCGATCCATTACCGATGTTGAGCCTTACACCCCATCTGCCAGAGCGATAAGATAATTGCAATCCAAATGCTACCGTTTATAAAGCTTCATTTGGACCCAATTGCCTATATCACTGGAGTCATAACATGAGGAACTACTATCAAATCAAAACCGTCGCATCGGCCCCTCCAAGGAGGCTCATCCCGATCGGAAAAGTCATCAGCGTTACTGGGCTTGTATTGGCAATTGTCAGTTTCTTTTCCGCTCTGCCATCGAGTGCCAACATATATGGCTCGCTTTCTTTTACTTTCTTACTCCTTGGCTTATTCTTTTTTGTGGACAGGCTCTTTCTTGTTATTACTGCATCAAGGCAACAAGAGAAACTACTAGGGCTACGCCAATCGCTCCTAGAAGATGATCCTCAAATCGCCGCGAGCGCCGAAGAGTTTATGTCTCAGCGAAAGGCCCTGACACAGCAAGGCGAAATTACTGGCATCTTCATTGTCCATAATGCAACCAAAGATCTGTACTACGTAGGCCAAAGCGCAAAGGCAATTGATCGAGCGGCCATACAGTTTCTCGGTAGGGGCAATTGCGATGTGTATGCCGATTACAAGTACGGTGACTCATTCAACGTGCGAATAATCCAGCTGTCGGAAAGCGGCTACGAAAGTCTCAATGAGCTAAAACGCGCAGCGATACAAGCGCTCGAGGCTGCTGGCGAGGAGCTTTATTAAGGGCGACTGTTAGGATTAATGCAATGGCAAGCTCAAATAACACAGGCAACAACGAGGAATTAACGCCGTCCGTCGAAGAAACGCTTCTTAACGAATCCGGCTCGATTGCCAGGGTCAAATCGTTCTCATGGATTTGGTTTATCAATAAGGAGCGAATCCACGACATAAATCCTGTCCAATGCGGCAAATGGATGTTCTTCTTCTCTCCATTCAAAACCGCCCTCATGGACGACATTGTCGGAACCGCAGTTCTTGATGGCGTCGTCGTAGAGGCCAAATACTCGAATCCCGAAACGCTCATCGCGGCGGGCTCGAAACAAGGTGTCTGCTGCTTTTACCTAAGCGGAAACGATAGAGAAAGCCATAAGAGGGTACTGAGCTACATGCTGGAAAACGGGCTAATCAGGAAGACAAAGACTGGAAAGCTGTATAACATTTCGTTCAAGTTCGACACTGAGACCTACGCAGGAAAGTACAAGGGGAGCGGCTTCTCCGGAAAGATAAAGCTCGCGGACTTCGTTGACCTGGAGACGGGAGAGTTTATTTAAGGGTGCGTGCCGAGTAGAGAAGTTGAACTTACTTCACCTGTGTCCCCTTTGGGGACAGCCGCCAGTGCAATACCTCAGTGCTATACTCGTTGTCCTAAGGAAGTGGTTCATATGTACTTGAGCGATACTAAGATTCAAGAGCTTATCGACAACAAGGTGCTGCTCAATGCCGATGCTTCGAACATCGGCCAGGTTACGTATGACTTGCGCACCGACGGATTCTACATTAATGAAAGCAAGCAGTTCGAGGTCGAGCTTGGCCCCGGAGACTCGACTTTTGTCTCTTGCGTTGAATGTGTCGCGCTACCCAACAATCTGACCGCTAGCGTACTTCTGCGCAATTCGCGCATTCGCCAAGGGCTTTCTTTGGATGCACCGCTCTATTTCCCTGGCCATGGAACTAGGCTGTTCTATCGTGTTACAAACGTAAGCGGCAGCACCATTACCCTCGATAAGTCTAAGGGCATCGCGCAGGTCGCATTCCAGCACGTCGAAGGCACGGTTGCCCATCCTTACCATGGAGCCTTTTCCGATGAGCTTAACTTTAATGGGCTCGCCGACTATTCCGACGTCTATGCCGGAGAGCTCAAAAAGGTTGAAGACAAAAAGGAAGAAGTTGCCAATATCGAATCTCGTATTTACGGTAATGTGCTGGCACTCTTTGCCGTCTTCGCCGCGATCTTTACGCTCGTGAACGTTAATGCCGGAGGGATCTCTTCCGATATTTCGACCGTCCGTTTCGTTGCGCTTGACCTGCTAATTATCGGCGGATTTCTGGTCCTTGCGTCTGCAATCGAGGCTTTTCTTATTAAGGACAAAAAGAAGAAGGCACGACTTCCGCTCGGGATAGGTGTCACGTGCATTGTCTTTGCTGTTGTCCTTGCATTCCTCTAAGTACTTAGAGGATTAGGGGAAAGCAATATAGGTTCTGAGACGGGGTGCCCCGGCGTTTGCCGTGGCACCCCTATTTGTTGATCGGACTTCCATTTTTCAAATTACATGGCCGCCATAGCAGCCCCAAGACATCTGCTATTTAAAAAAGCATGTCTCGAAAGCGTAAAATCGGGGTCTGGTCGACAGATCTCGGTTTTTCCCGCACTACGCCTGGATCCAGGACCTCGTATCCGAAAGCCGCTCCCGCGACGAGCTCGTCAAAGAACTAAGGCGCAATTGCGTTGTGCGTCTCGACGGTGCGTCGCACGTATAGAATCTAAGCATCCGCATGCCGGTTATTGAATGGAATGGACGCCACATGGAACTCCCTAGCACCCTGTGCAGCAATGTGTACGACTTCGCGTTTTGCCCCGAGCCCTGCTACGACCGCCTGGTCGATCTAGCCGACCCCGAGGACTGGGGTCCCAGTAACCGCATCCTCAAAAACTATCTGTCGTTCTCGTTTAGCCGCGCGGTGTTCCTGACCGAGCGCGACGTGGACCAGACCGCGCCGTCCAACCTGCCGTTGGTGTTCGATGACGACCGCTGCCTGTTCAACACCGGCCTGTACACGCGCCGTTACGAGACCATCTATGGCCTGTTTGAGCCCAACACCAAGCCCGACGCGCGCCAGCGCTGGTTTTTGAAGGGCTTCTTTAAGGAGAGCGACCCCATGCTGGTCTCGTTTGAGTACCTGCCGTGCCGCGTGCGCTTTGCCGAGGACCCCTCCGAGCTGGTCTTTGACTACCGCTTGCCCATCCGCTCCAACATCGACCACATTCTGGGCGATGAGGAGAACCTCACGCGTATTCCCGCCAGCCTGATGGGGGAGGGCAACTCGCTACTGCTGCGCCGCGCCTTTGAGGGAGCCGTCGTCGAGGCCGCCCGCCGCGCCGCCGCCAACTACACGCTCGCCGTGCCGCAATTCTACGGCGGCCGGATCCAGCTGCTGCTGCCGCTGTGCCTAACCGGCGACAAGCCCGAACTGGCACTGACCATCCAACGCGAGGACGGCTTCTACGCCGCACGCACCTGCCTCACGCTCGACATGGCTTACAACAACGCTCGACTTATCTGCCGTCCTGAGACCTCGTGGATAAAGCGGTAAATGGTAGTTTAGCTGCGGTTTTGCCGATTGCTTTGGTTGCTTTGGCTTGACTGGCACTCACGAATTTAAAATCGGGGGCAAAAAGTTCTTGGTAAACCACGCTCGGCTATGATAGTATCTCTTTTGCCGAAAGGCGACGGGCGATTGGCTCAGGGGTAGAGCATATCCTTCACACGGATGGGGTCACAAGTTCGAATCTTGTATCGCCCACCATCAAAAGCGCAGGTCAGAGGTGTTAAGCCTCTGACCTTTTTCCTTTTGACACCAAGGCCGACACCAAAATCGACTCGAAGTCGTATAAGGCGTCTTTTTTTATCGCGCCCTTTTTTGACGCCATTGCATGTTTTGTATAAAACACATCCGTAATTTCAATGAACTCCCCATGTGATTCGAGCGCAAATGTGGAGACAGGGACCGCATGCCCAGAGCGTCTTCCAGCGGATTTCTATCACACGACGGTTTTCGGCAGAACTCGTCAAGCTTTTGGTCAGCGTTTGGTCAGCTTCCGGTACTTACCCGCATGATGCCCCGGTAGATAATCGTCCACGACCACAACCGCATGGTCTACGGCCGATACCAGGGGAGGCGCAAATGGACGAAATCGTCTGCGCAAACACCGCATTCCGTTACTGGCGCTGCCCGCCACAGGTGCGCGATCTCTACCCGCGCCTGCCCAACTCCGAAGAAGGCTGGCGAGCTCTATCCCAAGCCCCATTCGTAACCGACGTCCTCAAGACCCCAGTCATCACAGCAGCATCAACTCGAAGCAACCTACATTCCGAGACAAGACGTACCATCCGATGGAACAGCGCCTATACAGAGAAGGTCTCGATCGACACGGGCATGGGCTTTAGCGTCACAGACCCTCTTCATACGCTATTCACCATGACTCGAAGCGTTTCTTCATGCGACCTGGTTCTGGCCATGTACGAGCTCTGCGGATGGTTTTCGGTTTTTAAACCATCGCCCGCGGTCGACATGGCACTTGAGCAAGCAAAATCAGAAGAAGAGCAGTACACCACAGAAAGTCTTTTTGAACTAGATGAAACCCAAGACGAGGCCCCATGGAAGCGAGTCTATGCTCGTGCGAGCCAGAAGGACAGCGAGAATGATCAAAGTGGGCAGCAGAATGACGGATCCGGAAATAAAGCAAACGGAAAAGGCACATCGCTCTGGATGAGAAAGCCTCTTATTGAAATAGAAGAACTGCACAGATTTGCAGCGAAGGTTAAGGGCGAGATGTGGGGAAAACAATTCTACGAAGCCGCACGGCAGGTAATGGGTATTGCGGCATCCCCGCTAGAAGTTGCTGGAATCATGTTGCTAAGTCTTCCGAGGCGTACTGGCGGAGCGGAGTTTAAAAACATATACGTCAACGACTTAACACCGCTGTCGAATTCAGCTCGAAAAATCGCAGGTCAGAAAATCTGTTACGGCGATATCGTCATCGTAAACCCAATAATAATGAAAGCTGTGCTTATCGAACTTCAGGGAGAGGTTATCCATGGTTCAGGCGCCGTGCTGGACCACGATGCCGCACGAATGACAGCATTACAAAGCATGGGATACGACGTATTTCTTGTAACCCATGACATGCTCAATGATCACGATCAGCTTGATGCCATCATTCACAGTGTGTGTGAGCGATTGGAGTTGCGCTACAAACCAAAAACCGAGGCGATGAGATGCGCTGAGACCAGATTGCGAGCCAACGTTCTGTGCAATTGGCTTGGTATTGGTAAGTAATATTGTTCAAGTGAGCATTATTACTACTTTATATGCTGCCAGTAATTAAGTGCCATTTTAAAACCACGCCGGTTTACTACGTTGGATTGGGGGTAGCTGAGCACACCGAATTCGTCGCTCGTAAAACCGCAGGTAGAATGCCTGCCCGTTTTGCGAATGTAGGCGTGTGGTCGGAAATCCGGGAATCGTCGCAGTAAACCGGTCTGTTTATGAAGCGACCAGCTGGCGCGAGCTGCGCACGGTTCAGTAAATTGACCCGAAGGCGCGGAGAGGGGCTCAGACGAAACCCTCCCGCGGAAGCACCGCGGATTGCTTTGTTCTGGCCGGCGGCACCTGGGGCGACATGCGCGCCCCAGGAAGGAGGGCGGCGGGCTTGCCGCTGCCCGCGGGGCGCGCCCCGCGGGCTATTTCGGGCATCGTGTGTCCCTTCGGCCCCGCGCCGTTCCACGCACCGTAAAATCTTTTCCAAAATTGTCCTTGCATCGGCGGGGGAGTTCCCGTATAGTACTTTCTCGCACGGGGGCGTAGCTCAGCTGGGAGAGCGCTTGACTGGCAGTCAAGAGGTCA